>DATCVI010000090.1:0-3010 GCA_036566925.1 Stenotrophomonas sp.
ATGGAGGTCACCGTCGTCCATCTGGCGGGCTGGCTGCTGGAACGCCAACTCGATCCGGTGGCCGCCGGGCTGTTGGAGAAATCGCTACAGGCGCGCGGCTTGCGTTTCCGCCTGGCCGCCTCGACCAGCGCGCTGCTCGGCAACGCCGCCGGCGAAGTCACCGGCGTGCGCCTGGCCGACGGCAGCGAGATCCCCGCCGACCTGGTGGTGATGGCCGCCGGCATCCGGCCCGATACGCGTTTGGCCGAGGAGGCAGGCATCCACTGCGCGCGCGGCATCGTCGTCAACGATAGCCTGCAGACCTTCGATCCGCGTGTGTATGCGGTCGGCGAATGCGCCAACCATCGCGGCACCGCCTATGGCCTGGTCGCGCCGCTGTTCGAGCAGGCCAAGGTCTGCGCCAACCACCTGGCGCAATTGGGGATCGGCATCTATCGCGGCTCGGTGCCTTCGACCAAGCTCAAGGTGACCGGGATCGATTTGTTCTCGGCCGGGGAGTTCATGGGGGGCGATGGCAGCGAGGAGATCGTGCTGTCCGACCCGGCCGCCGGGGTCTACAAGAAACTGGTGATCCGCGACGATCGCCTGGTCGGTGCCTGCCTGTATGGCGACACCGCCGACGGTGGCTGGTATTTCAAGCTGCTCAAGGAGGGCACGCCGGTGCAGTCGCTGCGTGAGCAGCTCATCTTCGGAGAAACCGCGCTGGGCGATGCCGGTACCGGCGGCCAGGACCGCGCCAGTGCCATGGCCGACAGCGATGAAGTCTGCGGCTGCAATGGCGTGTGCAAGGGCACGATCGTCAAGGCGATTACCGAGCAGGGCCTGTTTACCGTCGACGAGGTGAAGAAACAGACCAAGGCAGCCAGTTCCTGCGGCTCGTGCACGGGCCTGGTCGAACAACTGCTGATGAACTGCCTGGGCTCCAATTTCCAGGAATCGCCGAAGACCAAGGCCATTTGTGGCTGCACCGACCTCAGCCATGGCGAGGTGCGCAAGGCGGTGCGCGAGCATCGCTTGTTCAGCCACGCCCAGGCCCACGCGTTCCTGGAGTGGCGCACCCCGAATGGTTGCGCCACCTGCCGGCCGGCATTGAACTACTACATGCTCTCGACCTGGCCGCGTGAAGCGGTGGACGACCCGCAGTCGCGCTTCATCAATGAGCGTGCGCACGCCAACATCCAGAAGGACGGAACCTTCTCGGTGGTGCCGCAGATGAAGGGCGGGGTGACCAATCCCTCCGAGCTGCGGCGTATTGCCGATGTGGCCGAGCGCTATCGCATCCCGATGGTCAAGGTGACCGGCGGCCAGCGCATCGACCTGCTGGGCGTGCAGAAGCAGGACCTGGTGGATGTATGGCGCGACCTGGGGATGAAGTCCGGGCATGCCTACGGCAAGTCCATCCGCACGGTGAAAACCTGCGTGGGCAGCGAGTTCTGCCGCTTCGGCACCCAGAACAGCACGCAAATGGGCATCGAGCTGGAAACGATGCTGGCCAACATGTGGAGCCCGCACAAGGTCAAGCTGGCGGTCTCCGGTTGCCCGCGCAATTGCGCCGAGTCCGGTATCAAGGACGTGGGCATCATCGCGGTCGACTCGGGTTGGGAGATCCACGTCGGCGGCAACGGCGGCATCAAGACCGAGGTGGCGCGCTTCCTGGTCAAGGTGCGAACGGCCGAAGAGGTGCGCGAATACGTCGGTGCCTTCCTGCAATTGTATCGGGAGGAGGCGTATTACCTCGACCGGACGGTGCACTACATCGAGCGTGTTGGCCTGGGCTATATCCGCGCACAGATCGTTGACGATGCCGCAGGCCGGCGTGCGTTGTTCGAGCGGCTGCTGTACGCGCTGGAAGGCCTGCAGGACCCCTGGGAAGCACGCGTGGCCGGCGCGCGCCGCGAGGAGTACCAGCCATTGCGGCTGCCATCGGCCCCGGTTGCCACGGTGGAGTCTTGAGCATGGACGACCAAGACCGCTGGTTGCCGGTATGTCGCCTCGATGAACTGCCGGAGGCTGGCGCGCGCGTGTTGCATCCTGAAGGCGTCGCGCCGATCGCGCTGTTCCGCAGTGGCGGCGAGCGCGTTTTCGCGCTGCGCGACCGCTGCCCGCACAAAGGGGGGCCGCTGTCGCAGGGGATTGTGTCGGGCGAGCATGTTGCCTGCCCGTTGCACGGCTGGCTGATTTCGCTGGAAGACGGCCAGGCGCGCGCGCCGGATATCGGCTGTGCGGTGCGCTATCCGGTGAAGGTCGAAAACGGGATGGTGTGGATCGTGCCGCGTGCGATAGCAGTGACCACCGACGCTTTGGCCGAGGCGGGATCATGAACGCGGCGAGCTTCGTCGCCCCCTTGCTGGATGCTTCGCTGCAACGGCGCACCACGCGCTCGACCTGCTGCTACTGCGGGGTCGGGTGTGGAGTGCTGATCCACAGCGAGCACGGACCGGGCGGCGAGGCGATCGTGGGGATCGAGGGCGATCCGGATCACCCGGCCAACCACGGCCGGCTCTGCAGCAAGGGCCGCGCGCTGCCGCAGAGCATTGCCGGCCACGCCGGCCGGCTGCTGGCGCCGCAAATGCGCGTGCGTCGCGACCAGCCCCGGCGCGAAGTGGATTGGGAGCAGGCGCTGGAGCACGTGGCCGCGCGCCTGGCCGCGATCGTGCGCAAACACGGGCCGGATGCGGTGGCGTTCTATCTTTCCGGCCAATTGCTGACCGAGGACTACTACGTCTTCAACAAGCTCGCCAAGGGCTTGCTCGGCACCGCCAACATCGATACCAATTCGCGCCTGTGCATGTCCAGCGCCGTGTCCGCCTACAAGCGCGCCTTCGGCGCCGATGGCCCGCCTACCTGCTATGAAGACCTGGAACATGCACGCACCGTGTTGTTCGCCGGCAGCAACATGGCCTACGCGCACCCGGTGTTGTTCCGTCGCCTTGAGCAGGCGCGCGAGGCGCATCCGGACACGCGCTGGATCGTGGTTGACCCGCGCCGCACCGACACCGCCGCCATGGCC
>DATCVI010000091.1:0-38377 GCA_036566925.1 Stenotrophomonas sp.
CGCGTAAGCAATGGCCACAGCTGCGCCAATCCCGCTGTCACCGCCGGTGATCAAGGCACGCTTGCCCTCGAGTTGGCCGCTGCCGACGTAGCTGAGCTCGCCGTCGTCCGGCTTGGGGTCCATCTTCGAAGTCTTGCCCGGGAATTCCTGGTGCTGGCGCTTGAACGGGGGACGCGGATATTGGGGCACGCTCATGGGTTTGCTCCGTTGGGGGAAAGACTGGCCGCCACGATGCATCGGCAGGTGCCGCTACAACGGATAGGCCATCGTGGTCATCACGCTGTTGGCCGGCTGGCGCGAGTCCAGGCGCGTGTGCTGGACGATGACCGGCACATCGGAACTCACCAGCGTGGCGAAGGGCGTCTCGCGCGGGACCGGCGCCGGGTCTTGCAGATCATTGAAGCGCAGGTGCAGCGTGCGCCGCGCCGGCACCACGACACGATAGGGGCCGACCGGCTCGCGATCCTGGAAATACAGCGTCAACGCCACGTGTGCGTCGCTCGCTCCTGCATTGAGCACACAGCAGGTCTCGTGGCTTTCCATCTGCGGCGACGGCCCGTTGCTCCAGCCGGGGATGTAGCCTTCCGCGATGGCCCAGTGAGTGGCGCCGAGCGATTTCATGACATCGTTCTAGCCGGCGCTGTGTTGGCATACGGTCACGGTGCCCGCAAGGACTTGTGAAACATGATCGGTTATCACGCTTCTCACGAGCAGTTCGATCCGGCCCAGCTGCTGAATCACGCCCGGCGTGCAGAAGATGCCGGCTTCCAGGCACTGATGTGCTCCGACCATTTCCATCCATGGACGCGCGCGCAGGGCCAGTCGGGGCAATCGTGGGTCTGGGCCGGTGCGGCGGTCACCCATTCGGCGTTGTCGTTTGGCATGGTGGCGTGCCCGTTCCTGCGTTATCACCCTGCAATCCTGGCGCAGGCGCTGGCCACCTTGGATCGTCTGTGCAATGGCGGCGTGTGGATCGCGCTGGGCAGCGGCGAGGCCTTGAACGAACGTGTCTGCGGCCTGCCGTGGCCGGACAAGGCCGAGCGCCATCTGCGCCTGCGGGCGGCAGCCGACGCGATGCGGATGCTGTTGAAGGGCGGCGACATCAAGCGCGCCACGCCTGCGCCAGCCATTGGCGCGGCGCGCCTGTTCACCCGGCCCGAGCGACCGATCCCGTTGCTCGGCGCAGCGTTGACCCCGTCTACCGCGCGCTGGCTCGGGCAATGGGCCGATGGCCTGATCACCGTGAGCATGCCGCTGCCCGAGTTGCGAGCGGTGGTCGATGCATTCCGCGAAGGCGGCGGCACCGGCAAGCCAATGTACCTGCAGGTTAAGCTCTCCTATGCGCCGAGTGACGCGGAGGCAATCGCGGCGGCCATGGACCAGTGGCGCTGCAACGTGCTGCCAGCGGAAGTCTCCGAATCGCTGTCACGGCCGGAGGATTTCGAAGCGCTCGCCGCCCTGGTGGATGAAGCGCGCATGCGCGAGCGCGTCCACGTCAGCCCTGAGCCCGCGCGCCACGCCGAATGGCTGGCCACGTACTTCGACTTGGGCTTCGAGCGTCTTTACCTGCACAACGTCGGGCGCGGCCAGGAGCGCTTTATCGATGACTTCGGCGCGCAGGTGTTGCCGGCACTTGCTTCCTACGGTCGCAGCAACAGCCAGGCATAGCCGTAGCCATTGAGGCGCGGCGTGCCGCCTTGCTGAAAGTGGCGGCTGAGCGCGGTGGACTCGATCTCGAGCCCAGCCTGCAGCGACACCGGTTTGCTGGACAGGTTGACCAACGCCAGCAGGTCGTGCGGTGGCCCCGGGAAGCGCAGCGCCAGCACGCTGCCCGGGAAGGTCATCTCGCATCGCGGCGGGTGGCTGAACTGCGGTAGCTGGCGCCGAATGCGCAGCAGTTCGCGCACTCGGGTCAACAGTGAAGGTTCCTGCATCTGGGCGGCGACGTTGATCCGGCGGTAGCCGTAAGCGCCGTCGGCGCGCGGTTGCCGCCACGCGCGCTCGGGGCGGTCGCTGAAACCGGCCCCTGGGCCGTCGTGCCATTGCATCGGTACCCGTACCGCCACCCGCTCGGGCAGGCCGAGGTCATCGCCCAACCCGATCTCGTCGCCATATCGCAGCACCGGCACCTGGCCCAGCGACAGCAGCAGCGCATGGACCATGGCCAGAGCATCCACGTTGCCGTTGAACATCGGTGCCAGGCGTCGCCGCAGACCGCGACCATACAGCCGCATGTCCGGCTCGGGTGCGAAGCGTTGCAGCACAGTCTCACGCTCGTCGGCGGTCAGTTGTTCCAGGTCCAGTTCGTCGTTGTTACGCAGCCAGGCGATGCGTTGCGCGGTGTCGGCGTGCGGCCCGTACTCGGCCAGGGTCCGCATGATCTCGCCTGCATCCTCGCGCGCCAAGGCCAGGAACAGGTGATTGTTGAGGTGGAAGTCGAGCAGGTGCGACAGGCGGCGGTCGTTGCTGAGGTAGGTGTGGTACTGATCGGCTTTCACGTCGGCCTCGCCGATCAACACCGGTGCCCTGCAGCCCTCGGCCACTACCGCCCGGCGCATGTCCTCCAGCAGCCACAAGCCTTGGTCGCGCGGGTCTGCCAGGCAGGCGCGCTCGACCATGTAGGGCACCGCATCGACACGAAAGCCACAGGCGCCGCGGTCGATCCAGTAGCGAATCACTCGGCCCATTTCCTGGCGCACTTGCGGCCGCCCGCACTCCAGGTCTGGCTCGTGGGCGTAGAAGCGATGGCGATAGTAGCGCCGGGCATATCCGTCCCAGGTCCAGACACTGGATTCGATCGGCGGGAACATCGGTGCCGGCGAATCGGCCGGCGGGTCGTCCGACCAGATAAAGCAGTCGGCAGCAGCGGGGTTACCTGCACGCGCGGCCTGGAACCACGGATGCAGCTCCGAGGTGTGCTGCATCACCAGTTCGACGATGATCTCGATGCCGCGTTCGCGCGCCGCTTCCACCAGTCGGATGAACGCGGCCTCGTCGCCGAGGCGCGGATCGATCGCGCAGTGATCGACCACGTCATAGCCGCCATCGCGCCCGCCGTTACGATAGAACGGCAGCAGCCACAGGTGGCTGACGCCGAGCCATTGCAGGTAGTCGAGCTTTTCGACGATGCCGTCGAGCGTGCCCCAGCCGTGGCCTTCCGAATCGCGGAACAGGTAAGGATCGATTTGGTAGATAACGGTAGTGTGTGGCTGCACGAGGCGTTTCCAGTTCGGGCACGAATCGTTGCCGCCGATCTTGCCAGGACTCCGTTCGACGATTTGTGAGCGGACGGGTGATCTCACCCGCCCGCCATTGACGCGCCGCGTTACAGCGCGGTGTCGCCCTTCACCGCACCGGCGCCCGGCCCGGCGCCGAGTTCAACGCCGGTGGGCGGATCGCTGTCCAGTTGCGAGGCGGTACGCAGTGCCAACGCTTCCTGCGCCGCGGACTGCGACGCCGTCAGCGTCGCCACCGTCGCGCTGCCGTCGCCGCCATCCAGCGCCGCCTGCTGGTCGCGGTCGCTGATGACCACCCACTGCGGGCCACTATTCCAGGGCCCCTGCTCGTCGCCCTCGCCCTGCGACATATCCATGTACAAGTCAGTGAACTCCGGGTCACCCGGCAACTTGCCGGGCGGGAAGTTCGGCTGGATCGAATACAGCGCCTTCTCGAACGCCTTCTGGTGGGCGACTTCGCGCGTCATCAGGAAGCGCAGCGCATCCTTGATGCCGGGGTCGTCGGTGAGGTTGATAAGGCGTTCGTACACCAGCTTGGCACGCGCCTCGGCGGCGATATTGGAGCGGAAATCGGCGGTAGGGTCGCCGATCGAGTCGACGTAGGCCGCGGTCCACGGCACGCCGCTGGAGTTGACCAGCGCCGGGCCGCCGCCATACAGGATCGACTCGGTGTGGCTGGTGCTGTTTTGTGTGAGGTTGCGCATCTCCATCGCCTCGACCATGCCTTCGGCCAGTTCGCCCTTGGCGCCCTTGTTGAGCATGGCGATGATCGAACCAATGATTTCCAGGTGGCTCATTTCCTCGGTGGCCACATCCAGCAGCAAGTCCTTGCGGCCGGCGTCCTCCTCGCCCAGGCCCTGGGTGAAGTACCGCATCGCCGCGGCGAGTTCGCCCTGCGGGCCGCCGAACTGCTCCAGCATGAGCGTGGCCAGGACGGGGTCGGGCCGCTCGACGCGGACGGTGTACATCAGACGCTTGTTGTGCATGAACATGGCTATCTCCGGAGGGCGACCGAGCAGACACTCGGGTTAAGACGGAAGGCGCGATGTGGAACTCCCCGCAGCACGCGCAGAGGGACGCTAACGGCGCCGCCGTTACTGCAAGTTCCGCACGGTGTGAACCGCATGCGATGGCCTACACGGCGCTGAAGACTTCATCGTCGCCACGCAGTGCTCCACTGCACATCGGGCTCACGTCTGGATCACCGGCGTTTTACCCGCCAATGGCGAGCGTGGAGGCTCTCTCGCAAGCGGAGTGATTCCATGCAGGCCCTCACCTACCAAGGCGCCCGCGACGTACGCGTCGAAACCGTCCCCGATCCCGTGTTGCAAGCGGCCGATGACATCATCTTGCGGGTTACCGCGACCGCCATCTGCGGTTCGGACCTGCACATCTATCGCGGCAAGATCCCGGCCATGCACGATGGCGACATCCTGGGCCACGAGTTCATGGGCATCGTCGAGGAGGTCGGCCCGGAGGTGACCGCGGTGAACGTCGGCGACCGCGTGGTGATTCCCTTCGTGATCGCCTGCGGCCAGTGCTTCCACTGCATGATGGAGGAATTCGCCGCCTGCGAGACCACCAATACCGGCCGCGGCGCGATCCTCAACGCCAAGCACATCCGACCGCCGGCAGCGCTGTTCGGCTACAGCCATCTGTATGGCGGCGTGCCCGGCGGACAGGCGGAGCTAGTGCGCGTGCCCAAGGCCAATGTCGGCCCGTTCGCGGTGCCCGATGTGTTGAGCGACGAGCAGGTGCTGTTCCTGTCCGACATCCTGCCGACCGGTTACCAGGCCGTGGTCAACGCCAAGGTCAAGCCTGGCAGCAGCCTGGCGATCTTCGGTGCCGGCCCGGTCGGCTACATGGCCGCCGCCTGCGCGCGCATGCTCGGCGCCGAGACCATCTACATGGTCGACCACAACGATTACCGCCTGGCGTTCGCGCGCGCCACCTACGGCGTGGTGCCGATCAACTTCGACGAGCAGGACGATCCGGCGCAGCAGATCATCGAGATGACTGCCGGCCGCGGCGTCGACGCCAGCATCGATGCCATCGGCTTCGAGGCCAAGGGCAGCACCACCGAGACGGTGATGGCCAACCTCAAGCTGGAAGGCTCCGCCGGCACCGCGTTGCGCTGGTGCATCGCCGCCACCCGGCGCGGCGGCATCGTCAGCGTGCCGGGCGTGTACGCCGGCTTCATCCATGGCTTCCTGTTCGGCGACGCCTTCGACAAGGGCCTGACCTTCAAGATGGGCCAGACCCACGTGCAGGCCTTCCTGCCCGAGCTGCTGGCCTTCATCGGCGAAGGCAAGCTGCGGCCGGAGGAGATCATCACCCACCGCATGACGCTGGCCGACGCGGCGAAAGGCTACGAGATCTTCAACGAGCGCAGGGAGGAGTGTCGCAAGGTCGTGCTGACGCCTTAGCCGGAGGCGGGCTGCAACGGCGCCGACATTGAACAGGTCAGGCGCTCAGCCGCGCACGCCAGGCCGAATAAAGTTCGCCCAGCGCGCACAGCACGACCGCCGCCGCCGGGAGGCCCATCCACAGCCACACCTGCGCCGGCCGCGGTTGCCAGGCCAGCAGCGGGCCACTGGCCGCCAGCGTCGTGGCGTACCAGGCGAGCAGGACCCAGGGCACGGCATCCAGCACGCTGTGCACATGTTGCTCCAGCGGCGTGATGTCGCGTTTGTGCCAGGCCGATCGCGTGTCGGCGTAGCCGACCAGCGCATGCACCATCACCAGCGCGGCGACTGCGCCCCAGGCCGCCCAGGTCGGCCGCAGCGCCCACCAGATCAGCACCGCCAGCGCCATGACCGACAGTTGCGCCAGGTGCAGGCTCGATTCGGTGAGGCCCGAGGTGTGCGCCAGGTCGCTGCGCCGGTGTAGCGCGAAGTCGGCCAGTCCGGCGCCCGTCCAGAGCAGGAACAGCAGGTAGATGGCGATATCCACGATGCCTCTTCGCGCAGTCGGCGACCTTGCGAGCATAGGCAACGCTGGGCCGAGCGTCGAGCCGCCACGTCAGCTCGCAACTCAGCCGGATTTGCCTTCCCAGGGGGATAGCGGCCCATTTGCTGGCCCGTTGAGCACCGCGCCGCTGCGCGCATCGAAGCGCGATCCGTGGCAAGGGCAATCCCAGGATTTCTCCTGCGGGCTCCAGCGCACCGCGCAGCCCAGGTGCGGGCAGCGCGCATTGAAGGCGTGCACGGTGCCATCGCCATCGCGATAGGTCGCCACCCGATGCACGCCATGGCGAACGACCGCGCCCTGCCCGGGTTTCAGTTCCTGTGCGGCTCCGTCGCCGGGCGCCGCCCAATCGCGATACTGCACGGCGACGTTCGCGTTCTCGTGCATCCACTGGCCGATGCCCTTGAGGATCTTGCGATCCGGCGCATACAGCTTGGCCCACGGGTTGTCGCGGCCGGCGATGAGGTCGGCGACCAACAGCCCGCCGAGGGTGCCGTGGGTCACGCCGTTGCCGGAGTCGCCGGTGATGACGTACACGTTGTCCTCGCCGCCGGGGTCGGCGCCGATGAAGGCCAGGCCGTCGGCGGGCTCCAGGATCTGCCCGGACCAGTCGTGGGTGAAACGCTCCACGCCGGGCAAGTGTTCTCGCGCCCACTGCTGCAAGCGTGGAAACGACTCGGTGTTCTCGCTCTGCCCGGTCTTGTGGTCTTCGCCGCCGACGATGACATACGGCGTGCCTTCGGCATCCTCGGCCAGGCGCACGTAGTGATAAGGATCACCGTCATCCCAGATCAGCGCATCCGGCAGGCTGCCCGCCGCTACCGGGCCAGCCACCACGTAGCTGCGATAGGCCGCCTGCTTGGTATGGATCGCGACCCGTTCATGGAATGGCACGTTGCTGGCCACGACCACTGCGCGTGCGGTGATCGTGGCGCCCGTGACCAGGCGCACCTGCGCTGGGGTCCCGCCCTGCACTTCCACCGCTTCGTCGCGGACGAAGACCACCCCGGCTGCCACGCAGGCGCGCAACAGCGCGTCCAGCAGCCGGCCCATGTCCACGCGCCCCTGGCGCTCGAAGCACACCGCCGGGCCCAGGCGTTCGAGGCCGGGAATGCCGTGCTCGAGGAAACTCGCGTCGAGGCCCGCCTTGGTGGCTGCCTGCGCTTCGGTACGAAGACCGCGTACATCATCGCGACAGGTGAACAGATATCCGGGCACGCGGCGGAATCCACACTGGTCTGGCAGACGTGCCGTGAATGCTTCGATCCAGTCGATCGCCGCGGCGTGGCTGTCGGCGGCCAGCTGCGCCCCGTCCTCACCATGCAAGCGGGCCAACTCGTAATAGCGATCGTCAAGCGCCGAGGCCAGGTGCGCGGTCGTGCGCCCGGACTCGCCGCCACCGGGCGCATCGCGCTCGATCACGACCACCGACGCACCGTCTTCGGCACAGTTCAGCGCGGTGACCAGCCCGGCAATGCCGGCGCCGATCACCGCAACGTCCGCATGGCTGGGTGGCGTGGCTGCGAACAAGCCTTCGGGCTGTGGTAGCCGCCAGAAAGGCAGGGTCAATGCATTGGTCATGGAAACTCCACTGGCAATGGAAAGACGGGCGCTCAGACCGCCGGGCGGCCGAGCACCCGGCCGGTTTCGCCGGCCTGGTACAGCGTGCCCCGCGGCTGCCGGGCGGGCTGCTTCCGCTGCTGGGTGCGTGCGCGTACGGCCGACATGCGATCGGCCAGGCGCGGCATCCAGCGGCTCATGGCGATGTTGGCGCTGGCCAACGCGCCGACCTTGATGTCGCGCCCGCCCTTCTGCGCCGCGTCAAGGATCTTGTCTGCCACGTGCATCGGATCGATCAGCGGCGGCGGCAGCTTTGGTTCTTCGGCCATGTAGTTGCGCGCATGCTCGGGGTACGGCGTATCCACCGCGGTCGGCTGGATCAGCACCACCGACACCGGATGCTTATAGATCTGTTCCACCTCGATCCGCAGCCCATCGGTGAAGCCCTTCACCGCGTGCTTGCTGGCCGAGTACATGCCCTGCCAAGGCACCACCGCTTCGGAAGCCTCGCTGCCGACGTTGATCAGCACGCCCTGGCTCGCCACCAGGTGTGGCAACGCGAGCAGCGAGCCATTGACCACGCCCCAGAAATTGACGTCGAACAGGCGCCGGCTGTCCTCGTCGGCGACCTCGTCGAGCAGCCCGTAGATCGCCACGCCGGCATTGTTGATCCAGGTATCGATGCGGCCAAACTGGCCCAGCGCCTGCTGCAGCGCGAGCTGCAACTGTTCGCGGTCTGCTACGTCGGCGGCCACCGGCAGCAACTGTCCGCCGTTCTCGGCCACGGTCTGTGCCAGCTCTCCCAGCACCTGCGCACTGCGCGCGACCGCCACGACCTTGGCGCCACGCTCGGCCGCCAGCAATGCGGTGGCCAGCCCGATGCCACTGGAAGCACCGGTGACGACGATCACTTGGTCTTCGAGGGGACGATGCTGGCTCATGGGGGACTCCTGCGGAAACGGAACAGAGAGGCGGCTCATTGAGCCGGCGTCGGCTCGCCGGCGTCGCGAACACCGGCAATAGGCGTGGCCTTGGGGAAGGCATCGCGCAACGCGTCCACGCCTTCCTGCGGTTTGGCCAGCGGCACCAGGTCCTGGCGGTCGCGGCGCAGGGCATCGGTGGAGATATCCATGCGTGCATCCCGCTCGGCGACCAGCGCCGGCTGTGCTTCGCCATCGCGATTGAACGACCAGGCCAGCATCGCCGGCCCCAGCGGCAGGCGGTCGGCCGGCATGTTTCCCATCGGTTTGGAGGACCAGGTGTGCCAGGTCTTGCCGTAGCTGTTCATCTTCGAACGCATCAAGGCCTTGTCGGCGACCTTGGGCAAGCCGGGCGCCACCAATTGGCCGCTGAGGATCTCGGCATTGTGCGGATGCCAATAGCTGCGTTCCTGCGCCGGCAGTTGCAGGAACAGCTTCTCGGAAATGATGTACTCGATGCCGTTCAAGTTCGCATCGGCGCCATTGCCGTCGAACAGCGCGCATTGGGCAAAGTCTTCGTTGACCTGGCGGCAGAAGTGATGCGCCTCCATCTGGTGCTGCGGCGCTTCCTTCATCGGGTGGAAGCCGACCAGGTAGACGTCCATTTTCGCGAGCGGGCCGTTGTTCTGCAGTAGCGCCACCCCGGCTTCCAGCGCGTTGGTCTTGGCGGATTCGGCCGCGCCTGGCGGCTGCACGCCGGCCTGCACGCGCTCGCCGCCGGTGCAGCCGACCAGGGCAAAGGAAAGGCAGAACAACGGGGCCTGCAACGGCTTTAAGGACACGGCGCTTCAATCGAAGAAGAGGGTTAACCTCAACTTAGACGCCGGGGTGTAAAGCCGACCTGCGTGCGGGGTGAACGCTTTGCATAGGCCTTGGTCGATTCGACTGCTCAGGATTGCGGGTCGAACATAAACTCGCGCAGCTCCTGTTCGCAGCGGCAGGCCTTTGCCAGGCGCGCCGCCCACTCCACTGCCAACTCGCGCGAAGGCAGTTCCAGCACGCACAAGCCGCCGTTGAGCCGAGGCGCCCAGGGGTAGCCGCCCGCCGCCACCGTACCCTCGGCCGACACCAGCACCGGCGGCACCCCGTCGTCGATACCGCCACCGAACACGTACACGCCGGCCGCCTTGGCCTGCTCGATCACCGCGTGCGCCTCGCGGCTGATGGCTTCAAGCTCGCCTTCGGGGACGACCATTGCGGCGGCGGGGAAAGAGATGAGGTATTTGGCCACTGCGGGTCTCCTGAGGACGGGGGTGCCAGCTGCATTGGGGGCATTGTGCCCCTACCCCGCTCCAACCCCCACATGCGCCAACTCAGCCACCCGCACCAGCGCGGCCACCGAGCGTACGCCCAGTTTCTGCATGATCCGAGCGCGGTGGACCTTGATGGTCTTGAGCGAGACGCCGAGGTCGGAGGCGATCTGCTTGTTGAGCCGGCCGCCGATGATATGCGGCAGCACTTCCTTCTCGCGCGGCGTCAACCCGCTCCAGCGATGTTCCGCTGCCTGCTCCTTCTCGCGCCGCTGGCGTGCGTCGTTTTCGCTGCGAATGCCGCGCAGGACCGCTTCCAGCAGAACATCGGCCTCGACCGGCTTGATCAGGAAGTCGATGGCGCCGGCGCGCATGGCACTGGCGCAACTGGCGACATCGGCACACCCACTGACGAAGACCACTGCCGGATGCTGGCCGCGTTGGCCCAGCAACTGCTGCAATTGCAGGCCGCTCATCTCCGGCATCTGCAGGTCCAGGACCAGGCAGGCGGTCACCGACGGCTCGTAGCAATCGAGGAACTCGCGGGTGGAGTGGCTCAGCGTCACGTCCAGTCCATCGGCGCGCAGGCAGCGGCCCAGCGCGGTCAGCACGCCGGGGTCGTCATCGACCACGTGCACGATGGCGGCCGCCATCGGTGCGGTGCTTGTCGCAGGAATCGTCGCGATCATGGCCTTACTCCACGATAGGTAGTTCAAAAATAAGAGCGGCGCCACCGCCCGGAAGGTTGCTGGCCCAGATGCGTCCACCGTGGGCGCCAATAATGGTGCGGCAGATCGACAAGCCCATCCCCATGCCGCTCGGTTTGGTGGTATGGAAAGCGGTAAAGATCGTCTCCAGCATGTCGGCCGGGATTCCGGCGCCGGAGTCGTGCACTTCAAAGCCGATGCAGCCCTCGTGCGCCAGCGTGGTGCGCAGGGTCAGGGTGCGCGGTTGGCGATCGGCCATGGCCTCGCAGGCGTTGATGATGAGATTGAGCAGCACCTGTTGCAGTTGCACCGGGTCGCCCTGCAGGTGAACAACGTTGGCGGCCAGGTCCAGGCGATATTCGACGCCCCGATTGATCAGGTCATTGCGGATCACCCGCACTGCGTCATTGACCAACTGGTTCGCTCCGAGGGGCACGAAAGCGCGGAACTCCTTCTTCAGCAGGCCGCGCAGACGGCTGATGACCTGGCCGGCGCGACGGTCGTTCTCGACGATGTCTTCGAGGATGTCGCGCACGTCGGCAATGTCTGCCGGGTTGCGTCGCAACATGCGCTGGGCGGCCTGGGCGTTGGCGAGGATGGCCGCCAGCGGTTGGTTCAGTTCATGCGCCAATGAGCCGGAGATTTCGCCCACCAGGGATACCCGCGACATATGCGCCATGCTTTCGCGTTCCATCGCGGCCTCGTGCGCGGCGCGGTGCCGTTCGGTAAGGTCTTCCACCGCGGCCACCACGTGTGGCGCACCTTCGATGTCCAGCGGGCTCAGCGCGATTTCTGCCGGAAACTCGCGTCCGCTGCGCGATCTCGCAAACAGCTCGCTGCCAGTGGCCATGCCGCGGCGACGTGGATGCTCGGCGTACTGCGCGCGCAGATGAGGATGTCCACCGCGACAGCTTTCCGGCAGCAATTCGTCCACCGACACGCCGACCATGTCCTGGTCGCGGTACTCGAATGTGAGCGCTGCCTGCCGATTGGCAAAGCGGATCTTCCCTTGTGGATCGACCAACAGCAGCGCGGTGGGCGAGCTGTCGAGCACCGCCCGAAGTTGCGCTTGCTCGCTGCGACGCCGGCTGATGTCCTGGGTGAGGCCGCGAACCATCAGCGGGCTACCATCGGCGCCGTGTTCGGCACTCCCGCGCAGGCAAATCCAACGGCGGCGGCCGTGGCCATCGCGGGTCTGGAATTCGAATTCGTAGATGGGATTGCGGATCGCGCTGTAGAAGCGTTGCCGTACCTGCCCTACCTCCTTGCGCTCCACCCCAGCGAACAAGGCGGCCATGGCATCGTCCTCCCTGTTGCTGGTGGCTTGCGAGCCCTCGCCACCAAACGCCTCACCATTGCCCAACAACTGCTGATTGGTGTCGTTCTGGATAAAGCTGTGCGCTCCAACATCCCATTGCCACAGGCCTTGGCCAGCGGCCAGGGCGGCCTGGCTCAGTTCGCTTTCCACCCGTAGACGGCCCAGCTCGCTACAGCGCAGCCGGCCTTCGAGTTGGTTCCAATGCATGAGGTCCTTGCCCAACTGCCAGCCCACGGCCAGCAGCAAGACCGCCACGCATGGCAGCGTCAGTGGCAAGCGCGGCATGTCCAGCGCCCACGATAGCGAGGTGGCCACCAGCAAGCCGGCCAGGGCCACGTGCGCCCCGGACACCAACAGCAGCGCGTTGCGGCGCTGTGGCTGCAGGCGCAGGCCACGCACCAGCGTGTGCAGCACGAAGATCGCCAGCATCAGGTTGCTCAGCACGGCCACCCACAACGCCGGGTTGGGCGGCCCGACGGGATGGGCGATGAAGACCCCGCCCCAGTTCCGCCACTCGACCCGATCGATGCGCAGGAAGTTCAGATTGACGCCGGTGGTGAAGTCGAGAATCACCGCCAGTACGCGCAGGCCGAGCGAACCAAGCGCCAGCCAGGCAGCACCCGTGCCGAAGGTGTCGTGCACGGCGTAGAGCAGTGCGGCGACCAGGAACAACAGGGGGACGTGCATCCAGCGAATGAGCGTGGCGACCTGGTCGGGCGAGGGGTTGAACAAGGCAAGGCGCTCGAGCAAGGTCAACGCCGCAAAGCTGAATGCGGCCAAGGCCAATGCCAGATGCGCGCCTTGGCGGCGGTGCGCCCACCACACCAACAGGTGCACCAGCCCGAGCAGCAAGCCCAGGGCCGTTACCACTGGCCATACCAGCTCGACCCAATTCATCAATGCGTCCCCGCAGGTGGTCTTCCGCCCTTCCCTGTTGCAGCCCCCAACCCCAACAACGCGCACCGGTCGCGTTGACGGCCAACCCTGCCGATGTCACCCGGACCCTGGCTTCGGCGTGGATCGAAATCGGCGCTTGTTCCCCGCCCCGCTCGCCACGGCGATTGCGCCGGCGAGCCCCTATGTGACATGGGCCCAAGGGCCAATTGCTCCGGAAGCTGCGCCACGCCAGGTTAAGCCGGGATGATTGATCGCACGCCCCTGGTAGCGGTGGTCGACGACGAGGACGACGTGCGGCAAGCGCTGCGCAGGTTGCTTCGTTCGGCCGGGTTCGACGTTCTGGCCTATGGATCGGGGTCGGAATTCCTGCGCCATGCCGCCGGCAGCGTTCCCGACTGCGTGGTCATGGACCTGCGCATGCCCGGGCTCAGCGGCTTCGATGTGCAGCGCTCGCTGGCCGAGTCGAACCTGTCGATCCCGGTCATCGTGGTGACCGGCGATGAGAGCCAGGAGAGCCAGCGCCAGGCCCTGGCCAACGGCGCCGATGCCTACCTGTGCAAGCCGGTGGACGGCGACACCCTGGTGGACGCAGTTACCGCGGCCATCGCCAAGGGTCGTAACGCAAGCAAGCCCTTCCGATCCCCCCCCAACTCACCGCCGCCATGACTGCGATCCCTTCGTTCCGCGCGCAACGCGTCCGCTGTCGGCGGCTACTGGCCCTGGCATCGTTGCTGGCCATGCCATCGCTTGCGCATGCCTCGCTGCTCAGCGGCGAAACGCTGGATACGGCCGCCGACGTGGTGGCCTGGGTGGCGTTGATCATCGTGCCGATCGCGTTGATCACCGCATTCTGGCTGGTGCACATCCTGCCGGAGAAGATCGCCGAGAAGCGGCGGCATCCACAGCTGGCGGCGATCAAGACGCTGTGCCTGCTGTCGCTGCTGTTCGGTGGCCTGCTGTGGCCGCTGGCGTGGCTGTGGGCCTATACCAAGCCAGTCCTGCACAAGCTCGCCTACGGGACCGACCAGGACGATCACGCCCCGCATGGTGAAGCACTCACGCCGCTGCGCGATGCGGAAGGCAAGACGCCGCTGGCTCCTGTCGCAGCCGCCACGCCGGTTGCTTCATCGACGGGCGCGACCAGCGAGAGCACCTGGCAACAGCAGGTGGAGGCGCTCAACCGGCGTCTGACCGCGATGGAGATCGACGCTTCCCTGTCCAGGGCCAGCACGCCGCCGCGCGGCCCCACCCACGGCGACCGGGGCTGAGCCATGGAAGTCATCCTGCTCCTGATCTACGCCTTCTTCGTCTGGCTGATCTTCTTCAAGTTCAAGTGGCTGCCGTGGACGTTCGTCTCGCAGGTCATCGTGTTCTCGCTGCCGATCTTCGGTATGACCCTGCTCATCCTCATTCTCAACGTGGTGGCGCCGTCTTCTTCGGATGTACGGGTAATCAACTACGTGGTGCAGATCGTGCCGCGCGTCACCGGGCGGGTGATCGAAGTGCCGGTGGAGGCAAATCGTCCCATCCGCAAGGGCCAGGTGCTGTTCCGCATCGACCCGGTGCCTTACCAGCAGCAACTCGCCGCGCTGGAAGCCAAGCTGCCGGAGCTGGCGGCCAAGCTGGATACGGCGCAGGCCTACCAGCGCGAACTCGGCGAGCAGCTGCGCTCGATCCGCGCCGATCGCGCCGCGCTGGCCTCGCGCCTGGCCCTGGCCGACCGCCGCGAGAAACAGACCGGCGAATTGGCGCAACTGGGCGCCGGCTCGCGCTTCGACCATGAGCAGGCACAGACCGAAGCCCTGAGCATGCGCTCGCAGCTGCTGTCATCCACGGCGCAAGTTGCACAGGTGCAGCAGAAGCTCTCGGCGCAGACGCCGCAGGGCCAGTTGTCGGAAGTAGCGCAGGCGCATGCTGCGTTGGAGCAGCTGAAAGCGCAGATCGTCGAAGCGCGCTGGCAACTCGATCAGACCACCGTGCGCGCGCCGGCCGACGGCAGCGTGATCAATCTGCAACTGCGCGAGGGTTCGTACGCGGCCAGCCTGCCGCTGACGCCGGTGATGTCGTTCGTCGAGCGCGAGCAATGGGTGTTGGCGATGTTCGCGCAGAACGAGCTGGGCAATGTCGCGCCGGGAAACGAGGCGGAAATCGCCCTGAAGGTGTTCCCCAACCGGATCATCAAGTGCAAGGTCGATTCGGTGGTGTGGGCCTCGGGCAGCGGCCAGTTGCCGATCAGCGGCATGGTCCCGCAGACCGGAGCGACGCCGTTGCCGCCCGGGCGCATCGCGGTACGACTGCGGCCCACCGGCAAGGACCGTGACCTGTTCATCTCCATGGGCGCCGAAGGCCAGGGCGCGATCTATACCGAGCACGGCAAGCTGATCCACATCGTGCGCAAGGTGATCCTGCGCGTGGGCACCAAGTTGGACTGGCTTGTGCTCAAGCTGCATTGAGGCCGGCCCCATGCATCCTCTCCTCCCCGTCGCCTCCAGTGCCCTGCCCCGGCGCATCGGCCTGGCCGTCGCATTGGCCATGGCCGTCGCCGGGGCCGGTTGCGCGCTGCTGCCCGAGCCGCGCAGCGACGAGATCCGCGCCGATGCACTGGGTACGGTGTCGATCCCGCCAAACTGGTCGGCGCAGGCCAGCCAGCAGCAAGTGGACGATGGCTGGCTGTCGCGCTTCGACGATCCACAGCTGAGGGCCCTGGTGCACGAGGCGCTGCTCCGCAACCCGGACTTGTTGATCGCCGCCGCGCGGGTCGAGCAGGCGAACGCCCAGGTCGACATCGCCCGTGCCCAGTTGCTGCCGGCGATCGGCATCATCGGCCGCGGTGGCTCCAAGCCCATCGCCGACCTGGTGCCCCTGCTCAGTGGCGTGATGTTGCGGATGAGCTGGGAACTGGACCTGTGGGGACGCCTACGTTATGCACGCAATGCCGCCATTGCCGCGGCCGATGCGCAGAGCGCGGACTATCGCTATGCGCAGCAGGCGCTGGCGGCCAGCGTCGCGCGGGCCTGGTTCGTCGCCACCGAGGCCAACCTGCAACACGCGCTGGCCGAGCAGATGGCCGATCAAGGCCAGGGCCTGGTCGCGCTGGCCCAACATCGCGAGCGCCTGGGCATCGGCACCGGCAATGAAACCCTGGCCGCGCGCGCCAGCGCCGCCAGCTATCGCGATGCCAGCCTGCAGGTGCGGCAGGCCTACCTCAGTGCCACCCGCGGACTGGAATTGCTGCTCGGCCGCTATCCCGGCGCTGCGTTGCAAGGTGCCAGCGCGTTGACACCGATGCCCGGGCCGGTACCGGCCGGCATTCCGATCGATGTACTCAACCGTCGCCCCGACCTGTACGCGGCCGAGCGCCGCGTCGCTGCCGCTTTCGACAAGGTCGGCGAAGCAAAGGCCGCGATGCTGCCGACGCTGTCGATCTCGGCCGGCTACGGCCGGCTGAGCAACAGTGCGGTGCAGACGCGCCAGGACCTGGAGCAGACCACCTCGAGCGTGTCCGCCACGGGGGTGATGCCGCTGTACACCGGCGGCGCCCTGACCGGACAGGTGCGCCTGCGCTCGGCCGAACAACGACAAGCCGTGGCCGATTACACCCGACGTGCGCTGACTGCGTTGGGCGAGGTCGAGGATGCGTTGGCCGCCGAACAGATGCTCGGCCAGCGTGAGGCGGTGCTCGCCGACGCACTGGCCGCCAACCAGCAATCCCTGCAGCAAGCGCGCGATGCCTATCGCGTCGGCAAGGCCGACCAACGCGCGGTGTATTCGCAGGACATGAGCACGCTGGCGGCGCGTTCCTCGCTGCTGAGCGTGCAGCAGGCGCGCCTGTCGCGTCGGGTCGATCTGTACCTGGCATTGGGCGGCAACGCCGAGCCGCTGGCGCCAGCGGCCGAACCCGAGGCAGCGGTCGCCGCCCCACCGTCGCCGCTCGCCGCCGGAGCCCGCCCATGAAATGGATGCTGCTGCTGGTGCCCCTCGCCATCGTGCTGCACCACCTGCTGCCGGATCGGCCGCTGTGGGTGTTCGCCGCGACCGCCGGCGGGATCGTGCCGTTGGCGGCGTTGATGGCGCGTGCCACCGCTGCGCTGGCCACGCGCCTGGGGCCGGGCATCGGCGGCCTGCTCAATGCCACCTTCGGCAACGCCGCCGAGTTCATCATCGCGCTGGCGGCTCTGCGTGGCGGCCTGCACGAACTGGTCAAAGCGTCGATTGCCGGCACCATCATCGGCAACATCCTGTTCGTGCTCGGGCTGTCGATGGTGCTGGGTGGGGCGCGCCATGGTCCGCAGCACTACGATGCACGCACCGCGCGGACCCAGAGCACCTTGCTGTCGCTGGCGGTGATCACCTTGATCCTGCCCGCCGCCTATCGCCAGGCCGTGCCTGCCCCCAGTGGCGCGTTGCAATCCATCAGCCTGGTGCTGTCGGTCGTGTTGTTGCTGGTGTACGTGGCCAACGTGGTTTTCACCATGCGCAGCCCGCAGGTGGCCGAAGTCGAGGGCCATGGTCACGGCCACGGCGAACCGATGAGCAACCTGCGCGCGGGCCTGTTCCTGGGCCTGAGCAGCCTCGGCATCATCTGGCTGAGCGAAATCCTGGTCGGCGTGGTCGAGCCGGCGAGCCAGTCGCTGGGCCTGAGCGATGCCTTCACCGGCGTGTTCGTGCTGGCCGTGATCGGCGGCGCCGCCGAGCAGGCCACCGCATTGGTGGCGGCGCGGCAGAACCGGATGGAGCTGAGCATGTCGATTGCCTTGGGCGCCAGCGTGCAACTGGCGCTGTTGGTGGCGCCATTGCTGGTACTGCTGAGCTACTTCACCGGCCCGAGCCCGATGAGCCTGGAGTTCGGCCCGGGCCTGGTGCTCACGGTGCTGGTGGCGGTGATCATCGCCGGCCAGGTCGCCAGCGATGGCCGCGCCGACTGGCTGCGCGGCGTCCAATTGCTGGGCCTGTACGTAATCCTGGCGACGCTGTTCTGGTTCGTCCCGGACGTGGCGGCATGAGCCGGCATGACTACCTCGCCGCAGCTACTCATCCAACGCCATCGCTATGCGGTGCTGTTCGGGGCGCTGTTGGCCACGGTCACGATCGGTCCGCTGCTGGAGGCGCTGGCGTTCGGCCACCGCGTCATGGAGGGCCTGCTGTTCGCCAGCCTGATCACCGCGGTCTTTCCCATCGGCCACTCTCTGCAGCGCTATGTCCTGCTGGGGCTGGTATTGCTGGTGCAGGCGCTGCGCTGGCTGGCACACGATGCCGGCTCGATGATCGTCCCGGTCGTGGGGGCCGTGCTCTGGTGCGTGCTCGGCGCGCTGGCCGCCTATCACGCGGTGCGCTATTCCCTGTCCAGCGCGAGGGTACACACCGAGCAGCTGTATGCCGCCCTCAGCGCCTACTTGCTGATCGGCATCTGCGGCGGGGTCATCTTCGCCACGCTGTCGGCCTGGCAACCGGCCTCGATGCTGGTCGGCGGGCAGGCCGCGCGCAGCGGCCTGGGCATGGGCGCGGCAATCTACTTCAGCTTCGTCACCCTGGCCACCCTGGGATATGGCGACATCACCCCGGCCAGCAGCGTGATGCGCGGCCTGGCGGTATTGGAAGCCATTGCCGGCCAGCTCTATCTCGCCCTGCTGGTGGCGCGCCTGGTCGGCCTGCGCAGCGCCAACCACAGCGGGTAAACCCACCGATTACCAGGAGCTCGCCATGAAGACCCCTCGCCTGTTGCTCGTCGCTCCCCTGCTGGCCATCGCCAGTCCCGCCTGGGCAGTCGAACCGCTGGATACCTTCAGCGTCCGCCTTACCGGCTACGTCACCGACTTCGATACCAAGCTCCGCGCCGACGGCCAGACCGACGCCGGCACCCGCATCGACCTGCAGCGCGATCTCGGCCTGGACAAGAACAACACCATCGCCTCGGTCGGCGCGACCTGGCGCCCGTTCGACAACCATGAGTTCGGCCTGAGCTACTACCAGGACAGCGCCGATGCCGACCGCCGCACTCGCCGCGACTTCGATTTCAACGGCCGCCATTACCAGACCGACACCCAGCTCAAGGCCGACTTCGACCTGGATGCCTACGAGGCCTACTACGTCTATTGGGCGCTGAACCGCGAGCGCTGGGCGCTGGGCCCGCGCGTGGGCCTGCTCTGGTACAAAATGCAGCTGACGCTGTCGGCGAATGTCGATATCAATGGCAATGCCATAGGCACGCGCGCCGAGAACAGCGTCGATGCCGACCTGCCGGCACCGACGATCGGCGGCAGCTGGCGCTGGACCCCGGGTGAGCAATGGCGCATCGGTGCCGACGTCGGCTACTTCACCGCCGACATCAACGACATCGACGCCGACGTCACCTTCGGCCGGCTCGGGGTCGAATGGTATCCCTGGGAAAACTGGGGCGTGCTGGTGGACTACACCTTGCGCCGGATCGATGCCGATGCGGACAAGTCGCGCTTCAACGGCAACCTGCGTTTCATCGATAGCGGGTTCCGGCTCGGCCTGACGTATCGTTTCTGAGGCCCGGAGCGCCCATGCCGCCGTGGCTGCCGCGCTGGAGCTGGCCCGGGTTGCTGCTCGCCCTGGTGAGTTGTGCCGCGGGCGCGCAGGCGCAGCAACCCGCCGCCGATGCAGCGGCGGTTGCGCAGCCGCCCGCTGAGCCCGCGAACGCGGCAACCGCGCGCTATTTCAATCGCGACCTGGTGACCTTCCGCGGGCCGCTCTACGGCAACACCCCGCAAATGCGCGCGCGCGCCACCGAGGTCAACCTGGCCCGCATCGTCGACCTGCCGGGCCAGGCCGAGATCCGCTACCAGACGGTGCCACAGGGCGTGGTGATCCTCGGCGGCGGCCAGTTGGTGACGGTGCTGACGCCTGCCGATCGCGATGTGCTGGGCAACCAAAGCCTGGACGCGCTGCGTGCCGATACCGTGGCGCGGATGCAGGGCGCAGTGCTGGCCGCCGAACAGGCGCGCCTGCCGCAGCGCCTGATGGCCGGCGGGGTCTGGGTTCTGGTCGCCACGCTGGTCGCGATTGCCCTGTTGCTGGCTGCGCGCTGGTGCGTGCGGCGCATGCGCAGGCGCGTCGATGCCTGGGTCCAGCAGCGGCTGGAGAAGCTGCGCAGCAATTCGGCGCGGCAGATGCTCATCGGCCTGCTGCTGAGCGGCCGCAGCCTGGCGCGGCTGGTCGGCTGGCTGGCGGTGGCGGTGCTGGTCGAAGAATGGCTGCGCTTCGTCTTCGCCCGTTTCCCCTATACCCAACCCTGGTCCAAGGCGATGAGCGGCTGGATCGGCGAACGTTTCCTGGGCTTCGGTCGCGCCACGCTGCTGGCCTTGCCCGGGTTGTTCACCGTGGCCCTGATCTTCGTGGCCGCGCGCCTGGTCTCACAGGCGATCCGCATCACCTTCGAAGGCGTGAGCCATGGCCGCTTCCAGTTCATCGGCATCGACCAGCCGCTGGCCGAACCCACGCGCAAGATCATCACCGTAGTGGTCTGGCTGTTTGCGCTGGCGATGGCCTATCCCTATCTGCCCGGCGCCGGCACCGACGCGTTCAAGGGCTTGAGCGTATTCGTCGGCCTGATGGTTTCATTGGGCGCCTCGAGCATCGTTGCCCAGGCCGCCGGCGGTTTCACCCTGCTGTACTCACGCACGCTGCTGGCCGGCGATGTCGTCCGCATCGGCGACACCGAGGGCGTGGTGCAGCAGATTGGATTGTTCACCACGCGCCTGCGCACGCCGCTGGGCGTGGAGGTGAGTTTCCCCAACAACGTCGTGCTGTCGGGCCAATTGCACAACTACTCGCGCAGCCCCGACGGCGTCGGACTATGGCTGGAGGCGCCGTTGACCATTGGTTATGACGCGCCGTGGCGGCAGGTGCACCGGCTGCTGCTGGAAGCGGCCGCGCGCACCGAAGGCGCGTTGTCCGAGCCGCCGCCGCACGTGGTGCAGCGTGAGCTGTCCGACTTCGCGGTCGGCTATACCTTGCGCTGCCGCGTCGTCGATGTGGCGCGGCGCTGGCAGATCCGCAGCGCCTTGCTGGCCAATATCCAGGATGCGTTCAATGCCGCCGGCGTGCAGATCATGTCGCCCAACTACGAGGCGGACCCGGAAACGGCCAAGATCGTGCCGAAGAAATATTGGGAAGGATTACCGGCGCCGCCGGCCGACCGCGAGTAACCGCGCTCAGGGCGAAGCGACGGCTTGCGGATCGACCTGGGTCCAGCTGCTGTCCGGATCGAATACCGTCATCGCGCTGGCGATGCGTTCGGTGTCCGGGCCGAGATCTTTCTCGAACACCTCGCCGGCATGGCTGATGATCAGGCTCATCACCCCGCTGTCGCCGTACTTCGCCGGCCAGGCCACCAGGCCGAAGCCACGCACCATGTACGACCCGAAGAAGTACTTGTATTCCCCACGCGGCGCCGAGGGACCTTGCGCGGTGAGAATCTTGTAGCGATAGCCATGCCACTCGCCATCACCGCTGGCGTCGACGAAGCGCGGGCCGAGCGGACTGGGGCCCTTGTCATCGGCCGGCCAATACAGGCCGTCGTGCTGGCCTTCGCTGCTGCGGAACTTGGCGGCGTACTCGAGCAGGCCGTTATCGTTGCGCTCCTTGCTGGCGTACTCCATCTGCGCGTCGTAATAGGCCAGCACTGCCTGCAGCGCATCGCGCTCGTTGTGGCCGATGCGTCGTGCCCGCAGCTCGGGCTCGGCGGCCTTGAGGTCGAACGCCCAGCCGGCATCGCGCTTGACCAACGGGATCGGCAGCGTCCACGCATCGACCCCGACATCGAGCAACGAATGACTGGCATCGACCATCTTGTAGGCATGCTGCTTGCGGTAGCCGGCGATGAAGGCATCGACGTCCTCGCGATCGACGCTGCCCTTGGGCACGTAGTGCTGCCAGTCTTCTCCCAGCACGCTGGCCAGGCGCTGCGGCTCCCGGTCCCGCACTTCCAGCGCGCCCACCAAGGCCTCACCGGCCGCGGCCGGGGTCGGGAAGGCCTGCTGGGCGTGCGCCGGTCCGGCCAGCAGCAAGGCGCAGGCCAGGGTCAACACGGGGGTGCGAGCAATCATGCGGATTCTCCGTTCAACGACGGCGGCCGCCGCCACCTCGTGACATGCCGGCCGGTCGGCTGACCGGACGCCCTTGCGGACGCGCGCTGGCCGGGCGCTGCGAACTCTGCATGCTGCGCTGGCCACGCTGCGCATCGGCCCGCGACTGCCCCGGGTTGTGCGCACCGCTGAAAGCGTTCTGCCCGCCCTGGCCGCCGCCCTGCCCCAGTGAACCCGGCGGACGCCCGCCATCGCGCTGTTGCGACATCTGCCGCTGCGAGTTGCCGGCGCGCTCGCGCGCCTCCAGGTTGTTGCTGGCCGGACGCTCGAAGCCACGGTCCTGCAACGACTGCGCGGCCTGCTCGCGCTCGGCGCCACGCGCGCCGTCGCGGCCACGATAGTCCTGGCGCGTGGAGGCTCCGTCGAGCTGGCGACCGTATTGTTCGCGGCTGCCGCGGTCGCGATACGGCACGCCGTCGCGGTTGGCCGCGTCATGGCGCCAGGTGCTGTTGCCGTCACGGTTGATCTGGCGGTTGGAATTGAAGTTGTTGTAGCGGTCCACGTCGATGTCGATGTCGCCGTGGCCCCAGTTGAGATCGCCCCAGAGCGCCCCGCCCACCGCCATGCCGATGCCGAAGCTCAGCAGTGCGCCACCCGGGTAGTAGTACGGCGGCGGCGGATAGTAGTAAGGCGGGTAGGACGGATAGGCCCAGGTGCCGTAGACCATGCTCGGGTTGTAGCTGGGCACGTAGACCACTTGCGGGTCGGCCGGCTCGATGATGATGGTTTGCGGCGCAGCCGCCGCCGTGCTGGGCGTGGCGGTCTGGTGACTGACCTTTTGTTGTTCGTTGCTCTTGAGGTTGCCGGCCGCTTCGGCCTGGCGGCGCAAACGCTGGACCGAGTCCATCACCGCGTCGGGCTGCGCCAGGAAGGCATCGCCCATCCGCTGCACCCACGCCGGGTCCTGGCCCAGCACCGCGAGCAACTGCGGAAACGCGACCAGCGATTGCACGCTCGGGTCCCACGGCTGGTTGGCGACTTCGCGCACCGCTTGCTCGCCCTTGGCATCGGGATGTGCCTTCGACCAGGCCGCCGCATCGGTGACATCGCCCGGATAGGTCGAGGCCATCAGCACCTGTGCCAGCAGGCTATCGGGATACAGCGCGACCGAAGCCAGAATCTGGTCGAGTTGCTCGCGCGAAAAACTGGCCTCGGCCGTTGGCTTGGCGGCCGTCGGCGCGGTCTTGGCGGTGCTGGCCGGCGGCGCCGCCGCGACCATCGACGGGGCCAGCAGCGCGGCCGCCAGCAGCGCCGCGAGAACGGGGGTCTGCATGCATCCTCCAAGTGGCACGTCGTGGGCGCGCGCCGGTGGCCTACTTCGCCGTAGCGTTTGCGCCGGCCTGCACGCCCTTGTCCACGACCAGCTTGACCACGACCTTGCGTGCGCCGGAGTTGCTGCCGTTGCCGGCGTCGGGCGCCACGCCCATGCCATCGCCGGCGCGCACGCGGCCCGGGGCCAGGCCAGCCTGCTGTTGCAGGTAGTTGGCCACGGCGCTGGAGCGCTGCGTGCTCAGCCGCTGGTTGGCGGCAGGGTTGCCGGTGGAATCGGTGAAGCCTTGCAGCACCACCTGGTAGTTGTGGGTCTGCTTGGCCTTCTCGGCAAATGCGGTCAGGTCGCTCTTGGCCTTGCTCGACAGCGCCGCGCTGCCCGAATCGAACAGCACCTCGGCCCCGGCGACCTGCTCATAGGTGCCGAAATCGTTCATCCGCGCGGCGTTTTCGTCCACTTTTTGATTGGTGGGTGCCAGGCCGGCCTGGATCTGCTGCGCGGTGCGCAGGTCTTCGGACTTGAAGCTGATCTGGCTGGCGGCCATGCCGTCGCCAGCTGGCAGCTCGACCGACACCGGCAGGCCCGGCACCAGCACGCTGCGATCGGTCTTCTCATGCACTACGCCGGTCAGGCCCTTGGTCTTCTTCAGCACGGTGTCGGCGGAGAGCTGGATGGTGTGCGGCGTCCTGCTCTGGTCGACCACGGTAATCGTGTCGCCCTGCACGCCGGTAATCACGCCCTTGAGCTTGGTCTTCTCGCCATCGGCCGCCTGCGCGCTCACCACCAGCAACGCGCCGAGCAGCACCGACAAGGGGGCCGGCGACCGGAATGACTTCTGCGTAGCCATGGGACGTGTTCCTTCTCTGGACCAGGATGGCGACCACGTTCCGCCTGCCCCGCAAGCCCGGCAATTGGCCCTTGGGGCAATGCCGCCGGGTAGGTCCAAGGGCCAATTTCAGCGGCGCGGGCGCCTGGTTAGCCTGCGCCCCTGATGCGCCGATGCGGACCGCTGCCCGGATGCCTGGCAGCGGCCGTCGCGACTGCCTCGCCCTTCTACGGCCGCGGAGGCTTCAAATGAATTCCGATCTTCACACCCCGGCGGAATTGACCAACGTACTGGTTGCCGCTTCGATGCGCGCCGACCAGTGGCGCGAACTCAATGCCTACGCCCGCGCCTGGGCCAACGCCGGCAGCGACGCCAGCGCCGCTCGCCAGCGTTGCGCCACGGTGTTGTCCAAGGTGCAGCGGATGGAACATTGCTGGGCCTACCCGGGCGAACGCCTGCTGGCCACGGTCGAGCGCGCCTTCGATAACGGCGAGGCGGCGGAGTTCGCGCGCCTGGTGAGCAAGGTCTCCGCCGCGCTGCTGTCCGGCGACTACCGGCGGCAGGCCCAATCCTGGGAGCCCGGGGAAGATGACGACCGCACCCTGCTCGACGCACTACCGCCGGAATTGCTCGGCGTCGCCGACAAGCCGTACTTCGAAGTATTGGTGGTGACGCCGCACAATCCGGCGCACTGGCAGCGCGCCAAGGAAGAGATGCGCAGCATGCGCCGCGGCGACGATGCCTTCCACTATGAAGCGGTGCACGCCGGCAGCTTCGAGGATGCGGCGCTGGCGGTGATCGTCAACCCGGACCTGCAGGCGGTAGTGCTGATCGACGGCTTCGACCGTCCTTCGCGCCACGACATCGCCGATCTCAAGGGTTTCATCGCCCGCTACATCGCCATCGATGCGGTCGCTTCGGAGGCCGGCGCGCTATCGACCACGCTGGCACGCACGATCCAGCGCTTTCGCCCCGAGCTGGACCTGTACCTGCTCACCGACCGCTCGACCGAACAACTGGCCGGTAGCGAAGAAGCCGCGCCGCTGCGGCGGGTGTTCCACCATCTCGAAGAGCCGATGGAAATCCACCTGGCGATCCTGGACGGGATCATGGACCGCTACGAGACCCCGTACTTCGACAACCTGAAGAAGTACGCATTGCGTCCGATCGGCACCTTCCACGCGTTGCCGATCGCGCGCGGCAAGTCGATATTCGGCTCCAACTGGATCCGCGACATGGGCCACTTCTATGGCACCAACATCCTGTTCGCCGAGTCGTCGGCCACCACCGGCGGCCTGGACAGCCTGCTCGAACCCACCGGCACCATCAAGCGCGCGCAGAACGCGGCGGCACGTGCATTTGGCGCCCAGCGCGCCTACTTCGGCACCAACGGCACCTCGACTTCGAACAAGATCGTGGTGCAGGCGGTCTGCAAGCCGGGCGATATCGTCATCGTCGATCGCAACTGCCACAAATCGCATCACTACGGTTTCGTCCTGAGCGGGGCGCAGCCCTACTACGTCGAAGCCTTCCCGCTGACCCAGTACTCGATGTACGGCGCGGTGCCGCTGCGCACCATCAAGCAGGCGCTGCTCGATTGCGCGGCAGAAGGCAACCTGGCGCGGGTCAAGGTCATCGACATGACCAACTGCACCTTCGACGGCCACATGTACAACCCGCGCCGGGTGATGGAAGAATGCCTGGCGATCAAGCCGGACCTGATCTTCCTCTGGGACGAAGCCTGGTTTGGCTTTGCCCGCTTCAACCCGCTGCACCGCCGGCGCACCGCGATGGGCGCGGCGGCCGCCTTGACCGAGCGCTATCGCAGCCAGGCCTATCGCGACGAATACGCGGCCTGGCGCGCCGGGCGCGACCGCGACGCACCGCTCTCCCTGGACGAACGCCTGCTGCCCGACCCGGACAAGGTCCGTATCCGCGTCTACCAGACCAACTCGACCCACAAGTCGATGTCGGCCTTCCGCCAGGGCTCGATGATGTTGGTCTGGGACGAGGACTTCCACCAGGTCGAGGGCCCGTTCGAGGAGGCGTTCTTCGCCCACACCTCGACCTCGCCGAACCTGCAGCTGATCGCTTCGCTCGACCTGGCGCGCCGGCAGATGGAGCTGGAAGGCTACGCTCTCACCCTGAAGATGACCGACCTGTCGGTGCGCCTGCGCCGCAGCATCAACACCCACCCGCTGATCTCCAAGTATTTCCGCGCCGCGTCGCCGGAAGACATGATCCCGCCCGAATACCGCGAGTCGGGCCTGCGCGACTACGGCCCGGCCCATTCGAGCTGGGCCGAAACCGTGCTCGCCTGGGACCAGGACGAGTTCGCCCTGGACCCCACCCGCCTGACCCTGGTCTGCGGCGCCGCCGGTTTCGACGGCACCCAGTTCAAGGGCTTGCTCGCCGAGCGCTTCGATATCCAGATCAACAAGACTTCGCGCAACAGCGTGCTGGTGCAGATCAACATCAACAACACCCACAGTGATGCGGCACTGCTCATAAAGGCGCTGGCCGACCTGTCGCGCGAGATCGAGACGCGGTTGTCGCAATCGGGCGCATCGGGCCAGCAGGGCTTCACCGAGCGCGTGCGCTCGCTGATGACCGATGTTCCCGACCTGCCCAACTTCAGCCGCTTCCACGACGCCTTTCGTGAAGCGCCCAACGGCCGCAGCAACGAGGGCCACATGCGCCCGGCGTTCTTCATGGCCTACGACGAAGCCAACTGCGAGTTCGTCAAGCTGCACAGCGAGGACGTCGAGCGCCGGCTCAAGGACGGCCCGGAGATGGTGTCGGCCAATTTCGTCATCCCCTACCCGCCCGGCTTTCCGATCATGGTGCCGGGCCAGGTGATCACCGCCGACACCATTGCCTTCATGCGCAAGCTCGATGTCAAGGAAATCCACGGCTACCACGCCGCACAGGGCATCAAGTTGATCAAGCCCGCGGTCCTGGCCGAACGCAGCGCCAGCTCAGTGCAGTGACCTTTCGCCTTCGCGGCACCGGAGAACAAAGCCATGCAAGCCTTCTTCCAGTTCCTTGCGAGCAACCCGTACATCCTGCTGTTCTTCACCGTCGGCATGGCCGTGTTCGTCGGCAAGTTCTCGTTCAAGGGCTACGGCCTGGGCATGGTCGCCGCTGCGGTGGTGGTCGGCGCGGCCCTGGCCACCTGGGCGTCGACCTATGGCGTCAAGCTGCAGCTGGACAACTTCGCCAAGTCGCTCTTCTACTACTTGTTCATGTATGGGGTGGGCTTGCGCGTGGGGCCGGCCTTCTTCAATAGCCTGAAGAAGGACGGCATCACCTTCACCATCCTGGCGGTGATCTGCGCGGTGCTTGGCCTGGGCCTGGTCGTGCTGATGACCAACCTGCTGGGACTGCCGGCCGGCTCGGCCGGCGGCATCCTGGCCGGCTCGCAGACCATGTCCGCGGCGATCGGCACCGCCGAAATGGCGGTCGAGCAAGGCGCCTACAAGCTGCCGCCGGGCACCAGCGCCGAACAGGTGTCGGGAATGATCGCGCTCGGCTACGGCGTCACCTATATCTGGGGCACGGTCGGCATCATCCTGATCTGCAAGTACCTGCCGCGTTGGTGGGGCGTGGACGCGCGCCAGGCCGCGCGCGATTACGAGAAGGCCCATGGCGTGCGCAACGTCGACGATGCCGCGCTGAGCGGCTATCGCGGCGGCGGGCTGCGCGCCTACCGGCTGGAGAACCCGGCCACCGTAGGCCAGAGCATCGGCCAGTTCCGCGGCAAGTTCCCGCAATACCGCATCGTCAATGTGCGCCGGGGCGATGAAGCACTGGGCGCCGGTGCCGATGTGGTGCTGCTGTCGGGCGACGTGATCGCGCTCGGCGGGCGCCTGCAGGACCTGACCAGCAACATCGGCCTGATCGGCGCCGAGGTCGATGACCCGCAAGCGCTGAACGTGCCGCTGGACCAGGCCGAAATCCTCGTCACCGCCAAGGCCTTCGACGGCAAGCCGCTGAAGACCCTGGCCACCGAGGAATTCGCCGGGCAGTTGCAGGTGACCCGGCTGGAGCGCTCGGGCGAACCGATGCCGGTGGGCGCCGACACCGAACTCAAGCGCCTGGACGTGATCTTCGTCACCGGCCTGAAGAGCGCGGTGGACAAGGCCGCCGGTTTGCTGGGCAAAGTCGCCCGCCCGAGCACCTCGACCGACCTGCTCACGCTCTCCGGCGGCATGGTGCTGGGCTTGCTGATCGGCATGATCAACGTGCCGATCGGCGACTTCTCGGTCGGCCTGGGCAATGCCGGCGGCTTGTTGTTGTCGGGCATCCTGGTGTCCTCGCTGGTCTCGCGCCTGCGCTACTTCGGCAGCACCCCCAATGCCGCGCGCAACATCCTCGAAGACCTGGGCCTGGTGACGTTCATCGCCATCGTCGGCATCAATGCCGGGGCGACGTTGCTGGAACAGCTCACCGGTTCGATCGCGATCAAGATCTTCGTCGCCGGCTTTGTCGCCAGCACCATTCCGCCGTTCGTCACCTGGGCGGTGGGCTATCACTTGTTCAAGATCAACCCGGCGGTCCTGATGGGCGGCGTGGCCGGCTCGCGCTCGCACTCCGGGCCTGCGCGTGAAGCGGCCAAGGAGATCGACAGCACGGTGCCGTGGGTCGGATTCCCGGTGGGCTATGCGGTCTCCGGCGTGCTCTACACCGTGTTTGGCTACTTCGCCATGGTGCTATCCAACTAGCACCGGGGAGGCGCGCGTGAACATCACTCAGCGTAAGCGGCGCGGGACGGCGGCAATGCGTTGGCAGCAGTGGGCCTTCACCGGCCTGCTGTTGCACAGCTTGCCCGGCTACGCGCAATCCACCGCGTCGGTCGAGCCCGAGGAAGCCGAGGTGGTCAGCCCCGAAGCCGTGATCCTCGCTCCGAGTTCCACCGAGCAGGGGCAGACGCCGCTGGACGAAGCGTTCGGCCCGCGCGACCGCCGCGACTGGATCCGCGAGACCCGGCGCAAGGCGTTCCAGGACACCAAGTTCGAGGTGCAGGCGCGCACCTTCTACCTCGACCGCGACAAGTACGACGACAGCGAAAGCTCCGCCTGGGCACTGGGCGGCTCGGCCGGCTTCAAGACCGGCTACTTCCGCGAGCGCTTTGCCCTGGGCGCGACCGGCTACACCTCGCAACGGCTGTACGGCCCCGACGACAAGGACGGCACCTTGCTGCTCAAGCCAGGCCAGGAGGGCTACACCGTGTTGGGCGAGGTCTACGGCGAATTCCTGCTCAACCAGGACACGCGGCTGAGTCTGGGCCGCTTCGGCATCGACACGCCCTACATCAACCGCAACGACGCGCGGATGACCCCCAATACCTTCCAGGCGATCACCGTGCAGGGCCTGTACGGCGGCGACGACGGCGCCCCGCAGTGGCGCGTGGGCGGCGGCTATTTCGACCAGATCAAGGAACGCAATTCCGACGAGTTCGTCTCGATGGCGACCGATGCCGGCGCCCCCGCCGGGATCAAGCGCGGCGTGTACAGCGTGGGCGCCAACTACAAGTCCGGCAATCTCTCGCTGGGCGCGATCGGCTACCACAGCAACGACATCATCGACATCTTCTACACCGAGGCCAAGTACGCCATCCCGCTGGGCGAGGCGCTGAAACTCCAGCTCGGGTTGCAGTACACCGACCAGGGCAGCGCCGGCGACGACCTGCTGCGCGGGGCCGACTTCTCCTCCCAGCAATGGGGCGGCAAGGCCGAACTCGCCTACAAGGGGGCGTTGTTCACTACCGCCTACACCCGCGCCGGTGGCGACAGCAACATGCAGAACCCCTGGAGCGGCTACCCGGGCTATACCAGCGTGCAGGTAGAGGACTTCAACCGCGATGGCGAAGGCGCCTGGTTGTTGCGCGCGTCGTACGCTTTCCAGGCGGTCAAGGGCGCCAGTGTCTACGCGCTCTATGTCGATGGTTCGGACCCGGATGCGCCGGGCGACTTCGCCAAGGACGAATACGACTTCAACCTGCAGTGGGCGGTCCCGGAGGGCAGGTTCAAGGGCCTGATGTTGCGGCTGCGCTATGCGCACGTGGAACAGAAAGATCCGCAACGCAGCGATCTCGACGACCTGCGCGTCATGGTGTTCTACGACCCGCCCAGTTTGTGAGGGGGCCGCATGGCCTGGCTGGCTGGCATCCTCTCGCGATATCCGGAACTGGCGATCTACCTGGCGCTGGCGCTGGGCTATTGGCTCGGCGCCATCCGCATCCGCGGCTTCGTCCTCGGCGGCGTGACCGGATCGCTGCTGGCCGGCATGTTGCTGGGGTGGGCGTTCGAAGTGCCGGTCTCGGCCACGGCCAAGTCGCTGGTATTCCTGCTGTTCCTGTTCGGCATCGGCTACGAGGTCGGGCCGCGCTTTGCGTCGGCGATGAAGGGCGATGGCTGGCGCTATGCGGTGCTGGCGGTGTTTATGCCGGTGGTCGGCCTGGCCGTGGCCATCCCGGTTGCGCTTTGGTTGCGGCTCGATCCGGGCCTGGCCGCCGGCATGTTGTCCGGAGCGCTGACCGAGTCACCGGCCATGGGCACCGCCAGCGAGGCGATCGCGCGCATGCCGATCGACGAGGCACTCAAGGCCCGCTACCAGGCGCACATCGGCGTGGCCGACGCCCTGTGCTATCTGACCGGTGCGCTCGGGGTGATCTTCACCTGCACGGTGATCGGCCCGCGCCTGCTGCGCAGCAACCTGGTCGAAGAGGCGCTGGCGCTGGAAGCGCGCTATGGCATCGAACGCCGGCGCATTGGCGTGGCCTCGGCGTGGCAGCCATTCGAGACGCGCGCTTATCGGATTGCGCCGAGTGCGGCGATCGCCGACAAGACGGTCGCGCAGGCGGAAGGCCAGCTCGAGGGCGAGCGCCTGTTCGTGTACCGGATACGCCGCGGCGATACGCTCATTGAGCCACTTCCGGACACCGTGCTGCGGGCGGGTGACCTCCTCGCGGTGGGCGGTCGCCGCCCTACCCTGGTGGACATGCTCGGCGAGCGCGCCGAGGAGGTCGACGACCCGGCCTTGCTCGACATCGCCATGGCCGCGCACCACGTGTTCATCCGCAAGCCCGGCTGGGCCGGCAAGACCCTGGAAGAGATCGCCCGCGCCGACGCGGTGCGCGCGGTGTTCCTGCGCCAGATCCTGCGCAACGGCCAGCAGATGCCGATCGGCACGCAGTCCACCATCGAGCGTGGCGATGTGCTGCTGCTGGTGGGGCCGGAGCCGGCGGTGGAGCGCGCGGCCGCCGAGTTCGGCGAGATCGTCCACGCCACCGATGTCACCGACTTCGTGGTGGTCGGGGCGGCGATCTTCCTGGGCGCCTTGTTCGGCATCGTCGCGGTCGTGCCGTTGGGCAATGTCACGGTGAGCATCGGCACCAGCGTCGGCGCACTGCTGGGCGGGATCCTCGCCGGCCACATTCGCGCCCGGCGGCCGTTGTTCGGTCGCGTGCCCGACAGCGCGGTGAAGCTGATGCAGGCCTATGGCCTGGCCGCTTTCGTGGCGATGGTCGGCCTCGGCGCCGGCCCGCACTTCCTCGAAGCGGTGCGGCAGTCCGGTGCCGGTTTGTTCTTTGGCGGGCTGCTGGTGACGATGGCGCCGCTGCTCGCCGGCCTGTGGTTCGGCAGCCGCGTGCTGAAGATTCCGCCGGTCCTGCTGCTGGGTGCCATCTCCGGGGCGCAAACCTTTACCGCTGCACTGGCGGCGCTGCAGGAGAAATCGGGCAGTTCGATCGCGGTGATCGGCTACTCCGGCGCGGTCGCCATTGCCCATGTACTGCTGACCACCTGGGGCACCATCATCGTGCTGGTCGTGGCCTGAGCGGGCTCGCCCCGGCTCAGCGCTCCAACAGCCCCAGCAACGATTGATGCGCCGCCACCCCGGCCAGCGCCCCCTCGCCTACCGCCAGGGCGATGTTGCCGGTCATGCGCGCCGCATCGCCGCAGGCGAACACGCCGTCCACGGTGGTCTGCTTGGCGGAGTCGGTGGTGATGCAGCCGCCGTCTTCCTGCTCGCAGCCCAGTTGCGCGGCCAGTGGCACGGTCAGTTCGTTCTTCGGGGTAACAAACAAGGCATCCATTTCGCGGCGCCGGCCATCGGCGAGCACCACCGTGGCGCGGCCGTCGATGCGCTGCACCGCGCTGCGCTCGATCTCGACCCCGCGCTGCAGCAGCCGCCGTGCCAGATCCGGCGCCAGGCCCGGCTCGTCCTGATCGCAGAACAGGGTCACCGGTCCCCAGTCGGACAGCAGCAACGCCTGGTGGCTGGCACCTTCGCGCGAACAGGCGATCACGCCGATGCGCCCGCCCGCCAGTTCGTAGCCGTGGCAGTACGGGCAATGGAACACGCTGTGGCCCCAACGCTCGGCCACACCGTCGATCGCTGGCAGCACATCGCGCACGCCGTGGGCCAGGATCAGCCGCCGCGCCAGGTAGGACTCGCCGGACGCGCAGTCGATGCGGAAGCCTTCGGTCACGGCACTGGCGGTGAGCGCTTCATCCTCATGCCAGGCCACCGTCGGATAGGCCAACAGCCCGGCGCGCCCCTGTTCGGCGATCTGCGCCGGTGGTTGGCCATCGTGGCCGAGGAAGCCATGGGCGCGGCTGGCGGCACCGTTGCGCGGAGCCCCGGTATCGATCACCGCGACGCTGCGGCGCGCCCGCGCCAATTGCAGCGCCGCCGACATGCCGGCATAGCTGCCTCCGACGACGATGGCATCGAGTAACGCCGAAGACGAAGCGACCATGGGCAACTCGCAGGTGGGGGCGGCGCAGTCTAGGAACCGGCCTGTATAGGCCGTGCGAGCGCGCGGCTGCCGCCGAAGCTGTACCAGTCATCCGCGCCCTGGCCTGGTTCACTTTGGCCCTGGCCGGATTCGCGCCCGCTTTGACGTTGCTCCAGGAGTCGCAGTCGCAATGGCGGGTTGGCACCGTCCGACCCGCGCGACCCGGCCGCACCCATGGAGCAATTCACAGACGGAGCTTGCCATGCACCCCCCCGTTCAAGACCCTGCGGCGATGTCGTCGATGATCGGCGACGCCGATGCGATGCGCCGCCTGAAATCCCTGATCCAGCGTTACGCCCACTGCGATGCCTCGGTCCTGATCGAGGGCGAGACCGGCACCGGCAAGGAGCTGGTCGCGCGCGAGCTGCACTACGCCAGTGCGCGCCGCGATAAACCTTTCGTGCCGGTCAATTGCGGCGCCCTGCCCGATGCCTTGCTGGAGGCCGAGCTATTCGGGCATCGTCGTGGTGCCTTCACCGACGCCCGCAGCAGCGAGCAGGGACTGGTCGAATATGCGCGCGGCGGCACCTTGTTCCTGGACGAGGTCGATTCGCTGTCCACGCGCGCCCAGACCACCTTGCTGCGCTTCCTGCAGAGCGGCGAGTTTCGCGTGGTCGGCGAGCGCCCGGTGCGGGTGGCCGACGTGCGGGTGTTGGCGGCGACCAATTGCGCGCTGCTGGGCGCGATCGAGCAAGGCCACTTCCGCCGCGACCTTTATTACCGCCTCAGCTCGCTGCAGCTGACCCTGCCGCCCTTGCGCGAACGCGGCGGCGACCTGCAACTGCTCGCGCAACATCTGCTCGCCGAGACCGTCGCCCGCAATGGCCTGCCGGCCAGTCGCTGGCAAGCGGACGCGCTGCGCGCACTGGCGCACCACAGCTGGCCGGGCAATGTGCGAGAGCTTGAGAACGTAATCCTGCGCGCCTGCGTGCACGCTCCCGAAGGCGACATCGGCCTGGAAGAACTGGCCATGGCGGCCCCGGAGATCTGGCAGACCACGGCGGCCCGGCGTCCGGTCGGTAAGCCACTGCCTGCCGAAGAAAGCGTGCTGTCCTTCGCTGATGCCAAGCAGCACGCGATCGAGCGTTTCGAACAGGTCTACCTGACCCAGCTGATGGCCCGTACCGACTACAACGTCAGCCACGCCGCCAACCTGGCGCACACCGAGCGTCGCCACCTCGGCAAGCTGCTCAAGCGCCACGGCATCCAGCGCGTGCACGGCGACTGAGTCGCGCCGGGTCTGGCCGCACCCGGTAGCGCGCGCGCCGGGTGCGCAAACCCCCGGCACTGCCGGGATCGAACTCCGGCTCCGCTTCGGCAGCAATCGCAGAACCCCCATCTTTTCAAGCACTTTTACTCGCAGGCGCGCCACGGGCATTTGCTGGCACGGTTGTTGCGATCTCTCCCGCAAGCACAGCGGAAAGCCCCTGCATGAGCGCCAGCCAGCCGCCCGAGGATGCGCCGGACCCGGAAGTCGCCGATGCCGTGCTGTCGTACCTGCGAAGGCATCCGCAGGCCGCCGACACGTTGCTGGGCATCACCCGCTGGTGGTTGCCGCAGCAGCGCTACGAGCGCGAGCACGGACGCATCGAGGCGGTGCTGAAGGTGCTGGCCGAACGCGGCGAACTGCAAGTGCGAAAGCTGCCCGACGGTACCGCCCTCTACACCCTGGGCCCGCCGCCGGCCACGAGCGATTCCGAACCTTCCTGATCCAGCGCCGCCGAGCGAGCAAGGAGAACCGAAATGCCTGCTGCCCTTTCCTACCCTGGTGTCTACGTCGAAGAGATTCCCAGCGGCGTGCGCACCATCACCGGTGTGGCCACTTCGATCACCGCCTTCCTCGGCCGCGCATTGCGTGGGCCGGTGAACGAAGCGGTCACCATCAACAGCTTCGGCGACTTCGAGCGCAGCTTCGGCGGGCTCTGGCTGGACAGCCAGCTGGGCTACGCGGTTCGCGATTTCTTCCTCAACGGCGGTGGCCAGGCGGTCATCGTGCGGTTGTTCCATCCCAGCTATGCCGACGACGCCGACCGCGCCGCGGCCGAAGCGGCCGCGGCGGCGGTATGGGAAGCGGCCGCTACCGGTGCCGACCTGGCCACGGTGGTGGCCAACGCCAGCACCAAGGCGGCCACCTTTGCCGAAGAGCCCGAGCTGTCCGCGGCCAAGGCCGTGGCCGATGCGATCACCGCAGCCTCAGCTGCGCCCGGCGCGACCAAGGATTCGGCACTGGCCGCCGCGGCCAAGTCCGCCGCGCCCTCGCGCGCCCCGCTGCAGGCCGGTGGCTTGTCGCTGCAGGCAGCCAACGAAGGCCGCTGGGGCGGCAAGCTGCGCGCCGAGGTGACGATGTCGGGCAATGCCGAAGTGGCGGCCGCCCTTGGCGTCGGCACCGGCGATGTCTTCAACCTCAGCGTGCGCGACGCCTCGCCCGGCGGCGCCAGCGAAACCTACCTCAACCTGACCGTGGTCGAGAGTGCGCGCCGGGTGGACCGAGTGCTGCTGTCCGAGTCCGACCTGGTCCGCGTCCAGGGGACGCTGCCGGCTACCGTCAGTGCCGGCGTCGATGACGTCAGCGCCGCCGAAGCCGCGGCCGCCGAGGCCAAGCTGGCGCTGGACAAAGCAGTGCGCGATGGCGCCGATACCACGACGCCGAAAGAGACCCTCGACCAGGCACGCGCCGCCCTGCAGCTCAAATACGACCAGGCCGACCGCAGCGCCAGCGACGGCGGTGCCCTGGCCGCGGCCGATTTCCTGCCCGAACTCGGCCTGGCGCAGAAGCGCGGCCTGTACGCGCTGGAGCAGGCCGACCTGTTCAACCTGCTGTGTATCCCGCCCTACCGCAGCAACGATGGCGTCAATTTCGACGCCGAGCCGATCGTGCTGTCGGCGGCGACCGTGTACTGCGAACAGCGCCGTGCCTTCCACGTCATCGACTCGCCCAGCACCTGGGACACCAAGGCCGATGCGCTCGACGGCCTGGACACGTTCGCCGATCCGCGCAGCCGCAATGCCGCGCTGTTCTTCCCGCGCCTGCGCCAGCCCAACCTGTTGCGCGCCAACGCCATCGAAACCTTCGCTGCCTGCGGCGCAGTCGCTGGCGTGTTCGCCCGCACCGACACCCAGCGCGGGGTGTGGAAGGCGCCGGCCGGTCTCGACGCGGGGCTGGTCGGCGTGCCGCAACTCTCGGTGCCGTTGACCGATGCCGAGAACGGCGAGCTCAACCAGCGCGGCATCAACTGCCTGCGCGCGATGCCGGCCAGCGGCCGCGTGGTCTGGGGTGCACGCACTTTGCGCGGTGCCGACCAACTGGCCGACGAGTACAAGTACATCCCGGTGCGGCGCACCGCGCTGTTCATCGAGGAAAGCCTGTTCCGCGGTCTCAAGTGGGTGGTGTTCGAACCCAACGATGAGCCGCTGTGGGCGCAGGTGCGGCTCAACGTCGGCGCCTTCATGCACAACCTGTTCCGCCAGGGCGCCTTCCAGGGCAGCTCGCCCCGCGACGCCTACTTCGTGCGCTGCGACAAGGACACCACCACACAGAACGACATCAACCTGGGCGTGGTGAACGTCGTGGTCGGTTTCGCGCCGCTCAAGCCGGCCGAGTTCGTGGTGCTGAAGCTGCAGCAGATCGCCGGCGCGATCGAGACCTGATCTCTCTCTTTACCGGAGCACTCCCATGGCCCAGTTCACCGTCAACGCACAGCGTTTCGATCCGTACAAGAACTTCAAGTTCCGCGTCAAATGGGACAACAAGTACGTGGCCGGCATCAGCAAGGTGGGCGCGCTCAAGCGCAGCACCGAAGTGGTCGAGCACCGCGAAGGCGGCGACCCCAGCATCAGTCGCAAGTCGCCCGGGCGCACCAAGTCCGAGCCGATCACGCTGGAGCGCGGGGTCACCCACGACAAGGAGTTCGAGCAGTGGGCCAACAAGGTCTGGAACTTCGGTGCCGGTCTGGGCTCGGAAACCTCGCTGAAGGACTTCCGCAAGGACTTGATCATCGAGGTCTACAACGAAGCCGGGCAGTTGGCGATTGCTTATCGCCTGTTCCGCTGCTGGGTCTCCGAATACCAGGCGCTGCCGGACCTGGATGCCAACGCCAATGCGGTGGCGATCCAGCACATCAAGCTTGAGAACGAGGGCTGGGAGCGCGATCCGGACGTGGTCGAACCAGCCGAGCCGAGCTTCACCGAGCCGGCCTGAGCACGTCGATGCCAGCCGCCTTCGCCGACGCCGGTTTCCAGCAGGCGCTGCTGCACGCCTGGGAGCAGCTCCACGGCGCGTCCGCCGATGCGCGCGCCGTTGGCCTGCTGCAGGCGGTGTGGCCGCAGCCCGAGCCACAAGCCTGGCGCGTGGCGAGCCTGGGCCTGCGCGACGCGGCGCTGTTCCGGCTGCAGGCTGCGCTGTTCGGCCCGCAGTTGCACACCTTGACCCAGTGCCCAGCATGCGGCGAAACCCTGGAGTCGCAGTTCGAGTGCGCGCAGTTCCATGGTCATGCGCCACCGTTGCCGGTGCCGGCTCCGTCGCTGCAATTGCAGGCGCAGGACTGGGCGGTCGAGTTCCGCCTGCCCAGCAGCGAAGACGTGATGGCCTTGCGCGATGACTCGGCCGATGCGGCGGTGGCAGTGGCGGCGCTGCTGCACCGCTGCGTGTTGCGGGTCCGCCAGGGCGAACGCGACGCCAGTGCCGGCGAATTGCCGGCCACGCTGGTGGCGCAGATCGAGTCGCAGATGGCCGAGCACGATCCGCTGGCCGACTTGCGGCTGGCCCTCGCCTGCCCGGCGTGCGCCAGCGAATGGGCCGCGGCTTTCGATATCGGCCAGTACCTGTGGGAGTCGTTCGACGACTGGGCCCAGGACCTGCTCGCCGAAGTGCACCAGTTGGCGCGCACCTACGGCTGGCGCGAGCGCGACATCCTCGCACTGTCGCCGGTGCGGCGGCGCTTCTATCTCGACCTGGTGCAACCATGAGCGGCTTCCTGCAGCGGCTCGTGGAACGCACGCATGGCGCCGCGCAAGCGCCGTTGCGGCGGCGCCGGCCGAGCTTGTTCGAAGGCCGCGAGGCAGCGCCGCCCGCGGCGCTTGACGAGGCCGTGCCCGCTCCGCCAGCACCGATGTCGCCCGATAGCGCGCCACGGCTCGTGCATACGCGCGAAATCCATCATCACGACGTTATCGCCGAACCCGTCGCGCGGCGCGCGACGCGCGGCGAGCGCGTGGCAATACCCGCGCCCAAGCCCGTGGCGCCGCAAACTTCGCTGCTGCCGACGCCGCCGGCCCTGCGCCCGTTGCCAGTCGCGCCGCCGCAAACAAGTGCGCCGATGCCGAGAATGAGCCCGCAAGCCGGCACGGCACCGGTCGCACGCCGTGCCCGTCCCCAGCCCGAGCCAACGCTGCCGGCCGTCGCCACACCCCGAAAGCGGATTGCGCCTGAGGCGAGCGATGCGCCCACGCCACGG
>DATCVI010000092.1:0-2398 GCA_036566925.1 Stenotrophomonas sp.
TTGCGGTCGTTGCGGTTGCCACCGCGGCCGCTCTCGCCCTGGCTTTGGCCCTGGCCCTGGCGCGCGCGCTGCGCCGGCGTCGAGGGGGCCGGCGCCGCCTCGCTGCCGCCGAAGATGCGCTTGAGCCAGCCGACCACGCCACTGGCCTGTGCGACCGGTGCGGCCACCGGGGTGGGGGCGGCCACCGGCTCGGTCGGTTCATCGCGAACCGGTGCCGGCTGGGTCGGCTTGATCGAGGTCACCGCCGGCATCGCCGGGATGTTGAGCTGCGCCTTGGTCAGGGCATGCACCGGCAGCTTGCGCGGGGTGCCGCGCTGATAGCTCGGCTTGGTGCTTTCCTCGCCCAGCTCGTTCTCGCGCAGTCGCGTGACTTCGTAGTGCGGGGTATGCAGCTGCTCGTCGGCGACGATGATGATCGGCGCATCATGGCGCTTTTCGATCTCGCGCAGCGCCGAGCGCTTCTCGTTGAGCAGGAAATTGGCGATCTCCACCGGCGCCTGCACCAGCACCTGTCCGGTGTTCTCCTTCATCGCGTGCTCTTCGGCGACGCGGATGATCGACAGCGACAGCGATTCCACGCTACGCATGCGGCCATGGCCGTCGCAGCGCGGGCACACGATCTGGCTCGATTCGCCCAAGCTCGGGCGCAGGCGCTGGCGGCTCATTTCCATCAGGCCGAAGCGCGAGATGCGGCCAAGCTGGACGCGTGCGCGGTCGTACTTGAGGGCGTTCTGCAGGCGGTTCTCGACTTCGCGCTGGTGCTTGGTCGAGGCCATGTCGATGAAGTCGATCACCACCAGGCCGCCGAGGTCGCGCAGGCGCAGCTGGCGGGCCACTTCCTCGGCTGCCTCCAGGTTGGTCTGGAACGCGGTCTCCTCGATGTCGCTGCCCTTGGTGGCGCGCGAGGAGTTGACGTCGACGGCGGTCAGCGCTTCGGTCTGGTCGACCACGATCGAGCCGCCCGAGGGCAGGCGGACATTGCGCTCATACGCGTTCTCGATCTGCGATTCGATCTGGAAGCGGTTGAACAGCGGGATGTCGTCCTTGTACTGCTTGAGCTTGCGCAGGCTCTGCGGCATCACCTGCTGCATGAACTCGCGCGCGTCGGCGTACAGCTCGTCGGTATCGACCAGGATCTCGCCGACGTCGGCGCGCAGGTAGTCGCGCAGGGCGCGGATGATCAGGCGCGATTCCTGGTAGATGAGGAACGGGCCGGGCTTGCTCAGAGCTGCCTCGGCGATCGCTTTCCAGGTCTGCAACAGGTAGTCGAGATCCCACTGCAGCTCTTCGGCATCGCGGCCGACACCGGCGGTGCGGATGATCACGCCCATGTCGTCGGGGATGTCGAGCTTGTCCATCGCCTCCTTGAGGGCGGCGCGGTCGTCGCCCTCGATGCGGCGGGAGACGCCGCCGGCGCTGGGCGAATTCGGCATCAGCACCATGTAGCGGCCGGCCAGCGAGATGAACGTGGTCAAGGCCGCGCCCTTGTTGCCGCGCTCGTCCTTGTCGACCTGGACGACGATTTCCTGGCCTTCGCGCAGCAGCTCGCGAATGCCGGCCTTGTGGTGGTCCACCCCGGCCTGGAAGTAATCGCGGGAGATTTCCTTCAACGGCAGGAAGCCGTGGCGCTCGGCGCCGTAATCGACGAAGGCCGCTTCCAGCGAGGGCTCTACGCGGGTAATGCGGCCCTTGTAGATGTTGGACTTCTTCTGTTCCTTGGACGGCTGTTCGATATCAATGTCGTACAGGGTCTGGCCGTCGACGATGGCCACGCGCAGTTCTTCTGCCTGCGTGGCGTTGATCAGCATTCGCTTCATTGTTGCGTTCCTCGCGCGCTGCTACCGCGCGGAACGCCGTAGCGTTTCGCCTCTGGATCGGTTCGCCGCCCCCTCGCGCGATGCGCGGACGGGGCCGGCTGGGCTTTCCAGCGCTACAACACCACGGCAGGCCGCGGGAGCGCTCTCTGTTTTAGGTGTACGTTCTAGTTGCTATGGAACCGGCGACCGCGTCCAGCGGACTGGGGCGTCGCACGGGGCATGTTCAGCGCGAATGCCCCCTGGGCCATTCGGCGATGGTTGGGTAGGCCGGCGAGCCGCTAACATGGCCGCCCCGGGGGCGGTGGCCGCGCACTGTGCCGGAATTGTTGGAAGCCGGGCTTTCGGCCCGCATCAACTTCCAACGAAATCAAACCCTTATATCGCCCGCCGAGTGTAACAGAATAAACTGCCGCATGACTGACCCCCACACCCCGCGGCCTGGCCGCAAACCCACCCGTCCCGGGGCCCAGAAGCCGGCCCGGACCTTGCGCGCCGTGCAGGCCGCCAAGCGTGCGGGTGGCGATAACAAGCCTGCGCCCGCGACCGGCAAGCGCGCGGCCATGCCACCGAGCCCGGCAAAG
>DATCVI010000093.1:0-5041 GCA_036566925.1 Stenotrophomonas sp.
GGTGGCGGTGGCGGCACGGGCGGCGGCCCGGGAGGAGGCGGAGGTGGAGGTGGTGGCACAGGAGGCGGTGGCGGCGGTGGCGGGGGTGGCGTCGGCCCTGGCGGGCATGGCGGCACCGGTGCACCGGGCGCGCTGCAATCGAGCGTATTGCGCAAGTACCAACTCTCCGGCGAAGACGCATCGACGCTGCCACGTTGCAAGGTGTACTCGTACGGCCCGCGGATCACTCGGGTGCCCAAGGCAAAGGCATTGCTGCTGGTAGTGGCACCCGCGATCGCGCTGACCAGCACGATGCCATTGGCGACGGTCAGCGCACCCTGCCCGCCGCTGGGCCGCACCAGGATCGTGCCCGGGCCGGTGCCGCTGCCGCCGTCGATCACCAGCCGGTCGGCGGGCGAATCGTCGCCGCCGAGGTAGGCGTTCATCGCCAGCGTGCCGTCGCCGCTGTAGCTGCCAACGGTAAGCGTGTGGTAGCTCGACAGCAGACGCGGGTCGCCGGTCGGTGGCGCGAAGTCGATCGTGCTGGGATCGTTGACCAGCCCTGTGAGCACAGAGTCGCCGGTCAGGTGCCATAGCGATTCGATCAACGTGAGGTAGGAGGAAGCGCCGGCCGCGGTCTGCACCGCGCCGGTCATTTCCGAGGCGGTGGCGGTGACGTTGACGACAGTGGGCAGCACGGCCGCCGGCGCTGGCGCTCGCACGGCGACGGGCACTGGCGCCGGCAGGTCGGGGTCCGGCGGTTCGGGCAGGTCCGGTGGTATCGGCGACGGCAAGGCGAAGGCATCGAGGGGTGGACCCACGCGTAGCCAAACCTCGCTGCCGCCGAGCGTGGCCTGGTCCAGGCTCAGCGTGCCCTCGCCGATCGCCTGCACTACCGGTGCCTGGATGCTGCTCGCGCTGCTGTCGCGCATCGAAATGGTCGAAGGCGCGGCCTCGCCGCGCAGGAACAACGCCGACGCCAAGGCACCGCGGCTGTCGATGCGGGCATCGTTGATCTCGACAACCCCGCCATCCCAGGCCACCGCGCCGTGGGCGGCCTGGCCTTGGGTGGTGATCGTGGCATCGGCCACCTGGACGCGGCCTTGGGTGTTGTAGGCGATCAAGCCGAGCGCGCCGATGCCGGTGGTGTCCAGGCGCAGGCCGGTGGCGGTGACCAGGCCGTCGGCATAGGCAGCCAGGCCATAGGCACCGGTGCCGGTCGTCGCGACGCTGACCTCGCGCGCGTCGATGCGGCTGCCGCCGTTGCTACGCAGGCCGGCACTATTGGTGCCGGCGGTCTGGAGGTCGACGTTGGCCAGGGTCGCCTGTGAGCCCGCGCCCTGTATGTCCATGCCTTCCGAATTGTCATTGAGCGTGCGGATGCGGCTGTTGCTGCCAGTAGCCGCGCCGCTCGCCGGATCGACATTCATCCACACGTTGCCGCCAGCGGTGATGGCAAATACGCCATGGCCACCTTGACCGGTCGCAATGTACTGCGCCGGGTCGGTCAGCAGGTTGCCGGCGGCATCGACTGGGCGCCCGAAGCTCGCCGCGCTCATGTCCGTACCCAGCAACACGCCGGTGGTGATGTCGGTGTTGTCGGCGATCAAGGTGCCGGTAACGCCGCCGAAGGCGCTCAAGGTCATGCCGTGGCGACCGGCGGTGATCAAGGTGGAGTCAGCAACGGCGATGGTCGCACCGATGGCGTTGATTGCATTGGAGCCCTCGCCGGCGGTGGCGACGTACAAGCCGCTGCCCTCCACTCGCGTGGCGCCACCGTCGGCGCGAATGCCGACACCGGTTCCAGCGGTGATGAACGTGCTGTCTTCGATGATGGCGTGGGCGCCATCGCGCGCGAACAGACCATGGCCGTTGATGCTCTGGGTGCGCGCACTGACCTGGCGGAAGCGCCCGGTCGGACCGGCCTCGCCGCTGGCGCCCTGCGACTGGTAGCCGATGGCATTGGTGGGCCCCCAGGTATAGACATCGACGTTGGCCACGTCCAACGACGAGCGGGCGCCCAGCGCCTGCTGCATGACGACACCATTGGCGCTGTTGGAGAGCACGTCGATGCGCGAGGTGCGGCCGGTCGGCGCGCCGGACAGCGGATCGACGTTGATCCAGGCGCTGCCGCCGGTGGGCAGGATCGCGATGCCGTTGGCGCCGGTGTTGCCGACCGCGACAAGGTCTTGCGGCTGTGTCACCAGCACGCCGGACCCGTCCACCGGCAGCCCATAGGTCGGCAGGCTCGGGTCGGTCCCGAGCAGCGCACCGGTGACCATATTGACGCCATCGGCCACCAAGGTTCCGCCGGTCGAGGCGTGCAACCCGGTCGTGCTGTTGCCGCCGGCGATCCCCGACACGTAGATCTGGCTGTCCCGCACCGTCGCAGCACCCCCGTTGGCCGCGGCCGCGCCGATGCCGCCATTGGCAAACGTCGACAAGATGCTGGCGTTTGCTCCGGCGCCGCTGCCGGCGCCATCGGCACGCAATGCATGGCTGTTGATACCCGCCGCGACGAGCCTGCTGCCAACCACGCTCACCGCGCCGGCCGCCTGCGCCAGCGCCGCATACGCGGCGACGCCGTTGGTCGATGCCGTCGAGTCGACCAATGTCAGCGAACCGCCGTCCTGCGCGACCGCGCCATGCGCGCCGGTGCCAGTCAGCTGCAATGCAATGCGGCTGCCATTGAAAGTCGATCCGCTGCCGATACGTACGCCGCCGTTGTAATTGTTGCGACCCACGATCTGTAACGAATCGGCCGACACCTGCGAACCGTTGCTGGCATTGATGCCATAGCTCGGGTTGGCCGCGCTGGCGCCGGTGCCGAACATATAGATCGCGCTGGTGCTGCTCGCGCTGCTGCCGGCGCCGGCATTGATCACTACCGTGCCGCCGCTGCTGTTGATGCCGTGGGCACCGGCGGCCGCGCGCGAGACGTATTGCCCGGGATCGGTGGCAAGGGCGCCGCCGGCGTCGGTCGGCAGGCCATAGGTCGGCGTGCCGACCGTGGTGCCAAGCACGATCCCGATGGCGATGACATCGCCACTGCCTTCGTAGCGCGCGGCATTGAGCTGCAGGCCGTGGCTGTTGGCCTGGGCGCTATAGAACGCCGAGCCGAACGAGGTCAGCACCGTACCGGTATCGGCCAGCACCGCGGCCGCACCGGCGCCAAGGCGGCTGGCGGTCGAGCCCGCCACCTGCACGGCGAGCGAACCGCCACTGATCAAGCAAGCCGTAGGCGTATTGGTGGCACTGCTCACCAGTGCCGCTGGTGCTGTCACGGCGATACGGCCACTATTGACGGCGAGAAACGTCGGCACATTGGCAGTGGTGCTGCGGAAGGCACCCCCAGCGACTTCGCGGAACACGCCGTCGGCAACGACCGGTGTAGCACCCGGATTGGTGCAGCCGGTCACTTGCGCCCAAGCCCCCGACGACAGGCTGCTACCAATGAGCCCCATCAGCAACCACGGCGGCAGCCATCGGCGCCGGCTCGCCGGTGTGCACTCGTCCTCCAGGACATAAGCGATGTGCTGCGCCAAGCGAGTGCGCCCGGGCGCACGACGTGCGGTGGAACGAGGCATGAGAACGCTCCTTGAATCTCAGCCGGCGCGGCAGGGCGGATACGGGGATCCGCGATCTGCGTGCTTATCTCCCGGAGACCGTGAACCGCACGTGCAAAGGCGCTGAATGCGGCTATGGCCACGGCTCCAGCCCATCGCCCGGGGCCCTTGCGCGCATGCGATCATCTAGCGCCCGAATGGAATTGCGCCGCATGCTGCAGGGCCTACACCACGTTGCCATCATTGCTTCGGACTATCCGCGTTCGCGCCGCTTCTACAGCGAGATCCTCGGCCTGCGCATCGTGCACGAGGTCTACCGCCAGGCGCGCGATTCATGGAAGCTCGACCTTGCCCTGCCCGATGGCACGCAGCTGGAACTGTTCTCTTTCCCCGCGCCACCGCCACGGCCGAGCCGTCCCGAAGCACAAGGTTTGCGCCATCTGGCGTTTCGCGTCGAAGACCTCGATGCCGCTGTCGCCAGGCTGGTGCAGGCAGGCGTGGCATGCGAACCGATTCGTGTCGATGAGTACACCGGTCGCCGCTTCACCTTTTTCGCAGACCCCGACGATTTGCCGTTGGAGCTGTACGAATCTGTTTAATCAGGTCGAGTTTCGATACACAGGCGACAACGACTTCGCTTGCATTCGCCGATGACTGCGCTGAGGCCTGAAAAAAAGTCCTCGCATCGTTAATCGATGCCCAATCGCGCTTGAAGCGTCCCCTATTGAAACGTGTCATGAGCGCCGGGGCTTGCCCCGTCGTCCAACACGTTTCAATAGGAGCAAGGCATGCAGCAACATCGACCCCGCCGACGCCACTTGGCGGTGGCAGTGGCATCCCTGGTGTGCGCGGGCAACGCATTGGCGCAGCAGCCGGAGCCGACGCCCAAGACGCTGGACAGCGTCACCGTCACCGGAACTCGCATCAAGAGCAAGACCATGACCGCCACCAGCCCGGTGATGGAGATCGATGCGGAGGCCTTCAAGGAGACCGGCACGACGCGGGTGGAGGACCTGGTCAACCAGTACCCACAATTGACTCCGGCATTCGACGGCTTCACCAACAACGGCGCCAACACCTATGCCACGGTGTCGCTACGCGATCTTGGCGCGCAGCGCACCCTGTCCTTGATCAACGGCCGCCGGCTGCCGATCGGTATCGGCGATACCAGCGACCTGAGCGTCGTGCCACCGGCGCTACTGAAGCGTGTGGACGTGCTCACCGGCGGCGCCTCGGCCGTTTACGGCTCGGATGCGGTGGCAGGCGTGGTCAACTTCGTGCTCGACGACGAATTCGAAGGCGTCATGGCCAACGTCGGCTTCAGCGGCTATCAACACCGCAACGACAATGCCTACATGCGCCAGCGCCACGACAAGGCCGGCTATGCCTATCCGAGCGGCAACTCGGGGCTGGACGGCATTGCCCGCAACCTCGACCTGGCCATCGGCGGCGCCTTCGGCGAGCGTGGGCATGCGATGGGCTGGCTGACCTGGCGC
>DATCVI010000094.1:0-5984 GCA_036566925.1 Stenotrophomonas sp.
TACTCGGCTACCCAATTCTTGGTGAAGGTGCCGTCCTGGATGTCCTTGAGCACTTCCTTCATCCGCGCCTTGGTGCCGGCGTCGATCACCCGCGGGCCGCTGACGTAATCGCCGTACTGCGCAGTTTCGGAGATGAATTCCAGCATCCGGGTGATGCCGCCTTCGTAGAACAGGTCGACGATCAATTTCAGCTCGTGCAGCACTTCGTAATAGGCGATCTCCGGCTGGTAGCCGGCTTCGACCAGCGTCTCGAAACCGGCCTGCACCAGCGCGCTGGCGCCGCCGCACAGCACGGCCTGCTCGCCGAACAGGTCGGTCTCGGTTTCTTCCTTGAACGTGGTCTTGATCAGGTTGGCGCGCGCGCCGCCCAGGCCGCCGGCGTAGGTCAACGCCAGTTGTTCGGCGTGGCCGCTCTTGTCCTGGTACACCGCCCAGATGCACGGCACGCCGCGGCCGATTTCATATTCGCGGCGTACCAGCGCGCCCGGACCCTTCGGCGCGACCAGCACGACGTCGAGGTCTTCGCGCGGCTTGATCATGTCGAAATGCACGTTGAGGCCGTGGGCGAACAACAGGCAGGCGCCCTGGCGCATGTTCGGGGCCAGCACTTCCTCGTACAGCTTCTTCTGCACCATGTCCGGAGTCAGCACGGCGACCAGGTCAGCGTCACGCACCGCATCGGCCGGCGCGCGCACCTCGAACCCGTCGGCCTTGGCCTGGATCTCGGTCGGGCCGCCCGGGCGCAGGCCCACGGTGACATCGAAGCCGGAGTCGCGCAGGTTCAAGGCATGGGCGCGGCCCTGGCTGCCGTAGCCGACGACGGTGATACGCGGGGTCTGGTTGCTGCTCATCGTGCGATTCCTCGAGGTGAAAGAAATGGTTTTCGTGATCCCTACAAAGAAAAACCCCGCGCCGTTGCCGGTGCGGGGTTTCGTCGAATCCTGGCGTCTTTGCTGCTTACGCGTCGGTTCGTCCCGCACTGTTGGGCGAGGTAATAAGTACAAGGACGAGAAGCGAAGCGGCCACGCGCGCCGGATCAGGCGCTGCGGTGGGGTCGGCGTTCGCGGTGGTGTGGCGCTGCAACATGGAACCGAGAAAAACATGCGTGCGCAGGAGTGTCAAGCGATTGGCGGTAAAAAATTCTGTCGCGGGTGCAACGGTTGCAATGGCAACGAAATCACCGTTGCCAGGCGATGGTTTGAATCCACATTCCTTTCTTGCAGGCGAGCATTTGCCGGCTACCGCCAACGTCGCCAATTCGCTGCCGCACAAGGATTTCGGGCAAGGCGCGCGCGCCCGACGGCAGCGGTTCGGACAACAGCGCGGCCTGACCCGCACGTCGCTGGCCGATGCATTTGGCGGCGAAGGATTGAATCGGGATTCCGACCTAGCCGCTGTCCCCGAGCGTGTTCCTCGTCCCGATTTGCGCAAACTCGACCCCGTTCACGCATCGGCGCGGCGATTCCGGCCAAGAGGACTTCCGGCAGGCGGCGACCCCCGCGCTGGATGCTAGGGTCCGCACATTCATCGTCTGCAGAGCCAAGGCCAATGCCCGTGCGACCCGCCTCCCGCTTCCGTCCCCGTCCGCCACGCCTGGCCGTGCTGGCCTGTGTCCTCCTGCCGCTGGCAGCGCTCGCCGGCGACCGCGTCACCGGTGCCGACTTCGCCACCCGCTCGGAGGTCATCGCCCCGCACGCGATGGCGGCCACCTCGCAGCCGTTGGCCACCCAGATCGCGCTGGACGTGATGAAGCAGGGCGGCTCTGCGGTGGATGCGGCCATTGCCGCCAATGCCGCGCTCGGCTTGATGGAGCCCACCGGCAATGGCGTCGGCGGCGACCTGTTCGCCATCGTCTGGGACCCGAAGACCCGCAAGTTGTACGGCTACAACGGCTCGGGCCGCTCGCCCAAATCGTTGACCCTGGCCGAGTTCCAGCGCCGCGGGCTGAAGGACATTCCCCCGACCGGCCCGCTGCCGGTCTCTGTTCCGGGCGCCGTCGATGCATGGTTCGCCCTGCACGACCGCTTCGGTCGCCGGCCCATGGCCGACAACCTGGCGCCGGCGATCCGCTACGCCCGCGAAGGCCACCCGGTCGCCGAGACGATCGCCTACTACTGGGACCGCTCGGTGCCGCGCCTGTCGCAGTACCCCGGGTTCAAGGAGCAGTTCACCATCGATGGGCACGCGCCGCGCAAGGGCGAGCTGTGGAAGAACCCGAACCTTGCCCACACCCTGCAGCAGATCGCCGACGGCGGCCGCGACGCCTTCTACAAGGGCGACATCGCCCGCACCATCGACAGCTACTTCAAGGCCAACGGCGGCTTCCTGAGCTATGACGACCTCGCCAGCCACCAGGGCGAGTGGGTCGAGCCGGTAAGCAGCAACTACCGCGGCTACGACGTCTGGGAACTGCCGCCGAACAGCCAGGGCATCGCCGCGCTGCAGATCCTCAACATTCTCGAAGGCTACGACTTCTCCAAGATCAGCTTCGGTTCCCCCGAGCATGTGCACCTGTTCGTCGAGGCCAAGAAGCTGGCCTTCGCCGACCGCGCGCGCTTCTATGCCGACCCGGCGTTCCAGAAAGCGCCGGTGGCGAAGCTGATCTCCAAGCCATACGCCGCCGAGCGTCGCAAGCTGATCTCCATGGACAAGGCGCTGAAGGAAGTGCAGCCGGGCACGCCGAAGCAACTGGAGGAGGGCGACACGATCTACATGACCGTCGCCGACGCCGACGGCATGATGGTCTCGCTGATCCAGTCCAACTACCGCGGCATGGGCAGCGGCATGGCGCCGCCGGGGCTGGGCTTCATCCTGCAGGACCGCGGCGAGATGTTCGTGCTGAAGAAGGACCACCCGAACGGCTACGCCCCGGGCAAGCGTCCCTTCCAGACCATCATCCCGGCCTTCATCACCAAGGACGGTCAGCCGTACATGAGCTTCGGCGTGATGGGCGGGGCGATGCAGCCGCAGGGCCACGCCCAGATCGTGATGAACCTGGTCGACTTCCACATGAATTTGCAGGAAGCCGGCGACGCCCCGCGCATCCAGCACGAAGGCTCGACCGAGCCGACCGGCCAGGGAACGGCAATGAGCGACGGCGGCGAGGTCAACCTGGAGAGCGGCTACTCCTACGACACCATCCGCGCACTGATGCGCAAGGGCCACCGCGTGATCTTCGCCGACGGCCCGTACGGCGGCTACCAGGCGATCATGCGCGACGCCAGGACCGGGGTGTATTACGGCGCGTCGGAGAGTCGCAAGGATGGGCAGGCGGCGGGGTATTGAGCGGTTAGTGCATTGGCTTGCGGTGCGGGCGCCGTTCCGGCGGGTAGGGGCTTCGCGCTGTCGGGCAGACGTCCTGTCTGACGCCATCGCCGTGGGCCATCCATGGCCCACTGAAGCCCCTACCCACCGAAACGGCGCCAGGCGCTTTGGTTGTCCCACTTCGATGGTGCGTGCTGTTAGTTGGAGGAGAAAAGCGGGGCGCCATTCCCTGGCGGGAACGGCTAGCTACTCGCAAATCGCAGCGATGCATGCTGCTCCTTCTCCTGCTACGCGGGAGAAGGTGCCACGACCGGGGCGAATGAGGGCGCTCTTTCTCAAAATCCAGGCGATCCATCGGGCGTTCGGGGGCCGGGGCTTGACCGGGGGCCTTGGGCGACATGGACGTCGCCCAAGGAGCCCCGCATGGATGCAGTTGTTGGCGTCCCCCGGGCAAGCCCCGGCCCCCGAACGCCGCACGGAAACAAAAGCAAAGACGCTTGTTACCCGGCCGCTTGCGCCCGCAGCTCTTCAGCCCGCTCAGCGCCCAAGTAGCCAGTAATCCACCGCCGCATCAAATAAAGCAGCGGGATCAACAACACCGCAAACCCCATCTTGTAGACGTAATTGACCGTGCTGACCGCCAAGAACAGCGACACCGGCCAATGCTGCGGCCCGATCACGAACGCGATGTAGATCACCACGAAGCTGTCGACCAGCTGTGATACCGCCGTTGAACCGGTAGCCCGCAACCAAACGTGCTTCTCCCCGGTAGCGCGGCGAATGCGGTGGAACACCGCCACATCGACCAGCTGGCCGACCAGGAACGCCACCAGCGAGCCGCCAATGGTCCACAGGCCCTGCCCGAATACCGCGGCGAATGCGGCCTGGTAGTCCGGCACGCCTTGCGACTGCGCCGCCTTTACCCACCAGCCTGCCGGGGCGAGTTCGATCGCGGCGAAGGCGAACAGGAAGCCGTAGCCGATCAGCGCCACCGCCAGCCACGAGATGAAACGCACGCCGCGGCTGCCGAAGAACTCGTTGATGGTGTCGGTCATGATGAACACCACCGGCCACAACAGCGTGCCGGCGGTGAAGCTCAGTGAGCCGGTCTGGCCGAACAGGTTCCAATTCAGCGGCGCGATCCCGAGCGTGTCTTCGAGCGCGAAGATTTTGACCCCGATGAATTCGGCCAGCGCCGCGTTGACGCAGAAGAAGGCGGCCAGTGCGATGAACAGGCGGACGGCGCGGTCTTCGAGCAGGCGCGTGGCGGTCATGCGCGATCGACGGTGCGGGTGAAGGGCACGGTGTCCGGCGATACCGCGCCGCCGGAGATGATGAAGTTCATCGCCTGGTCCACGGTCCAGTCGGTCGGGGTCAGCAGTTCCACCGGCACGATTTCCAGGTAGCCGGAGGTCGGGTTGGGCGTGGTCGGTACGTACACGGCCGCCAGTTCACGGCCGGTGCCGTGTTCGCGGATCACCCGGGTTACCAGGCCCACCGCCTTCATGTCGCGGTGCGGGAAGTCGATCAGCACCACGCGCTGGGTGCTGCCGGGTTGGGTTTGCAGGATGTCGAGCAGCTTGCGCGCGCTGTCGTAGACGACGCTGGCGAGCGGGATGCGCCGCATGATCGCTTCGAACCAGCGCAGCAATTGTTGGCCGACGACGCGGCGGCTGAGGACGCCGACGAACAGGATCACCAGCACCGTGGCGATCAGGCCGAAGGTGTTTTGCACCCAGGCGGCCGGCAGCCACTGCGCGGTGCCCGGAAATGAACTGACGATCTGTTGCGACAGCGGCGCCACCCATGGCGCGCTGATGCCTGACAGCAGGACAAAGACGAATTTGATGACCACCCAGGTCAACCACACCGGCAGCAGCGTCAGCAGGCCGGTCAGGAAAATGCGTTGCAGGGAGGGGCGGGGGGCGGGGGAGGCAGCGTCGGCGGGGGGCATAGTGCGCGCATTGTAGGGATTCAGGCCGGCGGACGCGCCGGTACTGGCGGTATCCCTTGGTAGGCATTACTAGCGGCACATTCGCTATAGCGAACTTAGCACTAGTATCGTCTCCAACCTAGCCGGAGGCGGCCATGAGCGAGATCGAAGGGGCATTGCGCAAGTTCCAGAAAGAGCTCAGCGCCGGGACGGTCTCGCTGGTCCTGCTGGCGGTGCTGGCGCAGGCCGAGGAGCCCTTGTACGGCTACTTGATCGCCAAGCGCCTGGAGCGCGTCGGTGAGGGCGTGCTGGCCGGCAAGCAGAGCGCGCTCTACCCGGTGCTGCGCAACCTGGAAGGGGCAGGGCTGTTGCAAAGCGAGGTCGAGCCTTCGATGGCGGGCCCGCCGCGCCGCTATTACCGCATCACCGCGACCGGGCGGGAGTGCCTGGCGCAATGGTCCGCCGCTTGGCGCGCCACCCGCGATTCCGTTGATTCCGTGCTGGAGGGAAGTTCCGAATGAACATCGAGACCATGGCCCGGCCGCAGCCGGCGACGATTCCCGAATACCTGCTCCAGCTCCGCCAGGCCCTGGCCGGCGCGGACCCGGCGATGATCCAGGACGCGCTCTACGACGCCGAGGAGTATCTGCGCTCGGAGATGGCCGCGCAGCCCGGCCGCAGCGAGGCCGAAGTGATCGCCGATGTCGCCGGCAGCTACGGCGCGCCGGAGGAAGTGGCCGAGATCTACCGCGAGACCGAGGTGACGGTGACGCGCGCGTTGCGCCCG
>DATCVI010000095.1:0-8504 GCA_036566925.1 Stenotrophomonas sp.
CTTCGGCGGCCGCGTAGGGCGCGCCATCGTGCACCGCGGGCGGGATGGCCAGCGCCACCGTGAATTCGTCGGCCGCCTGCGCGGACAGGCCCGCGCACGACAGGGCCAGCGCCGCGGCCAGACGGGCGTGGCGGGGAACCGCGTGGAGGCGGTGTTGCGTGGAATGAGGCATGGGGAGAATCCTGTGTGTGTCTTGTTCGGGGGGGCGCGTCAGTGCGCGGCGGGGGCAGCGACGCGCGCCGCGGCGTCGCGCAGCAATGCGGCCCGATCGATCTTGTTCGTGCCGGCCAGGGGCAATGTCGGCAGGAACCAGATATGGCGGGGATGCTGATACGCCGGGGCGTGTGTCAGTGCGTATTGCTTCAGGGCGCCGGCATCGGCACGGGCGCCTTCGCGCAGGACGACATAGGCAACCGGCTTGGCGCCCTTGATGTCGTCCTCGACCGGCACGACGCAGGCCTGCTGCACGTCGGGGTGGCCCTCGAGCATGCGTTCGACCTCGCCGGGGAAGATGTTCTCGCCGCCGCAGACGAACATGTCGTCGCGCCGGCCCACGAAAGTGTAGAAACCCTGCGCGTCGCGGCTGAAGACGTCGCCCGTGCGGTAGTAGCCATCGGAGGAGATCGGCGAGGGCAGGTCGGGCCGCGCGTGATAGCCCAGCATCAGGCCCGGACTGCGCAGTTCGAGCATGCCGGTGTTCTCGGCCTCTTCCGGCCCGCGCGTGAGCCGCACATCCACGGCCGGATGCGGATAGCCGACCGACAGCGGCGGGGTGGGGATCCCCTCGGGGTGCGGCCCGAACACGACCGGGCCGCCCTCCGTGGTGCCATAGGCGTTGATGACGCGGGCATTCGGGAACAACGCGCGAATCTGGGCGAGCAGGCTCGCGCTCACCGGGGCGGAGCCCATACGGATCGCGCGTACCGATGAGAGATCCGTGGCCGCCAGCAGCGCATGCTCGCGCAGCATCATCGCGATCATGGGCGGCACCGCGGTGAGCCAGGTGGCGCGCCAGCGGGCGATCGCTTCGATGTACAGGCGAGCGTCGAACTGCGGCAGGAGGACCGCGGTGGCGCGGCAGGCGAGCGCCAGGAATGCGAGCGCGAGCGCATTCATGTGATAGAGCGGCGCGGCGATCAGGGTGCGCTCGCGATCGAGCGGCGTGGCCGCCTGGCGCGTGCGCACGGTCCAGCGCTGGCCGGCGTGCGACAGATGCACCCCCTTGGGCTTGCCCGTGGAGCCGGAGGTGTACAGCATCAGGGCGACGTCATCCGCCTGGGGTTGCCACGCCGGCTGGCCGCCGGGCGCGAGAAACGCCTCCCAGTCTTCGCCGTCGAGCGCGACGCCGGCCACGCCCTCGGGCAGGACCGGGGCGCGCGCGGCATCGTGAAACACGAGGCGCGCGCCGCTGTCGGCGAGCACGTAGGCGATCATCGCCGGGGGAAACTTGAAGTTCACCGGCACCGCGACGAGGCCGGCGCGCATGATGCCGCACAGGACAGCGAGATAGCGGGGGGAATTGGCGGCCAGCACGGCGATCCGCTCTCCCGGCGCATAGCCGCGTCCGCGCAGGCCCTGGGCCACGCCCTCGGCCATGGCCGCGAACTCGTTGCGACTGACGGCCAGCGCGCCGCCCGTGTCGTCCAGGCCGATCAGCGCGATGTCGCCGCCGTCCGCCTGCCCGATCGGGCCGGAGAGCTCGCCGAGGTTGCGCAGGTCAACGCGGGCAATGTCCAGTGCGGTCATGCCGGCTCCTGGTTACGCACGCGGCGTGGCGTAGACGCCGCGGCCGCTGGCCACGAGCTTGCCGTCGGCATCGAACACCTGGGCTTCCGCCACCGAGACCTGGCCACCGAACTTGATCACCTTGCCATGGGCGCGCAGGTCGCCAGGGCCGGCGGGACGGTGATAGTCCACGCGCAGGTCGATGGTGGGCACGCCCCGGCCTGTCTGCGACACGAGCGCCCAGTCGGCCGTGAGGTCGACCAGCGCGGCGAGGATGCCGCCGTGCGTGGAGCGCTTTTCGGCGTTCACGACCCATTCTTCGCGCCAGCGCGCGGTGAGTTCGACCTCGCCTTCGCGCACGGCCTGGACTTCCAGGCCGAGCCATTGATGGTAAGGGCCGCGCAGCAGGCGTGCCTGAATGTCGGCGGCGGTGGGCAGGGTTGGGGTTTCGCTCATGATGGGACTCCTTGGATTTACGGATTGACGATGACCTTGCCCAGGACCTCGCGGTCGCGGATGAGCGCGAGGCCGTCGGCGGCCTGCTCGAGCGGCAGACGGCGATCGATGAGCGGGGAAATGCGGCCTTCGGCCACCAGGTCCAGCAGGGCCTTGAGGTTGTCGTCGTAGAAGCTGTTGGAACCCTTGATGTTGAGCTCGAAGCTCCATACGTAGCGCAGGTCTTCCTTGGGATCGTGGCCCGCCGTCGCGCCGCATACGAGCAAGGTGCCGCCGCGCTTGAGGCACTTGAGCGAGGGCACCCAGGTGTCGCCGCCCGTGAAGTTCACCACCACGTCCACGCCGCCTTCGTTGGTGCGGCGTTGGGGCTTGCCGTACTGTGCGATGGCCCACTTGGAGAAGTCCGTCTCGCGGTAGTTGATGACGTGATCGGCGCCAAGCGCCTTCAGGGCCTCGGCCTTGGCGTCGGTGCCGGCGCACGCGATGACCTCGGCGCCAAGCAGCTTGGCGAGGATCACACTGGCGGTGCCCACGCCGCCGCTGGCTCCCAGGATCAGCACGCGGTCGCCGGCGCGCACGGTCTGATGCGTGATCAGCATGCGGTGCGCCGTGCCGTAGGCAACCGGCAGCGCGGCCGCGTCGTCGAAGCTCACCGCATCGGGCAATGCGATCAACTGCTCCTGCGACACCAGGCAGTACTCCGCCATGCCGCCGTCGAGCATTTCGCCCATCAGGCCGCGCGCGCGGTTCAGCGGGTTGACGAGCACGCGGTCGCCGGCCTTCCAGCCGCCCACGCCGGGGCCGACTTCACTGACTTCGCCAGCGAGGTCCAGGCCGATCACCACGGGCAGCGGCACCTTGATGCCCGGCATGCCCTGCACGGTGAACACATCGTGGTAATTGAAGGAAGAGGCGCGCACGCGGATGACGACGTGACCTTCGGTGGGGGCGGGTATGGCCTTGTCGGTCACGACGCGGAGTTGGTCGAGGCCGCCGTGTTCGGTCAGCAGTAGGGCTTTCATGGTCTTGCTCATCGGGATTCCTGTCGTTCTTGAGGTTCGGGAAGGCGGGGGCGCGGCCCCCGCGGGTTACTTGAGTTTCTTGGCGGCTTCGTAGGGGCCGGTCACGAACAGGTCGGCGGGCAGGCTGCCCTTGATGAGGCCGCCGGCGGCGAACACCTCGTGCTGACGCTTGAGCGTCTGGAGATCGGCCGGCTCGAAGGCCACGCGGTTCATGTCGTTCCACTGGGCCGCGTAGATGCGCGCGTCGTCTTCCGGGAGGTTCGCGGACTTCCGCAGGATGGCCACGACCTCATCGCGGTGCGTGTCGCCCCAGGCAAGGGTGTTGCGCAGTCCGGCGACCACGCGGGCCACGGCCTCGGGGTGTTCAGCCACGAACTCCGCGCGCACCGCGCCGATGCCGATATAGGGCACCGAGCTAGCGCCGGTCAGGCGCTGCCATTCCTGGGCGAACGATCCCAACTTGGTGACCTTGAGTTCCTTGAGCTGGGCCACCGTGACCGAGCGCAGCGCGGCGCCGTCCACCTGCTTCTGCGCGAGGAACTGCGCGAGCCGCGATTCGTTGCCGCCTACGAGCGAGAAGTCGTTCGCGCCAATGCCATGGTTGCCGGCCAGTACCGCGCCCGCGATGACGGCCACCGAGCTGCCGGCGGGCGACATGCCGATCTTCTTGCCACGGAACTGGTCCAGGCTCTTGATCGGCGAGCCTTCGGGCACGACGAACTGCACGTCGGCCGGCTGGGTGGCGGCGAACACCTTGATCGGCACGCCTTCGGCGGCGCTGCTGAACACGCCGGCGGCGGGGGCGCCGAAGGCCAGGTCGATGGAGTTCGAGGCCAGCGCACGCAGCGGCGCATTCACGTCGGGGAAGCGCACGAACTGCACGTCCAGACCTTGCTGCTTGAGGAAGTCCGTGGCCTCGAGCACCGAGCCGTAACCGAGGCTCACGCCGCTGCTCCAGTAGCCGATTCGGACCTTGTCGGCGGCGTGGGACACGGCCGGTCCGAGGGTGGCGGCGAAGGCGAGCGCGGCCGCGGCAGCGCGCAGGAAGGGTTTCACTTGCATGGGAGACTCCGTTGCTTCAGAGAGGTTTCCAGCGGAACAAATGGCGTTCCAGCGGTTTGAGGATGCCGCCCTCAAGCGCCAGCATCAGCGCGACGAGGAGCAGGGTCCAGGCGAAGACCTGGTCGGTCTGCACTAGATCGGCCGCCTGGCGCAGCCGGTAGCCGATGCCGTCCGAAGAGCCCAGGGTTTCGGCAACCAGCGAGACGCGCCAGCCAAAGCCGAACGCGAGGCGCGCGCCCGAGAAGAAGTAGGGCAGGATGGAAGGAAGGTGGATGCGAAACAGGATGCGCGCGCGGGAAAAACGCAGGCTGCGTGCGAGGTCTATCCACTGCTTGTCGACATTGCGCGCGCCCTGCCAGACGTTGGTCAGGATGAGCGGCATCGCGGTCATGAAGACCACGAAGATCGTCGTGGCGTTCGAGATACCGAACCATATGATCGCGAACACCGCCCAGATCGCGGACGAGACCGTGTTCATGACGGCGAGCAGCGGCTCGAAGACCTGGGCGAGCGCCCGGCTCGAGCCCAGGGCCAGGCCGAGCGGCGTGCCGACCAGCGTGGCGAGCAGGAATCCCGCGGCCACGCGGTATGTCGTCATGCCGACATCGTGCAAAAAGCTCGGCGTCTGGGTGAGCGCGACGAGGGCGTTCCAGACCTTTGCCGGCCCCGGTAGAACGAAGGTCGGCATGCGCGAGGCGGCAAACACCCACAGCGCCAGGAAAGCGAGGGCGAGCAGCACGCGCGTCAGTACGAGGCCGGTCCACGCGGGCGGACCCGCGCGGGGTACGGGGGCGGGGTTCGTGAGGGTGGTTCGAGTCATTGCTGGACTTTCAGGCGCAGGCGCCGCGTGGTTTCGCTGACGTCGGGATCGGTGGGGGCGCGCGGACGCGGCAGTTCGATCGGCACGATTTCGCGGATCCTTCCGGGCCGCGGCTTGAGCAGCACGACGCGGTCCGCCAGTACGACGGCCTCTTCGACGTCGTGCGTGACGAAGAGAATGGTGTTGCCGCTGCCGCTCTGGATGCGCATCAGTTCCTCGTGCATCTGGGTGCGGGTCTGGGGGTCAAGCTTGGAGAAGGGCTCGTCCATCAAGAGCAGGTCCGGACCGATCACCAGCGTGCGCGCGAGCGCGGCGCGGCTGCGCATGCCGCCGGACAATGCGTGGGGCCAGGCGTCGCCAAAGTCCGACAGGCCCACGGCCTTGAGCGCTGCGTTGGCGCGGCGGCGCCGCTCCTGGCGTGGAAGCGCATCGGGTTCCAGGCCGAGTGCGACGTTGTCGCGCACCGTGCGCCAGGGCAGCAGCCGGTCTTCCTGGAAAAGATAGCCGAGCCGGCTGTGGCGGTGAAAGTCGGCAGCGGGCTCGCCGGCCAGCGTGATCTCACCCTTGCCGGGAGATTGCAGGCCCGCAATCAGATCGAGCAGCGTGCTTTTCCCGCAGCCCGACGCACCGAGCAGCGCCACGATCTCGCCCGGGGCCACGTCGAAGGCGATGTCGCGCAGCACTTCCAGCGTGCCGAAGTGCTTGGACAGGCCCGCGACGCGCAGGGCGGGCATGAGGCAGGCTTGCGTCATCGCCAACTCCCCGGACCGGTCACCGGGATGGCCGCGCCGGTTTCGGCCAGGCTGGCGTAGAGCTTCTCCAGCGTCATGGCCTGGAAGGTCTCGATGTGACGGCGGGCGATGAGCTCCACGCGCCGCGCGTCGCCTTCCTCGAACGCAGCGATCATGGCGTTGTGGTCGTGCTTGATCTCCGGCTTGGTCTTCTGCACGCCAAAGCCGAGGGCGACCAGGCGCGACATCTCGTCCATCAGGCCGGCCAGCGTGTGATGCAGGCGCGCGTTGCCGCAGGCGGCGGCAATGGCCAGATGGAACGCCTTGTTGGCGTCCATGAACACATCGATCTGATCGTTCAGCTGCAATACCGGATGCTGAACACGGCAGGCCGCCTCGAGGTCGCGCAGCCGGTCCAGGTCCACCCGGCCCACGGCCAGGCGCGCGGCCAGCGGCTCGAGCTGAGCGCGTAGCGTGAAGACTTCTTCGACGTCGCGCAGCGTGATCGGCGCGATCTGATAGCCCTTGCGCGGGCGCGACCGCACGAAGCCCTCTTGCGTCAGCCGGGTCAGCGCGATGCGCAGACTGGTCTTGCGGATGTCATAGGCCGCCATCAGCGCAGGTTCGGTCACGATGGCGCCCGGCGAAAGACGGCAGGAGATGACGTCGCGCCGGATCCGCTGATAGGCTTCGTCGCCGCTGCTGAGCGCGGCGTCTTCGTTCACGGTGAGTCGGGAGGTGTCCATCGCGGCCTGTTTGGGTGAGTCTGGGCGGCTCACCGATGCATGCACATCGGCTTACCAAGGATTCTAGGGAGGCACAGTGCGACGACAAACGAAGAAAATCTCCTATCAATATGCGCTGGGGTGACCGGCCCACGTAGGCTGCTCACTGGGATGCTGACACCTGGGCAGGCATGGCGCTTGCGCAGCCCTCATGCGCATTTGATTGTTCGCGCAACCGTGAGGCCTCCCTACCATGCAGCCTGATTTGTCTGGTCAGGAGCAAGCCTCATGGGGGCAGTAGTGCAGCAAGGGTTGGAAAAAGGGCAGGCGCCGGCATTGCGCCGTCGCCGCGCGCGCGGCGTGGCCGTGGGAATGCTGGTGGCAGCGTTGGCGACCGCGGGCCTGGCCCTCGGCGCGGCCGCGCGGGCGCAGGAAAGGCCGGCCGCCAAGGCCGGTGGAACGCTGATCGTCGGGCAATACCAGGAGGGCAGGTGCCCATGCCTCAAAACAGGTCGTCGCCTTGCGGCGGCGTCGTCGCCGGCGCCACCATAGCCATCGCCTGTAGCGCGGCCAGCGCGCGCCGCTTCATGTCGGTCACCTGGGGCCCGAACTCGTAGAGCGGCGCACCGAGCGCCGGCGCGTTAAGACGGGAAAGGGCTCTTGGGAATAAGCCCGGGCGCTTACCATCAACCGCCATAGCATTGCGCGTAAGTAAAGTCGACCAAGCGCTTGTCTGAGGCATCCTGCGGCGTGGACGGCTCTACTTGGAAATGCCCGAACATATCGTCGTTGCAGATCCTCACGTTCTTGCGCTGCGTACCTTCCTGCAATACGCAGGAGCCGCCAAAACTGTGATTACTCCCAGCGACGCCAACCGGTAGATCAATCAGCCGGCTACAACCGATGATTCGGCCGTTTTGCTTCTGATGCGCCAACGATTGGTTGAACGATTCAACACGGGAGTTGGGATCACGAATCGGCACAACATTAACGCATTCGCCACTGACGGTTCGGTTGCCCGGCAGCTTGCAGTCTGAGTACACCTCGCCATTGGCAATATGTTCCTCATTACGCGCCAGCATGGCGATGCGGGTTGTGTATGCTTGCTGCAGGCAGGCGCTGTCTTGACAAATGCCACGAGCGTATTTAATCCAGTTGCGCTGTTCTTTAGCCAACTCTTTCTTGCCATAGGCATCGGTTGCGGCTAGTGCTGTTTCATAGGCGCCTTGCAATTTTCCATCCAGCGCGGATGTCTCGGCATCGCTACAGATCAACCTTTCCGTAGTGCCCACGGCCTTGTTGCAATCAAAACTAGCGGCTTGGGCGCCAGTCCATAGCGTTGCAAGGCCCAACGCAAAGAGAAGCTTCATCGCAGGTGTATACCGTATCTTCAGTGCGTAAGCGGGTGGGCGTGTTGAATGCGGCAGGGTCATGATCCTATCTTCTCAAGTTGTATGTCGATGATGTCTTGCATACAGCACAACACATCTCCCTCGTGACACGTAAAATCAGCTTAACCGAGCTAATGCACGTCTCTGGTCTTGTGATCTTGTCGCAGGAGCATCAGAGGTATTCTTATTCCAATACCCGGCTCAGTTTTTACCAGATCTAAGCTGACGCCTGTGCCTTTATCAACTAAAGCGGCGGCTCCATCACAATCTTCTCGGATGATCCTTCATTAACGTCGCTGATGAAGTTCATTCAACTTGAGAATTGGTTCACTGAAGTTGGCGTGGCCCGGAGCGTTCGTAGTCCCGCGTCAAACGCCTGAAGCGATTGTCCAACCGAAACTGCGCTCGACCACCCAATGGCGCGGTAGCAGCACAGTACCTTTCTTGCAATCAACAACATGGGTATCAGTTTCGCCCCGCTAGCATCGGCTCAACTGCATTCCCGTTCTGCCCCCGCATCCAAGATGGAAGCCGCCGTGACCGAACCGACCGCCATTGAAGTTTCAGCCGAA
>DATCVI010000096.1:0-11300 GCA_036566925.1 Stenotrophomonas sp.
CATTGTTGCTTCTCCTCTATAGCACTACCGCTTCGCCCCAGATGGGGTCTGAAGGCACGGTTGGCAAGGCGCAGGGTAGCCCCGCGCGGCCGGCCCGGCACTGAATGCCCGGCCCGCGTGCAAATCGTCGGCCCAGACCGCACACTTGCGCGTCGTCTAATGCCTATCGCGAGCTGCATGAACACCCGTTACAACGCTGCCGATATCGAAGTCCTTTCCGGCCTGGACCCGGTCAAGCGCCGCCCCGGCATGTACACCGACACCGCGCGCCCCAACCACCTGGCGCAGGAAGTGGTCGACAACTCCGTGGACGAGGCCCTGGCCGGGCACGCCCGCACGGTTGAAGTCACGCTTTATAAGGACGGCAGCTGCGAGGTCTCCGACGACGGCCGCGGCATGCCGGTGGACATCCACCCGGAAGAAAAGATTCCCGGCGTGGAACTGATCCTCACCCGGCTCCACGCCGGCGGCAAGTTCAACAACCGCAATTACACCTTCTCCGGCGGCCTGCACGGCGTCGGCGTGAGCGTGGTCAACGCGCTGTCAAAGCTGGTCGAGGTGCACATCCGCCGCGACGGCAGCGAACACCGCATCACCTTCCGCGATGGCGACCGCGCCAGCCCGCTGGAAGTGGTCGGCACCGTCGGCAAGAAGAACACCGGTACCCGCGTGCGCTTCTGGCCCGACCCGAAATATTTCGACACGCCCAAGTTCAACGCCCGCGCCCTGCGCCACCTGCTGCGCGCCAAGGCCGTGCTGTGCCCGGGCCTGACCGTGAAACTGTTCGACGAAGCCACTGGCGAGCAGGACAGCTGGTACTACGAAGATGGCCTGCGCGATTACCTGCGCGGCGAGCTGGCCGGGCGCGAGCTGCTGCCGGCCGAGCTGTTCGTCGGCAGCCTGAAGAAGGACACCGAGATCGTCGACTGGGCCGCGGCCTGGGTCGCCGAAGGCGAGCTGGTCCAGGAAAGCTACGTCAACCTGATTCCGACCGCCCAGCACGGCACCCACGTCAACGGCCTGCGCTCGGGCCTGACCGACGCGCTGCGCGAGTTCTGCGATTTCCGCAACCTGCTGCCGCGCGGCGTCAAGCTGGCCCCGGAGGATGTATGGGACCGCGTTGCCTTCGTGCTGTCGCTGAAGATGACCGACCCGCAGTTCTCCGGCCAGACCAAGGAACGCTTGTCCTCGCGTCAGGCCGCCGGCTTCATCGAGGGCGCCGCGCACGACGCCTTCAGCCTGTGGTTGAACCAGAACGTGGAAATCGGCGAGAAGATCGCGCAGATCGCCATCGAGCGCGCCAGCGCGCGCTTGAAGACCGAGAAGCAGATCGTCCGCAAAAAGGTCACCCAGGGCCCCGCCCTGCCCGGCAAGCTCGCCGACTGCATCAGCCAGGATCTCTCGCGCACCGAACTGTTCCTGGTCGAGGGCGACTCGGCCGGCGGCTCGGCCAAGCAGGCGCGCGACAAGGACTTCCAGGCGATCCTGCCGCTGCGCGGCAAGATCCTCAACACGTGGGAGGTGTCCTCGGGCAGCGTGCTTGGCTCGGAGGAAGTGCACAACCTGGCCATCGCCATCGGCTGTGACCCGGGCAAAGCCGAGATCGACGGCCTGCGCTACGGCAAGGTCGTCATCCTCGCCGACGCCGACTCCGACGGCCTGCACATCGCCACTCTGCTGACGGCGCTGTTCCTGAAGCACTTCCCTTCGCTGGTCGCCGCCGGCCACGTCTTCGTGGCGATGCCGCCGCTGTTCCGCGTCGACGTGGGCAAGCAGGTGTTCTATGCCCTGGACGAAGAAGAGAAGACCACCTTGCTGGACAAGATTGCGCGCGAGAAGGCCGAATCGAAGAAGGGCCTGAGCGGCCCGGTCAGCGTGACCCGCTTCAAGGGCCTGGGCGAAATGAACCCGCAGCAGCTGCGCGAGTCGACCATCCACCCCGACACCCGCCGGCTGGTGCAGCTGACCGTGGACGACGGCGACCAGACCGCCTCGCTGATGGACATGCTGCTGGCCAAGAAGCGCGCCGGCGATCGCAAGCAGTGGCTGGAGTCGAAGGGCGACCTGGCTTCGCTGGAGGTCTGAGACCCCCTTGCGTTTGTAGGCTGCACCTACGAAAAAGGCCCGCCATTGGCGGGCCTTTTTGTTTCCTCAAGCCCAGCCAAATATCCGGAACAACTCCAGGATCACGTACGCCACCAGGCCGGCGGCCGGAATGGTCAGGATCCACGCCCAGATAATTCGCTCGATCACCCCGAACCTCAGCGAGCGCGGGTTCTTGGCGAAGCCCACGCCCATGATCGCGGTGGAAATGCTGTGGGTGGTGGACACCGGCATGCCGAAGTGGGCGGCCAGGGTCAGGATTGTCGCCGAGCTGGTCTCGGCGGCAAAGCCGTGGATGGGATGCAGCTTCACCATCTTGTGGCCCAGGGTCTTGATGATCTTCCAGCCGCCCGAGGCGGTGCCGGCGGCCATCACTACCGCGCAGGTGAGCACGATCCACAGCGCGATCGGGCCCTCGCCGCTGCTACCGGGGTGCAGGAACGACAGCCAACCCGGCAGGTTGTCCAGCGCGCCGACCGACTCGGCACCCAGCAAGGTCATGGCGATGATGCCCATGGTCTTCTGCGCGTCGTTGTGGCCATGGGCGTAGCCCATGTAGGCGGCCGAGAGGATCTGCGCCTTGCCGAAGAAGGCATTGACCCAGCGCGGCCGCGCCAGCCGCCCGAGCGGCCCGGGAAGCCTGGCCACGCCGGCGATGAGCGCCCACAGCAGCATCATCACCGCGATGCCGAGCAGGAAACCGGCCACCGGCGAAGTGACCATCGGCAGGAACACCTTCCACAGCAGGCCCTTGTTCTTGGCCCAGTCGCCGACGTTCTGCGACCAGATCAACGCGTCCCAGTTGTTGTGGGCCGCGGCCAGGCCGGCGCCGCACAGGCCGCCGATCAAGGCATGCGAAGACGACGAGGGCAAACCCTTCCACCAGGTGATCAGGTTCCAGGTAATGCCGCCCAACAACGCGCACAGCACCACTTGCGGGGTGACATCGACCACGCCGGTGTTGAGCAGGCCCGAGGCGATCGTCAACGCCACCGCCGTGCCGGTCAGCGCACCGATCAGGTTCATGCCGGCGGCCAGCATCACCGCCCAGCCGGGCGAGAGCACTTTGGTGGCCACCACCGTGGCGATGGAGTTGGCGGTGTCGTGGAAGCCGTTGATGAACTCGAACACCAGGGCGGCGAGCACCACCACTATGACCAGGGTAAGCACGCGCGCGGTCTCAGCTGTTCTTCAGGACGATCTGGTACACCACCACACCGGCCTCGCGGCAGCGGTCGATGGCCTTTTCCAGGATCTCGAAGAACTCCTTGAGCAGGAACATCTGCAGGTTGTCCAGGCGGCCGGAATAGATGTCGCGGTACAGCTCCAGCATCAGCCGGTCGGCCTCGTTCTCGATCGAGCGCAGCTTGTCGTTGAGCGCGGTCATGCGGTCGATGTTCATCCGCGGCAGCTCGTTGACCATCTCCACCACCACCCCGGCGGCCTGCTCGAGCATGGCCGCGCGCGGGGCGAAATCGATGTGGGCCAGGTGCTGGGTGGCCAGCGAATAGCGGTCGGCGAACTTCTCCACCTGCTTGGGGATCTTGTACAGCGCCGAGCCCAGGGCCTCGATGTCCTCGCGCTCGATCGGGGTCATGAAGCTGTCGACCAGGGCCTGGCCGATCTTGCCCGAGGCGGTGCGCTCGCGCAGGCGCGCCAGCTTGAAGGCGTCCAGGGCGGGCTGGCGGTCGGCCTCGCGCATCATGGCGTGCAGGGCCTTGGTGCTGTCGTAGGCGGCCTCGGCGGCCTCGTTCAAGAGCGTATAGAACTGCTTGCCCGAGCCGAAGATCGTCTGAAGGGAGAACATGGAGGAAGGACATCCAGCCATCGCGGGAGGGACGGCAACCGGCGGAATTATGACCGGTTGATGACCTGCCTGGGTATTCCCACCCGCAGCCGATCCACTGGCACCCTTGCCAGCAGCATTCACGGAACGCCCGCGAGCTTTGTTAACATGGCCCGGCGCCTGCGGGCGCACCCTATGGACGACGACCCCTACCCCCCTCTGGCGCCCCGGCCTGCCGGCACGCGCGCCCATCGCAGCCTGACGCCCTCCCCTTCAACGACCGGGGAGGATGCCCGTGCTTGAACTGATCTTCGTTGTTTTCGCCCTGATCCTGCTCAACGGCTTCTTCGCCCTGTCGGAGATGTCGCTGATGACCTCGCGCAAGAGCCGCCTGAGGCAGATGGCGGCTACCAGCAAGCGCGCGGGCACCGCGCTGGGCCTGGCCGAGAACCCCGAGCATTTCCTCTCCACGGTGCAGATCGGCATCACCCTGATCACCCTGTTGACCGGCGTGCTGGGCGGCGATGCCATGGGCGAGATCATCGCCGCCGAGCTGGCTGCCGCCGCACCCTGGCTGCCTTACGCGCCGACCATCGGCAAGGTCATCGCGGTCGCGCTGATTACCTATGTGACCCTGATCTTCGGCGAGCTGGTGCCCAAGCGCTGGGCGCTGAGCCGCTCCGAAGCGGTGGCCAGCGTGGTTGCGGTGCCGATGAGCTGGCTGGCGAAGATCGCCGCGCCGTTTGTCTGGCTGCTGGCGCGCTCCACGCGCCTGGTGCTGCGCATACTCGGACAGGGCAAGGACCAGTCGGCCTCGATCTCGGAAGAGGAAATCCGCCTGCTGGTGGCCGAAAGCCACGAGCAAGGCCTGATCGACCAGCACGAACGCGACATGATGAACCGGGTCATGCGCCTGGGCGACCGCACCGCCGACAGCCTGATGACGCCACGCAACCGCATCGCCTGGCTCGACACGACCGCAACGCCGGAGCGCAACCTCGAGCTGATGCGCGAGCACGAGTTCTCGCGCTACCCGGTGTACCGCGGCAGCGACCAGGACATCGCCGGCGTGGTCGAGGTGAAGTCGCTGGTGACCCACTTCGACCCGGCCAACCCGCACCTGTTCCAGAACCTGCGCGAGACCTTGTTCGTCTCCGAATCGACCCACGCGATGAAGCTGCTGGAGATCTTCCGCGAGGAACAGCAATCGATGGCGCTGGTGGTCGACGAATATGGCGAGATCCAGGGACTGGTGACGATCAGCGACCTGATGGGCGCGGTGGTCGGCCGCCTGCAGGCGGTGGAGAACGCCGACGAAGACGCGCTGGTGGTCACGCGCGAGGACGGCTCGCTGCTGATCGACGGCTCGCTCTCGGTGGAAGAACTGCGCGAAGTGCTGGGCGGGGCCGAGCTGCCCAACGCCCAGGAAGGCGACTACCACACCCTCGCGGGCCTGTGCATTTTCTACTTCGGCCGCATCCCCAACGTCGGCGAGTACTTCGATTGGGCCGGCTGGCGGATCGAGGTAATCGACCTGGACGGCGCCCGCATCGACAAGCTGCTGCTGCGCCGCGTGGGCGACGAGGACGGCGATGACAGTGCCGGTTGAGCCCGGCAAGGAAGAGGCTTCGGCGCCCTACCGCAACGAGGGCATCCGCACCTTGCTGTCGACGTTCGCGCACGGCGATCCCAACGAAACGTTGCGCCTGCGCGACATCCTCGGCGACCTGCAGCAGAGCGCGTTCGGTGTGTTCCTGTTCGTGGCGATCCTGCCGGCCTTCATTCCTATCCCCGGGTTGGGCGGGGCGGTCAGCGGCCCGCTCACCCTGCTGATCGGCGTGCAGATCATGATCGGCCTGCGCCGGCCCTGGCTGCCGGCCTTCATCGGCAACCGCGGCCCGCGCCGCGGTACCGGGCAGCGCTTCGTCGGCAAGATCGCCCCGCTCCTGCGCTGGCTCGACCGCCTGCTGCGGCCGCGCCTGCCCTGGCTGCTGGATGCGCTGCCGGCCAACGTGGTCACCGGCTTGTTGCTGATCGCCACCGGCCTGCTGCTGTCGCTGCCGATTCCCTTCACCAACTATTTGTTCGGCGTGATCCTGCTGCTGTTCGCGCTCGCCTTGCTCGAGCGCGATGGCGCCCTGCTGTTGCTGTGCTGGATCGCGGCGATCGGTTCGATCGTCGCCTTCGGCGTGACGTCCGACCAGTTGGTCGAACTGCTGCAGCATTGGTGGGCCAAGCTCACCTGAGCACAGGCGCCTCAGCCGCGGCCCAGGTCCAGCACGCGGTTCTCGGTCAGCACGCCCTGCTCCTCGTCCACTGCGCCGAGCACGAATTCCAGGGCCGCACCGAACAAGCCGGCCGGGCTATCCCAGTATTCGGCTGATTCAGCGCGTACATGGATCAGCCGCAACTGCGGATCATCGACCCCGCCGGGGAAAAACACCTGCATGGCCGGCGACCACAACTGCCGGGCCTTGGCGCGGTCATCAACCACGCGCGCACGCCCGGCCACAGACACATAGGTATTGCGCTCGGGCGCGGCGTAGGCGACGTTCACCCGCGGATTGGCCTCGATCTCGGCGATCTTCGGGCTATCGGCCGCGGTGGCGAACCACAGGTCGCCATCGAACTCGACCTCTTGTGTACCCAGTGGCCGGCTGACCAGGCGGCCGTCGGCGGCGACCGTGGTGAACATCGCCACCTCGATGCCGCGCAATAGCTCGGCCAACTGTTGGATGTGGTCTTCGCGACGGCTCATGCGCTGCTCCTTGAGTGAAGCACCCATTCGAGCCGATCGCCGGGCAAAGCGACGTGAACCGCGTGCCCGCCCGCCTCAATCCTGGCGTGACTGCCACGCCTTTGCGGCCAGTTCGAATGAGCGCAGGCGCGCGCCGTGATCGTAGATGTTCGCGGTCAGCAGCAACTCGTCGGGGCGATGGCGCGCCACGAAGGCGGCAATCCCCTCACCCACGGACGGCGCATCGCCCAACACCGAGCACGCCAACGCGCGCTCAACGCCGGCCTTCTCGTGCGGTTGCCAGAACGATTCGATATCGTCCAGCGGCGGCGGAATACGCCCGGGCCGGCCGCGGCGCAGGTTGACGAAACTCTGCTGCTGGCTGGTGAACAACCGCCGCGCCTCGGCTTCCGAATCAGCCGCGACCACATTCAACGCCAGCATCGCGTAGGGCGCGCGCAGGTGCTCGGACGGCATGAAGTCGCGCCGGTAGATCGCCAAAGCCTCGTCCATCGCATCGGGGGCGAAGTGCGAAGCAAACGCGAACCGCAGGCCCATCGCCGCGGCCAGGCGGGCACTGAACAGGCTGGAGCCGAGTAGCCAGACCGGCACATCGATCCCGGCACCAGGCACCGCCTGCACCAACTGGCCCTCGACCGCCGGCTCGAAATAGCGCAGCAGCTCGGCTACGTCCTGCGGGAACTGCTCGGCGCCATCGAAGTAGCGGCGCAAGGCACGAGTGGTGGCCTGGTCGGTGCCCGGCGCGCGGCCCAGGCCGAGATCGATCCGGTCGGGATACAACGACGCCAGCGTGCCGAACTGCTCGGCCACCTGCAGCGGCGCATGGTTGGGCAACATGATCCCGCCGGCGCCGACGCGGATGCTGCGGGTGCCGCCGGCGACATGACCGATCAACACCGCCGTTGCCGCACTGGCAATGCCGGGCATGTTGTGGTGCTCGGCCAGCCAGTAACGGTGGTAGCCCCAGCGCTCGGCGTGCTGCGCCAGGTCGAGCATATTGGCGAAGGCGGCGGTGGGGTTGCTGCCTTCGCATACCGGGGCAAGGTCGAGCACGGAAAGGGGGATCATCGGCGTTCCTGGAAAGGGCTGTTTCCAGCATGGGGACGCGCCCGCCCCACTACCAGCCCCGGATTGGCGACGCTGCCGCGCCGCAGCATTCCAGCCCTGCCCTTGCCTCTCGGATCGACTGCTCCCCGACCGGAAAAATCCCGACTAGCGGCGCGACCAAAAAGTGATTAGCCTCACAAAAGGGGAGCAGTCTGAGACAAACGCCGTGGAACTCATCCGTCATTGGGAAAAGCCGATCAAGATCGGCCTGTGCGTGGTGTATGTGGTGGTTTTGTCAGCGGCCGCAGGACTTTTCCTGCTGCGCTGAGGGGGACAACGCCGCCAGGGACGGCACCGCCTTTCAACTCGCCCGCCGCGCCGGGCATGGCGTGACTTTGCCGCCGGTTGCCCATTCTTGCCCGAGTGCCTGGCCTGAGCAGATGAGCCGACTTCCTACTCACGCGGCCGGCCCTGCCCTACTGTAAACAAAAACGTTGTCATGTACACATATTCGTGTATATTGACTCCGTGGCGCAGGGAAGGCGCTGGCATGAAGACCTCAGAGTTCCGGCGGTGGTTGAAGTTACGTGGTGTGGCTTTCGAAGAAGGTCGTCGCCATACCAAGCTGACCTTCAAAGGCCGCCATTCGACATTGCCGCGGCACGCCGACGAAATCGGTGAAGGACTGCGCCTGGCCATCATCAAACAACTGGGGCTGTGGAGGTCGCTACATTGACCCGCAGAAACCCTCGCTACCCCAACCGCATAACAGGAGCGCGCGAAGGCGCGGCGAGCGAAACATGAAATATCCAGCGCGAATCGAAGGCAAGCAGGGCGATTTCGTCCTGAGCTTCCGCGACATCCCCGAAGCCGTCAGCGGCGCCGCGACGCGGGAAGATGCGCGCGACCTGGCCTTGGACTGCCTGGTCACCGCGATGGACTTCTACTTCGATGATCGCCGCCAGGTTCCGGCGCCATCCCAGCCGAAGAAAGGCGAATTCCTGGTGGCGCTACCGCCCAGCATCGCCACCAAGGCGTTACTACTGAACCGCATGCTGGAGTCGAAAGTGACGCCGGCCGAGTTGGCGCGACGCCTCAACACCACGCCGCAGAGCGTCAATCGCCTGGTTGACCTGCGGCATACCACCAAGATTGATACGTTGGCCGAGGCGCTGCGGGCGCTGGGCGCGGAGTTGGAGGTGGGGTTGGTGACGGCGAGTTGAGGCGAGTGGCGGAGAGAGTGGGATTCGAACCCACGGAAGGTTTGACCCTTCGCCGGTTTTCAAGACCGGTGCCTTAAACCGCTCGGCCATCTCTCCGTTGCTTTGCTTCTACCGCGCGGCGCCGCATTGCGCGGGCCGGCGCGCATTCTCGCACGAGCCCGGCGTCTGCCGCACGGGCTCGCAAGCATCGGCCCTTAGCCGGCCTCGGCCACCAGCGCCGGCTGCTGCACGCGCTTGAGCTTCTCGGCCAGCTTGCTGCAGTCGCCACCGCAATCCAGGCGCGAGCGCTCGATCTCACGCGGCAGGCGCTCGGCCAGGAAGTCGATGAACACCCGCACCGCCGGCAGCAGGCCGCGACGCGAAGCGAACACGGCGTGGCAGATGCCTTGCGGCAGCGTCCAGTCGGGCAGCACCACTTCCAGCTCGCCGCTGCGCACCGCTTCGGCGCAAACCGTCTCCGGCAGCATGGTGATGCCGAATCCGTCCTTGGCCATGGACTTGAGCAGCGGGAAATCGAAACCGGCCAGGCGCGGCTGCAGGTCGACCCGGCGCACTTCGCCGTTGGGGCCGTGCAGCTCCCAGCGCTGGTGCACTTCGTCTTCGCTGATGCTCATCGTGGTGTGGCTGCCGAGATCTTCCGGCGTCTTCGGCCGACCGACGCGGTCCAGGTACTTGGGGCTGGCGACCAGCAATTCCTGCACCTGGCCGAAACTGCGCATCACCAGGCTGCCATCGTCATCCAGGCGCGAACGCACGCGCAGGGCGATGTCGTAGCCTTCGTTGATGACGTCCACACGGCGGTTGCTGATGTTCAGCTGTAGCCGAACTTTCGGATACTTCTCCAGGAATTCGGGCAATAGCTTGGGCAACTGGATCTGCGCCAGCGAAACCGGCACGCTGACCCGCACCAAGCCACGTGGCTCGGCACTGAGGCGATCGACCACCTCGCGCGCGGCCTGGGCCTCGGCCAGCATGGTCTGGGCGTGGCGATGCACGCTCATGCCAACATCGGTAACGGCGAACCGACGAGTGGAACGCTGCAACAAGCGCACGCCCAGGTCGGTTTCGAGCTGGCTGATACGCCGGCTCAGGCGCGACTTGGGGATGCCCAACGCGCGCTCGGCCGCAGCGAAACCGCCGTGGTCGACCACCATTGCAAAGTAATAAAGGTCATTCAGGTCGTGCATGGTCGCAATTCCACTGTTAGAACGATACGTGGCATTTGACCACCTTTATCCCATAAATGCAACCATCTACCTTTGCACCCAACGCGGCGACCGCCGCTCCCAAAGCAAAGGTTCTTGCGATGAAACTGCTCCACTTGGATTCCAGCGCCCTGGCCGACAACTCGGTCACCCGCGAGCTCAGCGCCGCCGTAGTTGCGCGTTGGCGCGCCCTCGAACCCGGCCTGCAGGTCGAGTACCGCGACCTGGACAGCGAACCGCTGCCCCACCTCACCGGCCAGACCCTGGCCAAGGCCGACCCGGCCGAAGCCGAAGCATCCGAGCGCACGCTGCAGCAATTCCTGGAGGCCGACGTCGTGGTCATCGGCGCGCCGATGTACAACTTCTCGATTCCTTCCACCTTGAAGGCCTGGATCGACCGCGTAGCCGTAGCCGGCCGCACCTTCCGCTACACCGAGAACGGCCCCGAAGGCCTGGCCGGCGGCAAGCGCGTGATCGTGGCCAGTGGCCGTGGCGGCCTGCATACCGGCGCCCCGACCGACTTCCAGGAACCGTACCTGCGCCAGGTATTCGGCTTCCTGGGCGTGAAGGAGATCGAGTTCGTGCGCGCCGAGGGCGTGTCGTATTCGCCGCAGCATCGCACTGATGCGCTGGCCGGCGCGCATGCTTCCATCCAGCAGCTGGGCGCGTTGGCCGAGGCCGCTTGAGCCCCTAGATTCCTGGCGCGCTCCCTCCTCGTCGGCGTCGGGAATCGGACGGACCTGCTTTGGTGGGTCCGTTTTTTTTGTTTTCGCGCTTTTTTTTTGGACTTTTTATCTCTACGGGCGGCTGTTGGGGCCGTGCCCTTGTCCGGGGGACGCCAAAGACTGCATCCATGCGGGGCTCGTTTGGGCGACGTCCTGTCGCCCAACGCCCCCGGACAAGGGCACGGCCCCAACAGCCCGATAGATAGTCGCGTTTGTGTGGGAGAGTCACCCTCATCCGCCGCTGTCGCGGCACCTTCTCCCACCAGTGGGAGAAGGACGGCATGGGTCGTTGCACGCTGCAATCAATCGCCGACAGCCGCTGCTGTCCTTCTCCCGTTGCGGGAGAAGGTGGCCCGACAGGGCCGGATGAGGGTGCTTTTCTCTCCCCCCAAACCAGGCTGATCTATCGGGTGGTCGGGGGCAGACCCTGTTCGGGACAATTGGCGACATGGA
>DATCVI010000097.1:0-10502 GCA_036566925.1 Stenotrophomonas sp.
GGGCGCCCCATCCGCCCGAGCAACTCATTACACGCATCCCCACGCATCCCACCGCTCAACTTTCCGACTTCCTCGCCCGCGGTAGACGATTACGACCTAGCTTGCCAGCACGAATTTGGAGCCGCGCCTGGACGGCCTGCCGCGGTCCAACCAGCGGGAGCCAGCAGGACCATGGGCGGCGGTGTACTGAACCTGTCGGACCACGCGAGACCAGCCGCGGCGCTGCATGCCCATAGACCGCTATGGCTGCGAGGGGAACAACCTGGCTGCCGTGACGGCACGCTCGACGCCATACGGGATGGAGCGGCACGTAGGGGGGTCATCCTCGAGCGCGTTCTCAGGCTTTGTCGCCTTGCCGCCCGCGGCGGCGGAAAACTGGCGGGACGTAGTCGACGCCGGGAGTCCGAGGGCAGCTACTGACGCCTGCGCTCGCTGCACCATTCGGATCGGAGGCTCGCACCACCCATTCCGGCGGTGCAGAGCCCCTACGAGCCCTTCGAGAAGGGGACACAATGATGGGCGCACACTGCTCGAAACGATCGCCTGCCGACCAGACCTCCCGATACGCCTGACCATTCGGCCAGCCACGTGGGTCACTGGGGAAGTCATCGAGTGGCGCGACCGCAATCGCGCCGGGATGCCGAAGGGGCGACGGCGCAAGTAGCGCCAGAATTACGCCAATGACGGCTGAAACGCTTGTACCGCAAGGACCGCTGGTGCCGAAGGTGGGACTCGAACCCACACGCTTTTAAGGGCGGCGGATTTTGAGTCCGCTGCGTCTACCGATTCCGCCACTTCGGCGCGGCCGCGAAGTATAGCCGAGCCAACGGCCAATGTGCAGCCTTGCGACACGTTGTCCCGCCCCTGCCCCGGTTCGGCCGCCCGCAGCCGCCTGCGGCTATACTTCGGGCAGCTATACCGGGGCTGTTCCAGGAGATTGCAATGGCGGCACTCAAGGGGCTGCGCGTGCTCGTGGTCGAGAACGACGAGATGAACGCCATGCTGTTGGAATTGCAGCTGGCCCAGGCCGGGGCGGCCGTGGCCGGGCCAGTCGCGACGGTGGAAAACGCGCTGCGGATGGTCGACGACGCCGGGCCGGACCTGGCGGTGCTCGATTACCGCCTCGGCGATGGCCAGACCAGCGAAGCGGTGGCCGCGCGGCTCAACGCGCTCGGCGTTCCGTTCGTGGTGGCTACCGGCCAGACCAACGGTGACCTGCCGCCGGCCTTCGAACGTGGCATCTTGCTGATAAAGCCCTACCTGGCCGAAGATCTGGTGCGCTCGCTGCAACAGGCACAAGAAATCGCCGCCAGCCCCTGAGCCCGCTTGTGGGCATAAGATGGGCCTGTTCCTGGGTTGCGACTGGGGAGCCGCATGGAAACGACAGCGCCGGGTATGCCGGCCGGAATCGCCGCAGGCGCCAGCCACCACTGGTTGGCGCGATCGCCTGGACTGGAGGCTGCCTGGGGTTTGGCCGGGCATTGGCCGCCGGCACTGCGCAGCGCGTTGTCGTTGTGCCTGAATAATCCTTCGCCTGCGTTGTTGCTATGGGGCCCGGCGCTGAATTGCGCCTACAACGAGCCGGCCGCCGTGCTGCTGGGCTCGTTGCATCCGGCCGCTTTCGGCCGGCCCTTGGCCGAATTGGAACCGGCGCTGCGCGGCGAGCTGTGCGCGGCAGTGGCGCCGCTGGATACCGCACTGGCCAGCCGCCTGCCCGCCTTTGCCTCCGCCGATTGCGCCGGCTCGTGGGCCTGCAGCCCGCTCTACGACGACGCCGGCATGGCCGGTGCGCTGTGCGTGCGCGAGCGCCCCGCTCGCGCGCCGCACATGGTGGCCGCGTTCGAGGAGTCGCCCGCCTTCCTGGCGGTGCTGCGCGGGCCGGACTACGTGATCGAAAGCGCCAACCAGCGCATGAAACAGTTGCTGGGCGAACGCCAGATCATCGACCGCCCGCTGCATGCCGCCCTGCCCGAGGTCGTCGACCAGGGCGTGATCAAGCTGCTCGACCAGGTGCGCGTGAGCGGCGAACCTTTCGTCGGCCAGGCGATCCGGCTGACGCTGGAGCGCCCCTTCGAAGACGAGCCGTACGAATCGGTGCTGGACTTCGTCTACCAGCCGATGCGCGATGAGGCTGGGGCGGTCGATGCCATCCTGGTGCACGGCATCGATGTGACCCGGCAACGCCACGCCGAAGAACGCAACCGCTTCCTGCTGGCGCTGGAAGACGCGCTGATGGAGCTGTCCGAACCGCAACAGATCCTGGACACCAGCGTGCGCCTGGTGTGCCACCACCTGCGCGCCAACCGCACCGGCTACGGTCTGGTGGACATGGAGCGGCGCACGATGCGCGTGCTCAGCGACCATGTCGAAGGCATGGCCAGCCTGCGCGGCGAGTTCGAACTGTGCTCGATCGCCGAGGGTTTCCTCGAAGCGCTGATCGAGAACCGCCCGTGGGTGGTACGCGATACCCAGGGCGCCGATGCCCCGCCCTACCTCAGCGATGGCTATCGCAACCACGGCATCCGCGCCACCCTGGCGGTGCCGCTGCACAAGAACGGCCAGTTGGTGGCGATCATGGGCGTGCACCAGGCCACGCCGCGGCGCTGGTCCAGCGAGGAAGTCGAATTGGTGCGGCTGGTGGTGGCGCGCTGCTGGGAGTCGCTGCAACGCGGCAAGGCGCAGCGCCAGCTGGCGGCCAACGAAGCGCGCCTGCGCCGGCTGGCCGATACCTTGCCGCAGATCATCTTCATCGCAGACCCCGAAGGCGTGGCCCGCTTCTTCAACAGCCGCTGGCATGAGTACACCGGCTGCGACCCGCACGCCGACGCGCGCGCGGCCTGGGACATGGCCCATACCGATACCGACCTGCGCAAGGCCGCGCAGGCCTGGCGCGGGGCGCTGGCCGCCGGTGATGGCTTCGAGATCGAGTGCCAGCTGCGTCGCTACGATGGCCAGTATCGCTGGCACCTGGCGCGCGCCCTGCCGATCCGCGAAGAGGACGGCCGCATCAGCCAGTGGATCGGCACCTATACCGACATCCACGACCGCCGCAGCTTCGAAGACCGCTTGATGGAAAGCGAGGCGCGCTTCCGCAAGCTGTGCGAAACCGTGCCGGCGATGATCTGGATGTCCGATGCGCAAGGCAATTGCGTGTACTGGAACCCGCGCTGGACCGAGTTCACCGGCCAGACCACGGCCGATGCGGTGGCCGGTGGCTGGTGGGAAGTGGTCCACCCCGACGATTTGGCGCGCGTGCGCCACGGCTTCCTGCAGGCGTTGGACGAACGCCGTGCCTTCAGCGCCGAGTACCGGGTGCGCCGCCACGACGGCGAATACCGCTGGTGCATGGACACCGCCACCACGCACTTCGGCGTCGACGGCAGTTTCCTCGGCCATATCGGTTCGTTGATGGATATTTCCGAGCGCAAGCGCATCGAGGATGCGACGGCCTCGGAGCGCTCGATCCTCGGCCTCATCACCACCGGGGCGCCGCTGCCGATCGTGCTCGACTCCATCGCCTTGAGCGTGGAAGCCCGCGGCGAGCGCTCGCTGCGTTGCTCGATCATGCTCGCCAACCCCGAACAGACCCTGCTGCGCTGCGCCGCCGCGCCGAGCTTGCCGCTGGAATACGCGGTGCGCTTCGACGGCCTGGCCATTACCGACCGCGGCACGCCGTGCGGGCGCGCCGCGCGCCAGGCCCACCAGGTCATCTGCGAGGACATCGCCGACGACCCGACTTGGGGCGAGCACCGCACCCATGCGCTGGCGATGGGCATTGCCGCCTGCTACGTCACCCCGATCCTCGGCAGCAATGGCGTGGTACTCGGCACCTTGGCGATGTACTACCGCACGCCGTACCTGCCGACCCTGCACGAGCAGGCGATGGCGCGCTCGGCCTCGCACCTGGCCGGCATTGTCATTGAACGCAACCGCATCGATGCCCAGCTCAAGGCCTCGCTGCTGGCCGAGACCAACGCCCGCAACGAGGCCGAGACCGCCAGCCGGATCAAGGACGACTTCCTGGCCACGCTCAGCCACGAACTGCGTACGCCGCTGAACGCCATCCTCGGCTGGTCGCGGCTGATGCAGACCGAGTCCTTCGCCCCGGAAAACATCGACAAGGGTTTGGTGATCATCGAGCGCAGCGCGCGCTCGCAGGCGCAGATCATCGACGACCTGCTGGACATGAGCGCCATTCTGTCGGGCAAGGTGCGACTGCAACCGGAGCATTTCGACATCGGCGGCCTGGCCCGCAGCACCATCGACCTGATGCGCCCGACCGCGGCCAACAAGCAGGTCGAGCTGCGCGTGCGCGGGCTGGAGGATGGCACCACGCCGTTCTTCGGCGATGCCGGACGCCTGCAGCAGGTGCTGGTCAACCTGATCGGCAATGCGATCAAGTTCACTCCTGCCAACGGCCGGGTCGAGCTGGAGATGGCCGCCGCGCCCGATCACTTGCGCCTGTCGGTGCACGACACCGGCGTGGGCATCGCTCCGGATTTCCTGCCACACGTCTTCGACCGCTTCCGCCAGGCCGATGCCAGCACCACGCGACGCGTCGGCGGCCTCGGCCTGGGCCTGTCGATCTCGCGCCAGCTGATCGACCTGCATGGCGGCTGGCTCGGCGCCACCAGCGCCGGCCACGGCCTCGGCGCCACCTTCACCCTGGTGCTGCCCTATCAGCACGGCGTCAGCGCACCGCGCGCACAGGACCCGGCCAACGGCAAGGTCGGGCCATTGCCGCAGGCCATGGCCGGACGCCTGCGGGGCGTCCACCTGTTGCTGGTGGACGATGACAACGATTCGCGCGATGCCACCGAACATTTCCTGCGCCACGCCGGCGCCCAGGTGACCAGCGCCGGCTCGGCCGATGCCGCCGAACAGTTGCTGCGGCAGCAGGAATTCGACGCCCTGATCAGCGATATCGCCATGCCCGGGCGCGACGGCTACGACCTGATCCAGGCAGTGCGCAGCAGCGCGCCAGTGCGCCAGCCGCGGATCGCGGCGATCGCGCTGACGGCCTACGTGCGCGAAGAAGATCGCGAAAAGGCCATGCTTGCCGGCTTCGACGGCCACATGGGCAAGCCGCTGGATCCGTTGGGGCTGGTAGAGCTGATCGAAGCTTTGTCGGGAGGCCCTGGCAAATCCGCCGCGGGCCGCACCCTCACCGCCTGAGCGCTCAGCCGCTCGCCAGGCTCAAGCGCTGCCCCATCCGCGCACCGATCTCGGCCTCGCGCAGCCACTGCGCCAGGTCCCGCGGCGCCAGCGGCCGCGAGTAGAAATAGCCCTGGATCTCGTCGCAGCCCTGCTGGCGCAGCAGGGCGTCTTCCTGCACCGTCTCCACGCCCTCGGCCACCACCTGCATGCCCAGGGCGTGGCCCAGGTGCACGATCGCCTGCGTCACTTCGGCGGTATTGGCGTCGGCGAGCATCCCCTGCACGAAGCTGCGGTCGATCTTCAGGCGCTGCACCGGGAAGCGATTGAGGTAATGCAGGTTGGAGAAGCCGGTGCCGAAATCGTCCACCGCCAGCAACACGCCGTTCTGCTCGAACAGATCGAAGCAGCGGCGCAGCGCATCGCTATCGCGGATCAACGCCGATTCGGTCAGCTCCAGCTCCAGGCGCTGCGGCAACCAGCCATTGGTACGGCAGATATCCAGCACCCGCTCGGCGAATCCGCGGTCGCGCAGCTGCACGGCCGAGACATTCACCGCGATGCGGCTGAACTGCAGGCCCTGCTGGTCCCACACCACCGCCTGGCGGCAGGCTTCGCCGAGCACCCAGTCGCCCAGGCGCACGATCTCGCCGCACTCCTCGGCAATCGGAATGAACTCGGCCGGGCTGCAGAAACCGTGCCCCGGCCGGTGCCAGCGCAGCAGCGCCTCGATCGCCGGGGCACTTTCCCCGGCGGTGGGCACCAAGGGCTGATAGACCAGCGAAAACTCCTCGCGGTCCAGCGCACCGTGTAGCGCGTGCTCCAGCTCCAGGCGGCGCTGGGCGCGCAGCAATACGTCCTGGCTGTAGTAATGGAAGGTGTTGCGGCCCGATTCCTTGGCCGCGTACATCGCCGCGTCCGAGGCGCGCAACAGGCTGTCGAAATCCTCCAGCTCCGGCGCCTGCATGGCGATACCGATACTGGCGCTGACCTTCAGCGTGATGTGGTCCTTTCGCAGCGGCTCGGTCAACGCCGCCAGCAATTTACGCGCTACATGGCCGGCGTCTTCCGGCTCGGACAGGTCGCGCAATACCACCACGAACTCGTCGTCGCTGAAGCGCCCGAACAAGTCGCTGTTGCGCAATTGCTGGTGCAGGCGGGTGGCGGCCAGCTTGAGCAGGGTGTCGCCGGTGGCATGACCAAACGAGTCGTTGATGCTCTTGAAACCATCCAGGTCGATCAACAGCATCGCCAGCGTCTGCCCGCGCTCGCGTGCCTCGGCCATCGCCTCCTCGGCGCGCTCGCGCAGCAGGAAGCGGTTGGGCAGGCCGGTCAGACGGTCGTAGTGGGCCAGCAACTCGATCCGCTCGTTGGCTTCGCGCTCGCGGCTGATATCGCGGAACAGGACCACGAAGCGCGGCGGCAGGCCTTCGCGGCGGTCCAGCTCGATCAAGACCTGCACCCACACGCGCTGGCCGGAGTTGCGGTAGAAGCACAGCTCCAGCTGTTCGGGCAGGCCGCCGTCGGAGATCCGCAGCAGCGCCGCTTCGAAGGTGTCGCGCGAATCTTGGGTATAGAGCGCCAGCGCCTGTTCCAGGGTGATCGGCTCCTTGCGCAAGCCGTGGATGCGGTAGCACTCCTCGGTCCACTGCATGCGCCGGGTATCGACCTCGATTTCGCAGCCGCCGATCCGGCCCAGCGCCGAGACCCGGTTCAGCAGCTCGGTGCGCCAGCGGATCAGCGCATCGGTCTGGCGTTGTTCGGTGACGTTCTGCACCTGCCCGACCAGGCGCAGCAAAGTGCCGTCGCCGTCGAACACGGGCTGTGCCCACACCCGCGCGTGTTGCGGCGGCTGCTTGCCCAGCTCCAGTTCGAAATGCAGCGGCTCGCCGGCCGCGCGCAGGCGCCGCCAGGCCGTGCGCAGTGCGCCGCGGCCCTCGACGCCCAGGTGGCGCACCAGGTTGCGCACGTGCTGCAAGGGCTTGCCCGGCAGCGAGAGCTGGCGCGCGAAGTCTTCGGAAAGCCACAGGCGGTCGCGGCGGCAATCCCAGCTCCAGCTGCCCATGCTGGCGATGCGCTGGGCCTCTTCCAACTGTGCCTGCTGCTCGCGCAACTGCTGTTCGAGCAGCTTGTGCGGATGGATATCGGTATGGGTGCCAACCATCCGCTGCGGACGGCCGTCGGCCGAACGGGTGACCACGCGGCCGCGGTCGAGGATCCAGCGCCACTCGCCGTCGCGCTGGCGCAGGCGGAACTCGGCGGTATAGCCCTCGGTTTCGCCCGCGAGGTGGGCACGGATGGCTTCGCTGACGCGCGGATGGTCTTCCGGGTGCATCAGTTCGGAGAGCGCGGCCAGGTTCGGCGGCAACGACTGCTCGTCGTAGCCGAGCATCCGCTTCCAGCGCTCGGAGCGATAGACGATGTCGGCGGCGATGTCCCAGTCCCACAGGCCATGCTCGGCGCTGTCTAGGCCGATCTCCCAGCGGCTGGCCACCGCGCCGGCCGGCTCGGGAATGCTCAGTGTGTAGGCTATCGCGGTGCCGTGCTCGTCGCACACCGCGCGCAGCCAGCCGTCCCATCGGCCGTTGCCGTTGGGCAGCACGCAGGCGAGCATCCCGCCCTCGCGGCGCAGGCGTTCGCGCCCGTCGGCCAGTTGCTCGACATACAGCGCCACCGTCGCCGGCAGACCCAGCGACTGCGCCGCCGCATTGGCGGCCAACGGCCGCCCATGCGGATCGAGCACCACCACCGCGGAGGTGAGGGGGTGCTGCAGCAAGCTTGCGATGACGCCTGGATCCACGCTGGGAAGCTCCGCTTCTCGAACCCCGGGGGGATGGGGGACGTCCTGGATAACGGCCGCACCGCGGAATAGTTGAGCGTCGCCCCCGCCGCTCCCCGGCTGGTTCATGCTCGGCCCGGCCAATCGCCGACGCCGCCACGCGCAAAACCTGGCGGACCTACTAAGATGAGGGCGTTGCCCGCCGCTGGCGCCCCGTGCCTCCATGTCCGACGACCGCAGCCGACCTATCCTGCCCCCGCCGCTGTCCGGCCAACGGCTTGCCCGCCGCCTGCGCACCGGCATCTGGGTCCTCACCACCGCCTATCTCGCCCTTGGCCTGACCTGGCTGCTGGCCGGCGACACCCTGGTCCGCCTCGCCCGCCCCGACCCCGCCAACTTCCATCGCCTGCTTGGCCTGTCCGGCGCGATTTTCGTCATCGCCTCGGCCTTGCTGCTGCATTACGGCCTGCGCCGACTGGCCAGCCTGCTGCAGGACGAACACACCGTGCTGGTCCACTCGCAGGCGCAGTTGCACGAGAAATTCCACGCCCTGCCCTGCCCGGTCTGGGCCTACGACCTGCAGACCCTGCGCATCCTCGACGCCAATCCGGCGGCGCTGGCGTTCTTCGGCTACACCCACGAAGAATTCCTGCGCCAGCACCTGGACGCGATCTGGCCCTCCAGCGAACAGGAGCGCTTCGGCGAGATCATCGCCCACCTGCGCGATGCCCCCGACGAGAACTGCGTGCTCACCGAATCGCTACTGACTCGCGAAGGCCTGCGCGATGTCGAAGTGCGCAGCAGCCCGATCTCGGCCCCCGGCGGCCACGCCCGCCTGGTGGTGGCGATCGATCGCAGCGCCGAACGCCGCGCCGCGCGCCAGCGCGCCGAGCTGCTGGCCTTGCTGGAGGAAGCCCAGAGCATCGCCCGGCTCGGCTCCTGGGAACTGGACCCGGCCACCGGCCTGGGCCGCTTCTCGCCGGAGGTGTACCGCATCGTCGGCCGTCCGGTGCCGTGTGACCAGCGTTGGCACCGCTTCGAAGAACTGCTGGCCGGCGTGGACCTGGTCACCCAGGTGCGCATCGACCGCCTGATCGATGACATGTGCAGCGCCGGCACGGTGCAAGTCGATGTCCTGCTGCCGCTGATCGGCGGCGACGGCCAGACCCGCATGGCGCACCTGCGCGCGGAGAGCGGCGTCGGTACCGACGGACGCCGGCGTGTGCACGGCACGCTGCAGGACGTGACCGAGCGCGAGCAATCGCGGCGCCTGCTGCGCGAGCGCGAAGAGCAGTTCCGTGAACTGGTGCGGGTGCTGCCGGACGGGGTGATGATCCTGGCCGATGAGCGGGTGATGTACGCCAACCCGGCCTGCGCCGGCCAGTTCGGCTATCCGGGTGAATCGCTGCTGGGCGAACCGCTCTCCGCGCTGGTGAGCGAGGCCGACCTGGCGCTGGTGCGCGAACAGTTGGCCGGCGAGGAATCGCGCGCCGAAGTTTCGGCCGCCAGGCGCATGCGCCGGCGCGACTTCAGCGTGTTCCAGGCCGGATTGTCGGTGGGCGCGGTGCGCTATGGCGGCCGTGACTGCCGTTTGCTGGTGGTACGCGACCTTAGCGAACCCGAACGCATGCGCGATGCGCTGGCGGCCAGCAATGGCGAACTGCAGGCCATGGCCAAGCGGCTGTTCTCGTTGCAGGAGGACGAACGCCGCGCGATCTCGCGCGACCTGCACGACGACATCGGCCAGGCGATTACCGCGATGAAGTTGTCGGCGCACGCGGCCATGGAAGACGACGAGCCGCAGTCGCGGCGCGACAACCTGCAGGAGATCGTAGGTCTGGCCGACACCACCGTCACCAAGCTGCGCAATCTTTCCATGCTGTTGCGGCCGCCGCAGCTCGATGCGCTCGGGCTGGAGGCGGCGCTGCGCTGGCAGGCCTCGACCTTGTTCCGCGGCAAGCCGCAGCGGCTTGAACTGGACATCCACGAGCTGCAGCAACGCCCAAGCAACGAAATCGAACAGGCGTGCTTCCGCATTGCCCAGGAGAGCCTGACCAATGTCCTGCGCCATGCCTGCGCCGGCGAGGTCAACCTGGTGCTGCGCGACCACAGCCAGGGCGGCCTGTACCTGGAGGTTAACGACGACGGCGACGGCTTCGAGCCGGAAGGCCCGCGCGGCCTCGGCCTGGTGGTAATGCGTGAACGCGCGCAAACGGCCGGCGGAACCCTGACGATAGAATCCGCCCCAGGCGCCGGCACCTGCGTGCGCCTGCATCTGCCCTACCAAGCGGCCGGCGAACCGGCCGCCCGCGACAACGGACGTTGAGCCCCATGTGGAACCCCGCACTACCGCCCGGCCTGGAAGCCAACAAACCGCAACGCCTGGGCGCCGGCAATCCCGAACTGCTGCGGCTGGTCGACGCCGCCGCCTCCGGCGGCACGCCGCTGATGCTGCTGCACCTGGACATCGATCACTTCGCCTCGATCAACGAGAACATGAGCGCCGAGGTCGGCGACCAGGCGTTGTCGCTGCTGGCCGAACGCGTGCAGGGCTTTCTCGGCAACCGCG
>DATCVI010000098.1:0-5492 GCA_036566925.1 Stenotrophomonas sp.
CCGAGCCACTCTCGGCCAGCCGCTGCTCGATGCGCGCGTTGAGGCCGCGCGCGCCCTGCGGACCGGCGCGCACCGCGGTGAGCAGGCGCACACGGCCGGCCTGGCGCAATGCCATGACGGGGTCGTCGGCATCGGCCAGGCTGCGCCAATGCGCGAGCAATGCGTCGCCGCCTGCCTGTAGCGGGTCGTCGATGTCTTCGTGGAAATGCACCCCGGCCAGGGCGCCTTCGCGCAACAGCGCCAGGGCGTGTTCGGCTTCGCCACTGCGGACCGCGTCGGCCAGTGGCGCCAGCGCGAAGCCCTGTGCCTGGCGATAGCCCTGCAACAAATGCACGCGGTGGCCGGCCAGGCCGCCGCCACCGGAATGTCCGTGGCGGGTGCCCAGTAGAGGTTGCAGGGCCTGTGCATCCTCGGCTTGCAGCGCATCGCCGGCGCCCGCGGCTTGCAGGATCGCCGCCAGTACGTCGCCGGCTTCCACCGAGGGCAGCTGGTCGGCATCGCCCAGCAGGATCAACTGGGTGCCCTCGGCGACGGCTTCGACCAGCTTGCACATCAACGGCAGGTCGACCATCGAAGCTTCGTCGACCACGATGAGATCGAACGGCAGCGGGTTCTCGGCATCGTGGCGGAAGCGCGGCAAGCCGGGAATCACGCCGAGCAGGCGATGCAGCGTGCGGGCGCCGGCCGGCAGCGCTGTCGCCAGCGCGGGATCGACCCCTTCGGCGAGCGCGTGCTCGACCGCCAGCCTCAGGCTTTCGGCCATGCGTTCGGCGGCGCGGCCAGTGGGCGCGGCGAGCGCGATGCGTGGCGCGGCGAAACCTTCCGCTTGCGCCCGGGCCACACGCAGCAGCAACAGCCGCGCAATGGTGGTGGTCTTGCCGGTGCCCGGGCCGCCAGTGACCAGCAGCAAGTTGCGCCGCAACGCCAGCGCCGCCGCCCGGGCCTGCCGGTTCTCACCCACGGCCGCTGGCGGGAACAGCTGGGCGAACAACGTCGCAAGCCTGGCGACGTCGAATGCAGGCACGGCCTGGCCGGCGATACGGCGCAGGCCCGCGGCCAAGCGCCGCTCGTACTCGCGGTAGCGGCGTAGATAAAGCAGTCCGTGCTCCAGCACCAGCGGCCGGTCGGCGGCGGCGGGCGCTTCAGGGGCGGGTTGCGCGACCCAGCGCGAGGCGGCCAGCGCGCGTTGCCAGTCGCCTGGCTCCGGCAAGGACGGCACAGCGCCCTCGCGCGCATCGAACAACACGCCGGCACGCTGCGGGTCCAAGCCAGCGTGGCCACTGGCTACTGCCAGTGAAGCGAGCGCAGCGCCCGCCAGCGTCGCGCCGTCGGTGTCCGGCGCCAGCCGCTGCAAGGTTTGCGCGAAGGCCAGGTCGAGCGGTCGCAACAGGCCCGCGCGTTGCAGCGCATCGAACAGGCTCATGCGGCGGCCTCCGGCACGTCATGCCCGGCGAACAACGCATCCACCGCCGCGACCAGGGCCGGGTCGAACTGCCAGGCGCACACGCCAGGCGAGGGATCGCGCGCTGCGTCCAGGCCCCGGCAAAACAAATAGCGCACGCCGCCGAAATCGCGCGCGTAGTCGTAGTCCGGGCCGAGGCGGAAGCGCAACCAACGGTGCAGCGCGACGGTGTAGATCAGCGCCTGCAAGGTGTACTCGCTGTGGCTCATCGCCCGCGCTAGCGCGTCGGCGTCGTAACTGGGGAGGCGGTTGGACTTGTAGTCCAGCACGTACCAACGTCCGCCGTGCTGGTAGGTCAGGTCGATCAGGCCGGTCATCAGGCCCTCCAGGCGCTGGCGCATGCCGAAGGCCTGGCGTTCGAGCAGCAGGCCGTGGCGATGCAACAGGGCGAGGAAGGCCTCGACGCGGGTCGGGCGCATGGCGAAGTGGAATTCCATTTCATTGCGGCGCGCAGTAAGCGGAACCGCCGCCAGGCAAGTGTCTTCGGGCAGCCGCACGGTCAGCGTATGGCCAACCAAGGCGGTAAGCACGACGACACCGGCGTCCAGTTCGTCCTGCGCATAGCCGCCGCGCTGCAGGGCTTCGACGATCGCCGCGCGCTCGCCTTCGGGCGCGGCCTGGCCCGGTTCCCAATCGCGCCAGGCCGCGAAGTCGCAACGCTCGAAGGCGTCGTGCAGGACCACGCCGAAACGATTGCCGGCGAAGCGGGGATCGAATGGTTCCACCGCAACCGGAAGCGTCGCGGTATCGCTGCCGGCGGGCTCATCGCTACCGCCGCCGGTCTCGACGGTGGCGCTGGCCATCGGATCATTGGCGATGCCGGCATCGGCGTTGGCCAGCTGGGTGAAGCTGTAGACCCACCAGTCCGGGCTGACGTGGCGTTGCAGCGCGCGCGCTGGCGGCACCACGACGTCATCGGCCAGCGACAAACGCGGCAGCGCCGCCGGTGGCGGCGTGCCGTCGAACTTGACGCCGCCGGGGCCCGCCTTGGCCTGCAGCGCCACGGCATCAGCCAGCATCTTCGACAGCGCAGTGTGCTCGTGCCGGTGGAAGGCCCCGGTTGCCAGCCACAGGGCGTGCTCGGCCCGGGTCAGCCCGACATACAGCAAGCGTGCGTCCTCGGCGCGCTGCTCCTGTCGCCACGCGGTTTCGGCAGCGGCCCAGGCCGGGTCGTCCTTGCCGGTATTCCACTGCAGCGAACGCCCGCTGCCCTCGGCATGCACGACGCAATGGCGGCCGGCGCCGCGGTCGCGGCGGCCGACGCCGATATACGGCAGGAAGACCAGCGGATATTCCAGGCCCTTGCTCTTGTGCAAGGTCACGATCTGCACGCGCCGCGCGTCGGATTCCAAGCGCAACTGCTGGGCCTCGTCGTTGTCGTCGGCATTGGCAATACGGCGCGCCAACCAGTCGACCAGGCCATGCGGGCCCAATGCGCGCGCGTCGGCTTCCTGCAGCAGTTCGGCCAGCTGCAGGTAGTTGGTCAGGCGGCGCTCGCCATCGGCCAGGGCCAGCAAGCGTTGCCCGTGCGCCGCGCCAAGGTCGCCGACCAGGGCCAGCGGCCCGCCGCGCTGCCAACGTTCGCGCCAATCCAGCGCCTGCTGCTGCCATTGCCGGTGACGGTCGCCCTCGTGCTCCAACGCGGCGATGGCAGCGGCGTCCTCGCCGATCAGCACCGTGGCCAGCGCCGCACGCAGACGCGCGTCATCGCCCGGGTCCAGCAGCGCCTCCAGCAGCGCCAGCAGTTCCTGCGCCTGTTCGGTGGCGAACAGGCTGCGCTTGCCGGCGGCGACGGCGGGAATGCCCACTGCGCCCAGTGCCTGCTGGATACGCGCGGCCTGCTTGTGGTCGCGCACCAATACGGCGATGTCACCGGCGCGAACGGGTCGTCCATCGATCGTCGCGCTGCCAGCGCGGCCGGCGGCGAGCCAGCCGTGGATCGCGGCCACGCAAGCACTGGTGCACCACTCCAGTGACGGCCCGGCATTCCACGGCTTGGGCTTGCCCTTGGCCGGTGGCGGTTCGGGCGCCTGCCACAGGGTGAGCGCCGGGGCCGGGGCGCCATCGCGCACAAGATCGGCATCTGCTCGCTGGGTGCCCGGCTGAACTGGATGGAAGGCGATTCCCTCGGTCACGAAGGCGGCGTCGTAGCCCGCCTGTGCGTACAAGGCATCGATCGCCGCGAGCAACGCAGGCCGCGAGCGAAAATTGTGCGCCAGGGGCGGCGCGCGTTCGGCGTCCCCGGCGGCGGCCAGGTAGGTGCGTACATCGCCGCCGCGGAAACCGTAGATCGCCTGCTTGGGATCGCCGATCAACAGCAGCGCCGGCGCCAGCCCGGCCTGGCGTGCGCGCTCGCCTTCGCCGAAGACGTTGGAGAAGATCGACCACTGCCGCTCGTCGGTGTCCTGGAACTCATCGACCAGTGCAATGGCGTATTGCGCGCGCAACCGCTGCGCCAGGACCTCGCCCTGCGGCCCCCGCAAGGCCTCGGCCACGCCGTCGACCAGGTCGTCGTAGGTCTGCACCCGGCGCTGGCGCTTGAGCAGCGCCAGGCGAGCGACCGCCTCGGCGCGCAAGGCATGCAGCAAGCGGATGCGGCGCCGGCTTCGCCATTCTTCGACGCGTGCCAGCGCGGCCAGGTAGCCATCGATCTCATGGCTCAAGGGCAATGCAGGGGTGCGGCCGGCGAAATTCTTGTTGGTTCCGGCGGTCAGTTCGGCGGCAGTGAGCTTGATCAGCTTGGGATGCTGCGGCCGGTCGATCGATGGGGCGACCGCAAAGGCCTCCAGCCAATGCCACAGCGACGTCAGCCACTCGCCCTTGTAGCTGACCTTGCTGAGCACGCCGCCTTCGCTGGCGGCCATCAGCGACTCGAAGCATTCGGTGCCGTGCGCGCGGAAGGTTGCAGCCAGCACCTCGGCGGCTTGCTGCGCGGCCTGCAGCAAAGCCGGGCCATCGTCGGCAGGGCCTTCGGTCGGCGCAGCCGGCAGCAACGCGGGATGACGGACCATCTCGCGCAGGTCGCCGGCCATCATGTCCGGTCCGCCCGGCCACAGCCCGATGAGATCCTCGGCGGTCGCTGCCTCGGCGCTGCGCAGGCGCCACAAGTCGGCGGCGACTTCGGCCAGTAGTTCGCGATCGTTGCCGAGCAATTCCGGCGCGAGCAACGTCTGCCCGGTTTCCAGCGCATGCTCGCGCAGCACGCGAGCGCAGAAACCGTGGATGGTGAAAATCGCGGCGAGGTCGATTTCTTCGACCGCGCGCTGCAAGCGTCGCTTGAGCTCTAGCGCAGATTCGCCACTGGCCAACAGGTGGGCCTGCAGCAGTGCGGCGGTCAGGCGCGCATCGGGCGCGGCGTTGGCCAGCTCGGATTCGACAGCGGCGTTGGGCGCGCCCGTGGGAACCCACTGCACGGCCAGCGCCAGCCGCTCGCGGATGCGCCGGCGCAGTTCCTGGGTGGCCGCTTCGGTAAAGGTGACGGCCAGGATCTGCCCGATCCGCAGGCCGCGCTCGACCACCAGCCGGGTGACCAGCGTGGCCAGGGTAAAAGTTTTGCCGGTGCCGGCGCTGGCCTCGATCAGGCGCACGCCCTGCAAGGGCAGCTGCAGGAAGGGATCGTCGGTGGCGGGCAGGTTCATTCCGCCTCCTCCTGGGCACCGCGCCATTGCCGCCAACTCTCCGCCAACTGCGCCGGATCGAGCGCGGCATGGGCGCGGCCCTGTTCGAGCAGCGCATACAGGCGATAGCTGGTGCTGGCGAAATCGATGAAGTGCTGGGCATCGGCGAACGGGCCACTGCCGCGATGGACCAGGCGCAGGGCCGGTGCGGCCGATTCACTCCAGCCGACATCGCTTTGCCATTGCGCGGCCGCTTCCTTGATCGCCTTGTCCAGGTCGCCCTGCTGCGCGGCGCGGTAGTACTTCCAGCTGCTGTACGGGGCAAATGCCAGCGGCGCTTGCAGGCCCTGGCGATACAGCGCGAGCAGCTCGGCCAAGGCCGCCTGGGCCGCGGCGGGCGGCAGCGGTTCGGC
>DATCVI010000099.1:0-18333 GCA_036566925.1 Stenotrophomonas sp.
GGGGCACCCGCCGCCACGCCGGCACCCGCGCCGGCGACCGCTAACGCTGCCACGGCGGAGGACACCCGTGCGCGCCTGCGCCGCTTCCACTGGCGGCTGACCGATGCCAGCGATGGCGGCGGCCAGAAGTTCGCCGCCCTATTCAGCGACGGCGAACCCATCCAGCTGGATTTCGGGCCGAACAACGTCAGCATCGACCACCTCTGCAACCGGATGTCCGGCGACTACAGGCTGCGTGGCGACCAGCTCGAGTTCGGTGGCCTGGCTTCCACCCGCATGGCTTGCACCGACCCGGCCCGCACCGCGCAGGAACAGGCGGCAAGCACGGTGTTCAGCGGCGGCTTCGACCTTGCCTTCGAAGGCGATGCGGCCAAGCCGGTGCTGGTGCTCAAGCGCGCCAACGGCACCACGCTGCGTTTTGCTGGCGAGGAAACCGCCGAGAGTCGCTACGGCGCCGGCGAGACCGTGTTCCTCGAAGTAGCTGCGCAAACCAAGGCGTGCCCGGACCCGCTTATCAAGGACAAACAGTGCCTGCAGGTGCGCGAAGTGCGCTTTGACCAGAACGGCCTGCGCCAGGGTGAACCGGGGCCGTGGCAGAACTTCCACGACGAGATCCAGGGCTACGCGCACCAGGCCGGCATGCGCAACGTGCTGCGGGTGAAGCGCTTTACGCGTGCCAATCCGCCGGCAGACGCTTCGGCCAACGTGTACGTGCTCGATTTGGTGGTGGAGAGCGAGCAGGTCCGCTGATCCGCCGGGAAAGCCGTCGGGGCATCGGCCCCGACGCTTGAAACTCAACCGCGCAATTTCTCGTTCAACGTGTAGGTCCCCCACACCGACGCTTCGGCCAGCACATGGCCGTGCATCGCGCGCAGCACCTCAGCGGCATCGAAGCGCGCCGGCACGTCCAGCTTTACCACGTCTAGCGCGAAGACGCGGAAGAAGTAGCGGTGCACGCGCTGGTCGTTGAACGGCGGGTACGGGCCGTCGTAGCCGAAGTAGTCGCCGCCCATGTCGGCGTCGCCGGCAAACCACTGGGTATAGCTGTTCAGGCCCTGCCGCGCGCCGGCCGGGCCGGTCGGCGATTGCTTGCCCTTGGGCGTGATGCCGTCGCTGCAGCTACCGGCGGCGATCTCGCGCACGTCCGCACCGATATCGACCATGGCCCAGTGCACGAACTCACTGCGCGGCTGGTCCAGCGGCACCTCCACGTCCTTGCGGCCGACCAGCTCGGGCACCGTCGGCGCGTCCGGGTCGATGCACAGCAGCGCGAAGGATTGCGTGCCGGCCGGCACGTCGTGCCAGGCCAACTGCGGGTTGCGGTTGCCGCCGAAGCCGGTGGGCACGCCCATGGCGAATTCGGCGGGAATCGGCTGGCCGTTGTGGAAACTCTCGGTGGTCAGGCGCATGGGCGCATCTCCGTTGGCAGGGACATCATTCGGCGGCGTAGCCGAGGCGCACGGCGACCGGCGTCAGCAGGGCAATTTCGGCGGCCAGTAGTTCGCGATACAGACGCCAGTGCCCGGCGGGCAGGCGCGGCGCGCCGAGCGAGGGCAGCACCGGGAACGGCGCGCCGAAAGCTCCGCCAAGCAACTGCGCGGCCGCTTCCGGGTTGTCTTCGTGGCCGTCCAGGCGCAGCAGCTTGTGCGGATACAGGTCCTGTTCGTGCAGCGTGGCTACTTGCGAGAGGCTCTCGGCCAGCCAGCGCGCGGCATCGCCGGCCGAGTGCACCGCCAGCGGCACCGGCGCGCCGTAAGCCAGCCAATCCATCAGCATGTCGCGCGGATCGCGCAACACGATCGCCAGGCGGCCTTCCGGCAAATAGGGGCGCAGGGCCAGCAGCAAGCTGTTGTCCCACCACAGCAGCCAGTCGATGACGTTGCCGTCGTTGATGCCGCGGTTCGGCAGCGCCTGCTTCCAACTGCCCACGACCTGCGCCGGCGACAGCTTGCCGCTGGCCAGGCCAGGCACGGTGCGGTAGCTCTGCAACGCATCTTCCGGCGCCGGCTGGCCGAAGCGGTCACGCCGCAGCACGCCGCTGGCCGCGCCAATGACATTGGCCAGGCGCTCGACCTGCGAGCCCGGCGCACCCCACAGCAACAGCGGTCGCGCGCGGTTGGCGGCATCCACTTCGCCCAGCGCCGGCCATTGCGTTGGTTGCGGGCTGGCATGCGGCGGCAGCGGCAAGCGGTGCTGGGCCTGTTCGGCATGGAATTCCAGCCAGGTGCTCAGCGCGGCGGCGCGTTCGCCGGCACGGTCCTGCACCTGCGCCAGCCACGGCCGCAGCACGGTGCGGTCGCGCTCGGGCAGGCCGTCCATCAGCGATTGCACGCAGGCGATCGCGGCAGGCGGGTCGCGCTGCAACAGGGCTTCGACAATGCGTTGTTCGCCGGCCAGGCGGCCCGGCTCGATCGCGACAATCTGGCGGGCGACCATTTCCGCTTCTTCCGGACGCTCCTGCAGGTCGTGGATGCGCATCAGGGTTTCCAGCGCCGGCAGGAACTCGGGCATGGCCTCGACCCAGCGCTCGGCCACTTCCAGCGCTTCTTCGCTGCCGAACGGCGCCAGCGCCAGGCGCGCCTGCCAGAGTTCGTCCTCACGGGGCTGCCGCGTCAGCGCGGCGTCGAGCACGTCGCGCGCTTCCTCGCCGTTTCCGAGTTGCTGCCAGGCGATCAGCAGGGCCTGCAGGACGCGGCGATCGACCGAACCCTTGGTCAGCGCAGTGCGTAGGTGGGTGACGGCTTCTGCCGGCTGCCCGGCGCGCAGCTGCAGCTCACCGGCAAGCCGGTGCATCGCCACGGTGTCGCCATCGACCTGGGCCAGGGCGTCGTTGACCATCTCCAGCGCGTCGTCCAGGCGTCCCTGGCTGGCCGCCAGCTGGGCCATCAGTGCGCGCAGCGGCGTGCCCGGCGGCTGCAGCGCGATGACGCGCGAGAACGCGCGTTCGGCAAAGGCGAAGTGACGCTTCTGCACGTAAGCGAAGCCGAGGGCGAAAAGCACCTGGGGGTTGTCCGGCAACTGCGCCACGGCCTGGCTGAGCAGGGCCAGCGCGCGGTCGGCGTCGCCGCGCCGCAAGGCAACGATGCCTTCGATGGTGGGGATCTGCGGGTGGTCGGCCTGGACCCGCGCGGCCAGCCGGCCGATGCGCTCGGCTTCGTCGATATCGCCACGGCCGATGGCCAGGTGCGCCTGCATGACATAGGCGTCGAACTGGTTGGGGTCGAGCGAGGTGGTGCGGGTCAGCGCAACTTCGGCCGCGCCGGTCTCGCGCAACGCCAGCAACAAGCCGGCCTGTTGCAGATGCAGATCGGCATCTTCCGGCGCCAGCACGATGGCCTGGCGCAAGATCGCCAGCGCCTCGTCGTACTGGCCTTGCTGCTGCAGCGACAGCGCCAGCCAGCGCAACGACTGCGGCGTTTCGCCCGCGCCGGCGATCCAGTCCCGGGCCAGGGCCACGGCTTCGTCGGCCGCATTGCGGCGCAGGGCTTGGATGATGGTGTCTTGCATGGGGTCCGGCTCGAGGGCAAACCCTTATTGTAGCGGCGCCGCCGCGGCCTCCGGCTTCAGTCGGCCGGACCCAGGCGCTCGGCCACCCAGCGCTCGGCAAAGCCATCGCCGCGGGCGTTCTCCAGGAACCCGCAATGCCCGCCCCAGCGCGCGATTTCCAGCCGCGCCGCGCTGGGCAGGTGCCATTGGCAGAAGTCGGACACCGGGATCACCGGGTCGTCGGCGGCCATCAGGATGTCCGAGGGCAGCAACAGGGGGGCCAGGCGGTCGCCGGCGATCGAATAACTTTCGAAGTACGCCTGCAGCGAGCCGTGCGGGGTGTGCCGCTCGGCCAGCCAGGCCATCAGCCCGCGCATGTCCAGGGCCAGGGTCTGGTCGTCGTAGTGGTGATGCTCGGGAAACAGCGCGCGCTTGCGCAACAGCGATTCGCGCCACTTGCGGCGGAAATACCAGTCGTAGAACTGCGGGCCGCGCTCGATGCTTTCCATCGTGGTGGCCGGGTCCAGCAACGGGCAGACCGCGGCGACCCGCTCCAGCGGCAGCCCGGCGCCGGGGGCGCGCAAGGCAAGCCGCAACACATGGTTGCCTCCCAAGGAGTAGCCGGCGGCGAGCAACCGCGGCGAGGGAAAGCGCCGCCACAAGTCGGCCGCGGCGTTGACGACCTCGTCGATGCGGTCGGAATGGAACAGGTCGGCGTTGAGATGGTGGGTGCCGCCGTGGTCGCGGAAATTCAGCCGGAACACCTGGTAACCCAACCCGAGCAGGCGCGCGGCCGTCATTCGCATGTAGCTGGAGTCGGCGCTGCCTTCCCAGCCGTGCAGCAACAACACGGTCGCGCGGGGCGCCAGGTCCCGCGGCACGTCGAGCCAGCCCTGCAGCCGCACGCCGTCGCCACCATCGAGGATATGCGAGGTGCTGTGCGCGCCACTGGCGCTCATCAACTGCAGGCCGCGCCGTCGCCGCAAGGCGCTGGAGCCCAGCACCGATTGCACGTGCGGATTGCGCAGCCAGCGCGGCGGCGCGTATTGGTCGGCGCTCAGCATATGGGCCCCGGCGCGACCGGCGTGGCCTGGCAGCAGCGAATGTGCGAGCGCCGGCACGCGACCATGGCCGTTCAGTCCTCCATGGCCGCGACGATGCGTGCGCGCGAGGTCTCGGCGATACGCCGGCGTCCTTCGACATCCAGCACCGACAGCGGTTCAAGGAAATGCACTTCGGCCACCCGCGAAGGCTCGCCGAGCAAGCGCAGGAAGTTGGCGAAGAAGCTCTCGCGCGCACCGAAGGCGACGATCGTCTGCGCATTGCCATGCTCGCCGTAACGCAGCGCCACCGGCTGCACCGGGACCTGGGCGTCGACCGCGGCCTGGAAGATGCGGGCGTGGAAGGGGCCGACTTCATGGCCGCCACGGGTGCGGCCTTCCGGGAATACCCCGACCGACTTGCCGCTGCGCAAACGCACCACCATTTCTTGCAGCACGCCGCCGAGCGACTCGGTGCTGCCGCGTTGGTGGAAGATCGTCTGCCCACGCGCGGCCAGCCAGCCGACCAGCGGCCACCCGGCGATCTCGCGCTTGGCGACAAAACCCATGACGCGCTGGCTGTGCAGGATGGAAATATCGATCCAGCTGACGTGGTTGGCCACGAACAGGGTGGCCCCGGGCAGCGGCGTGCCGAAGCGACGCAGGCGGAAACCGAAGATTCGCATCAGGTTGCCCTGCCACCAGCGGATCATGGCCTGGTCGAGGGTGTCGTCAGCGCCCAGCCGAATGCGCGCCAACGGGGTCACCACGACGCAGGTCATCGTCACGGAAAGCCCCAGCAGCACGTGCAACGCCAGCAGGGGCACGCGGTACAGGTATCGGAACCAACGCAGCGTGCCGCCAGCTTCGCGCGTGGCGGGCAGGGAAGACTCGCTCATTCGGGCAAGGTACCGGAAATACGTGGGGAAGGAACGTCCCTATTGTGGCAGCACTGGGGGCTGCGCGCAGTGGCGCCGGTGGCCAGGCGTGTTCCAGCGATAGCGCCAAGGCCGCTGCCGGCCCAGGCGCCAGTGCTCAGGCGCCGGCCGGGCGTGGCACCACGGCCAGGGTCAGGCGCGAGGCGCAGACGCGCCGGCCTTGTTCATCGACGATGCCGATCTCCCAGACGTGCAGGCTGCGACCCACGTGCAGTGCCCGTGCGGTCCCGGTGACCAGGCCGGCGGTCACTGCGCGGATGTGGTTGGCGTTGATCTCGACCCCGACGCACATATGGCTTTCCGGGTCCACGCACAGATTGCCGGCGCTGCTGCCCAAAGTCTCGGCCAATACCACCGAGGCGCCGCCGTGCAGCAGCCCATAAGGCTGGCGGGTGCGCGCGTCCACCGGCATGGTCGCACTGAGCCAGTCCTCGCCTGCGGCGGTGAAGACGATGCCGAGGTGTTCGAGCAGGTTGCCGCGGCTCAGGCCGTTGAGGGCGTCGATCGATACGGGTGCGCGAAATGCCATGACCAGTCCTGGAGGAAGGATTAGAGAATCGGCACCAGGCCAGCGCCGAAGGCGGTGAGCATGCGCACCAGCAACCACTTCGGCCCGACATTGACCTCGGGGAAATCGCCGACCGGCTCATAGCACTGCAGGAACTTCGGGTCTTGCCGGCGCAGCGGCCACGGGCAGTCCGGCCCCGGCTTGAATTCGTAGTTGGTAGCGTAGCGCCACGGCCAGAAGTCGAGGATCGGCAGCGCCTCGAACATCTTGCCGGCACTGTAGTTCAGGCCCGACAGCACCGGTGGCTTCTCGCGCGGGGCCACCACCCAGGAATTGGTCGGCGCGATGTCGCGTTCGATGCTCGCCGCCAATGCCTGCGCGAAGGCCGGATCGAAGATGACGATGGCGCCTTCGGTGTTGTAGTTCTCGCTGCGCGGGTCGAAGTTGTGGGTGCCGATGACCGCCACCCGCCGGTCGACCACCAACGATTTGGCATGCAGGCCCATGCGCGCGCCCTCGCGGGTCACCGGCAGCGGTTTGTTGGCCGGCCGGGTGCTGAAGAACGACGGCCGCGTTTCGGTGCGTTGCAATCGCCGGTCGACTTCGCTGCCGGCTTGCGCGCGGGCCGCGTCGCCAGCGCCACTGCCGGCAGTGCCCGGCTGCCCGCTGCTGCCGCGCACCGCGTTGCCGATCGCGCTGCCGCCCAACACGCGGTTCTCGCGTTCGCCAGAGGCTTGGGCCAACGGCGCCCGCACCAAATTCTCGTAGTCCACCGGCGCATCCAGCGGAAACGGCTTGTATTCGTAGATGTTGAAACCCAGTTCGCGCAGGTTGCGGCGCTTGTACTTGTAGGACAGCGCGTAGACGACGGGATTGTCGGTGGCGGCCAGGCTGTTGGTGGAGACCACGACCCGCGGTGGCTCGGGCTGCTGGCGCAGCTCGCGGAAGATCGCCTGGGCCGCGTCGGACAGCACCAGATAAGGCGTTTGCAGCAGCACTTCCTGCTGCGCGCGGGCGATCAGGCCGTCGAGTTCGGGCGCGGTGGAGACCGCCTGGCGCGGGTGCTCCTTGCGATGCTTCTGCGGCAGGTCGGCCACGTACAACACCTTGCCCACCGGCAACGCGGTGTCGACGAAGCGCTCGGCGATGAAGTCGCTGTCCACGGCTTCCTCGCGCACCCGCTCGATCCGGTCCGGTTGCAGGAACTGCGCCGGCGGCATGGCTGGCACGCCTTCGCGCAACAGCGTGCGCCCGACATCGTTGAGGCGCTCGGCCGGCACGCTGCGCTGGGCGTGCCAGTAGGCGTCGAAGTTGTCGGCCATGCGGCGCGCCTCCGGACCGGCGACGATCACGTCACGATCGCGGAAGTTGTACTCCGAGTCCCAGTCGTAATAGTCGTCCTGGTAATTGCGCCCGCCGACCACGCCGATCACGCTGTCGATCACCAGCAGCTTGTTGTGCATGCGCTGGTTGAAGCGGCGGAAACAGCACAGCACGCTGCCCGCGTAGTCGAAATAGTTGAGCTTGGCCTTGCCGAAAGTGGGGTTGTAGATGCGCAGTTCGAAGTTCTCGTGCGCGCCGGACAGCGCGCCAAGGATCTCCAGGTCCGAGATCGCCGACAGCTGGTCGATCAGCACCCGCACCTTGACCCCCCGCCGGGCGGCGTCGAGCAAGGCATCCAGCACCAGCCGCGCGCTGTCGTCCTTGTCGAAGATGTAGGTCTGCAGGTCGATGCTGCGGGTGGCGCTATGGATCAAGTTGAGCCGCGCGACCAGGGCTTCTTCGCCGTGGTCGAGGATGGTGGCGTAGTGCTGCGGCTGGGCCGGGGTCGATTCGGCCATCGCCTGGCCGCCCAGCGCGCGCAAGGGCGACGCCTGGGCGCAGCGATCTTCGCGCTGGCACTCCACGGTAGTGTCGCGGGCCGCGGCGGCAATGGCCGCGGCGCGGTCGCGCTGGCTGTGCGACAGCCCGGCACACCCGCCGGCCGTCAGCATCAGGGCCAGCGGCAGCAGGCACCTCCAGAAAGGGTTCACGGCCGGGGCGCCTCCGCCAGCCGGGCGCGCAGAATGAAGGTCACCCTGTCGCCCAGGGCCACCTCCCAACTGTCCATTCCATAGCGTCCCCGCAGGACGGTACCGCGACTGATCACGTCGCAATCATACCCGGCCCGCGGACACTCGGCCGGCATCACGGTCAGGGTCTCGGTGTGGGTGATGCCGCGAATGCTCAGGCGGCCGACAAGATCGCCGCCATGCGCGGTCATCTCGGGCAAGTAGGGCTCGGAATCGAACTCGACCAGCGGGAAGCGTTCGACGTCGAAGAAATCTTCGCCACGCATCCACTCGGTGTAGCGCGGCTTGCCGGGAATCTCGACCTGGCGCGCATCCATGCGCAAGCGCACCTGGTGGCGGCCATCGGCCAACTTCAGCACTTCGCCTTCGAAGCGCGGGAACAGGCCCTCGATCTTCTGCCCGAAGCGGGTGCGGATCTCGAAGCCACAGCGCGAGCGCACCGTATCCAGCGGCAGTCGCTGTTCGATCGTGGGCCCGCCGGCAGTTAGCGGCGGGCTGGGTGCGGGGGCAACGGGCGCGGGCTGGGCGGGCGCGGGCCGCGCCCAGAGCAGCGCCAGCCCCAGGCAGACGACGCGCGCGCCTGTCAGGGCCACCAGAAGGCGGTCAGCCGGGCAATGCCCGGCTCGATCGCCGCGTCCAGCGGCAATGCCAGCAGAACGACCGAGGCCGTTGGCATGCCGCGATGGTCGCCGGACTGGCCACTGTTCATCAGGGCTACCAGTTGTTCCAGGCCCGGGTTATGGCCGACCAGCAACACCCGCTCGCATTCGCGGTGGTCGTCGATGACCGCCGCGAGCGTGCCGGGGGTCGCCTCGTAGATGCGGTCGTCCAGGCGCTGTTCGATGTAGCCGGTCAGGCCGAGCACCGCTTCGAGGGTTTCGCGCGCACGCCGGGCCGGCGAACACAGCACCCGGTCCGGGACCAGGTGCTGTTCCTTCAGCCAGCGGCCGGCGGCCTCGGCTTCGGCCAGGCCGTGCGGGGACAAGGGACGGTCGATATCAGCCTGGCCCGTATCGGCCGGTTCGGCGTGGGCGTGGCGCAGCAGGATCAGTTCGCGCATGGGCAGTCCGAAAAGTGGTGGATCAGGCTTTGAGCCATTTGAGCAACGATTCCCAGTCCTGCTGATGCTCGCGCACCTGGGCCGAGCGATAGTCGAACAGGCTGCGGCCCAGGCCGGCAAGGACCACGTAGGCCTGGGTGTCGCGCAATTGCGCAACCAAGGGGTAGGGCCAGGTGCCGATCATCTCCACGGCCTGCTGCGCGGTCTGGGTCCAGGGCTTGCTGCGGTTGAGCACCAGGCCCACCGGCAGCTTGCGCTGGTGGATACGCGGCACCTTGGCCAGGGTGTTGAGGAAGCCGACCACCGCTTCGATGTCCAGCGCCGAGGCCAGCACCGGCACGACCACGGCATCGGCGCGTTCCAGGAATGGCACCAGGTCGTCGGCCATCGCGCCGGCCGGCGCGTCGATGATCAATTGTTCGGTGTCATCGGGCAGTTGCGCGTCCCAGTTGCGGCGGCGGGTCGCGTTGATCGGCAACACCGCGCTGGCCAGGCCGGCGCGGCGTTCGGCCCAGCGCATCGCCGATTGCTGTGGATCGGCATCGGCCAGGACGGTCCGACGGCCTTGCAAGGCGGCATGGGCCGCCAGGTTCGTAGCGATCGTGGTCTTGCCGACCCCGCCTTTGGAGCCGGCCACCAGGAACGTCTTCATGCACGCCTCGCCTCCCGAAACCAGCCCCGAGCGTACACCGCGGCCCGGTGAGGGGGTAGTCGAGACGCACACATGCCCGCCACCCCGCCCCCCTGCTATGGTGACGCCCGCAAAGGAGCGCACATGAGCGAACTGCAGGACCTGACCGCGCTGATCCGCGCGAGCACGCCGTTGATCGTGATCGAAACCCAGGAGGAACAGCGCATCGTCGAGCTGTTCCGACAGAGCCTGATGCAGGTGTGGCGGGCCCTGTATCGCTGGACGATTACCGAGGGCCTGCGCCGTATCGACCTGGACCGCGAGGACGAAGCCGCCGGCCCGCCCGATGCCAGCGCCGCCTTGCAGATGATCCGCCAGGCCGACCAGCGCGGCATCTACCTGCTGTTGGACATGCACCCCTACCTGGGCTATGCCTCGCACCAGCGGTTGCTGCGCGACATCCTCGAACGCCGCCACAGCCAGGCCCACGTGCTGGTGATGATCGGCACCAAGGTCGAGCTGCCGCCGGAGCTCGAAGGACTGGCGACCCGCTTCAGCCCGCACCTGCCCGACGCCAATGCGCTGCTGAAAATGCTGCGCGAGGAAGCGGCCGACTATGCGCGCGAGAACGGCGGCCGCCGGGTAGAAGTGGACACCGAGGTGGCGCAGCAGATCCTGCGCAACCTCAAGGGCCTGGGGCTGCACGATGCGCGCCGCATCGCCCGCCAGCTCATCTTCAATGACGGCGTGCTCGGCGAGCATGACTTGCCGCAGCTGGCGAAGTTGAAATTCGAACTACTTAATCGCAGCGGCCACCTGCACTACGAATACGACAACGCACGCTTTGCCGATGTGGCCGGCGCCAACCGGCTCAAGCGCTGGATCAACCAGCGTCGCGGCGTGTTCGTCTCCGGCAATGCGCCGCCCGGCCTGGACCCGCCCAAGGGCGTGTTGCTGCTCGGCGTGCAGGGCTGCGGCAAGTCGATGCTGGCAAAAGCGACCGCCGCCGGCTTTGGCGTACCGCTGTTGCGGCTGGACTTCGGCAGCCTCTACAACAAGTACCACGGCGAGACCGAGAAGAACCTGCGCGATGCCCTGGCCTCGGCCGAGCAATTGGCGCCGTGCGTGCTGTGGATCGACGAAATCGAGAAAGGCCTGGCCAGCGGCGGCGAAGACGGCGGCGTGTCGCGCCGGGTGCTGGGCCACTTGTTGACCTGGATGGCCGAACGCAAGGGCGCGGTGTTTATCGTCGCCACCGCCAACCAGGTCCAGGAGCTGCCGGCCGAGCTGCTGCGCAAGGGCCGCTTCGACGAGATTTTCTTCGTCGATCTGCCCAGCCCCGACACCCGGGTGGAACTGCTGCGCCTGCACCTGGGGCGGCGCGGCCTGGATCCGGATACCTTCGCGCTGCCGGCATTGGCCGCTGCCAGCAATGGTTTTTCCGGCGCCGAGATCGAACAGGGGATCGTTTCCGGCCTGTACGCCGCGCATGCGGAACAGCGGCCGCTGGACGACAACCTATTGATGCAGGAAATCCGCGCGACCCGCCCGCTCTCGGTGCTGATGGCCGAACAGGTACAGGCATTGCGCGAATGGGCCGCCGACCGCACGGTACCCGCCGACTGAGGCCTCAGCTGTAACGGCCCAGCAGCCACGCCCAAAGCGGCAGCGTCAGCAACGACAACAGGATGCTGTAGCCGACCATCGCCGCGGCCAGCCGCGGCGCCAACCGGTGCGAGATGGCCAGTGCGGCGGCGGTAATCATCGTCGGCATCGCGCTTTCCAGCACATTGGCCTGCAGGCGTTCGCCCTCCAGCCCGAAGACCAGCGACAACGGCCAGGCCAGCAGCGGCAACAACAGCAACTTGAGCACCAGGCCCGCCGCGAGTGGTCGTAGTTCGGACGGCGGCAGCCGCAGTTGCAGCGAAAAGCCCACCGCCAGCATCACCAGCGGCAGCATGGCGTCGGACAAGCTCTTGAGTGCTGCGCCGATCCATTGCGGCGGTTGCGCCGGCATCAGCGTCAAGGCGAACAGCAAGGCCCACAACGGTGGGAAGCGCGCGATCCGCAGCGCGATCTCGCGCGCGCCCGGTGGCGTGTCGCCACTGTAGCGCGCCAGCACGTAGAGGCCGAACGTGGAAAGCAGCACGAAGGTGCCGAACTGGTCGTAGACCACGGCGTATGGCAAGGCATGGTCACCCAGCAGCGCGCGCACCATCGGGTAGCCGATGAAGCTGGAATTGCTCAGCGCCACGCACATCAGCAGCACCGCGTGCTCCTGGCGGCGCAGTTTCAGCAGCCGCGTACACAGCGTGACCAGCACGACGGTGATTGCAGCCAGCAACCACGGCGTGGCGACCAGGCCAAGCAGCGAACGGTCCAGGTGCAGGCGTGGCACGTAGGTGAGCACCGCCGCCGGCAGGCACAGGTACAGCACCACGCGGTTGAGCACATCGGCGCTGTTTTCGGGCAGTACCCGCAGGCGCGCGAACAACAGCCCCAGGCCGAGGGTCAGCAGGATCAGCGCGAAGGCGTCCAGGGCCATGCGAGGGGTGGCGCCTCAGCAGGAACTCGTGGCGGCCCGCGCGCGCAGCCCGCGCCGTTCCAGCCACACGCTGAGCAAGGTCAGGCCGATGCCACCGGCGGTTACCACCGCCGCGGCATAGCTCAACTGCGGATAGATCGCGCCATGCGCCAGCATGCTGGCACCGAGCCAGGCGCCGCCGGCATTGCCGAGGTTGAACGCGCTCTGGTTGAGGGTGGAAGCCAGCAGCGGCGCGTCGTGCGCCTGCTGCATCGAACGCGCCTGCAGGCCCGGGTTCGCGGCAAAGCCCAGCACGCCGATCAGGAAGACACCAGCCACCGCGCCCGCGGCCGAGCCCATCAGGCTGGCGAACACCAGGAAGAAGAGGCACAACGCGGCCAGCAGCAAGGTGATGCTGCGCATCAGGCGGCGATCGGCGAGCTTGCCGCCGAGCAGTGTGCCGATGGTGGCACCGATGCCGAACAGCACCAGCACGCGGCTGATGGCGTGCTCGTCCAGCCCGGCCTGGTGGGTGAGGATCGGATCGATGTAGGTAAAGACGGTGAACACCCCGCCGAAACCAAACACCGTCATCCCCAGCGCCACCAGCACAGGCAGTTGGATCACGCGTCGCAATTCCTGGCGCAGGCGCGGCGGCGGCATCGCCTCCAGCCGCGGCACATAGCGCGCCATCACTCCCAATGCGATCACGCCGAGCACGCTCACCGCCCAGAACGTCGAGCGCCAGCCCAGCGCCTGGCCGAGCACGGTGCCGGCCGGCACGCCGAAAATATTGGCAATGGTCAGGCCCGCGAACATCAGCGCGATGGCCTGGGTGCGGCGGCCCGGCGCGGCGATATGCCCGGCTACTACGGCGCCAGCGCCGAAGAACGAGCCATGCGCCAGCGAGGCGATCACCCGCGCCACCATGAGGATTTCATAGTTGGGCGCCAGCGCACACAGCACGTTGCCGAAGACGAAAACGCCCATCAGCACCAGCAGCACGGTCTTGCGCGGCAGCCGCGCGGTGGCCAATGCGAGCAGTGGCCCGCCGACGACCACGCCCATCGCATAGCCGGAAACCAGCATGCCGGCTGCGGGAATCGATACGCCCAGGTCGGCCGCCATCTGCTGCAGCAGGCCCATCACCACGAATTCGGTGGTGCCAATGGCGAAGGCGCTGACGGCGAGCGCGATGAGGGGCAGACGCGAGGACATGCGGCAGATAGCCCCGGAACCGGGGCCTGGGTAGCGGAAACGACGGCTCATTGTGCGACGCAGCAATAGCGCCCACAACCCCGCCGCTGGAAAACAGCGGCGAATTCCCTGTATGAACCGCTAGACGGCCGACTGCAGCGGCCGGGCCCGGGGTTACGGCCAGGCCGGCGGGTTGGCCTGCCAGGCAGCAAATACCTGGGCCAGGGTGGCGCGCTCTTCGTCGCTCCAGTCCGGCACCGCCGCGGCGAAGCCACTCGGATCGCCCCACTTGTCCGGCCAGGTCCGCACCGCGGCGGCGTACCAGCTCAGCGCCTCGTCCTTGCGGTCGAGTTTCCACAGTGTCAGGGCGAGGGTCGGCGGCAGCCAGCCGGGGGTGGCCGGGCGTCCGTTGGCCAGCGTCAGCCATTCGCGCAGGGCCGCTTCAGCGTCGCCTGCCCGATACAGCGCCCAACCGTAGTTCCAGGTCAGCTGCCGCGACTGCGGGCTGCCATTGGTGGTCAGCGCCAGTGCCGCCTTGTACAACTGGTCGCCCAGTTCGCGGCGGCCGCCGCTGATGGCCAGCGTGCCGAGCTGCGCGCGCGCTTCTACCGCACGCGAGTCGCGTTGCACCATCGCCGCGAGCTTGTCGACCACGGCATCGCCCTGGCCGGGAACTACGACGATCGGACGTGTCGTTACGCGGTCCTCGTCGAAATAGAACTCTTTTGGCTTGGGCGCGCTCTGTGCCCACGCGCTACCGCACATCGCCCACACGGCCAGTACCACGGCCATGGTCTTTGCATGAGTCGTCTTCACGTTCACTTCCCCTGAAAACCGTAACAGCCCCTCCTCCCACCCAGCATCCTAACCGCAGCAGCGCACATCAGGGGAGTGCGCCGGGTCGCAGAAAGCCCCACTGCTACACTTGCCCGCTGCGCTGCGGGCCCTTGCGATGCCGCGCCGCCGTCCTGCCAACCCCCCGGGCCAGCCATGACCAGCACCGCCGAACTTACCTCGCCCTCTTCCGCCAACACCCCGGCGCTGGGCACGTTGGACCGCGACTACACGCTGGAACACAAATACAGCCGCACCGACGGGCGCATCTATTTGTCGGGCGTGCAGGCCCTGGTGCGGCTGCCGTTGATGCAGCGGCTGCGCGACCAGGCCGCCGGCCTGGACAGCGCCGGCTTCATCAGCGGCTACCGCGGCAGCCCGCTCGGCGGCTTCGACCTGGAGCTGTGGCGCGCGCGCCGGCACCTGGACGCGGCCCAGGTCAAGTTCACCCCGGGGCTCAACGAGGACCTGGCCGCCACCATGGTGTGGGGCACGCAGCAGACCCACCTGTTCCCCGGCGCCAAGGTCGATGGCGTGTTCGGCATGTGGTACGGCAAGGGCCCGGGCGTGGACCGCAGCGGTGACGTGTTCAAGCACGCCAATGCCGCCGGCACCTGGCGCAACGGCGGCGTGCTAGCCCTGGCGGCCGACGACCACGCCTGCCGCAGCTCGACCCTGCCGCACGGCAGCGAGGACGAATTCGTCAGCGCGATGATGCCGATCCTCAACCCGGCCGGGGTCCAGGACATCCTCGACCTGGGCCTGGTGGGCTGGGCGATGAGCCGCTACACCGGGCGCTGGATCGGCTTCAAGACGATCGCCGAAACCGTGGAGTCCTCGGCCTCGGTGCAGGTCGATCCGTTCGCCCGCTCGATCCTCCTGCCGGACGACTTCGAACTGCCGCCCGGCGGCCTCGGCATTCGCTGGCCGGACCCGCCGCTGGACCAGGAGATGCGCCTGCACCGGTACGCGGTGCGGGCGGCGCAAGCGTTCGCGCGGGCCAACGGCATCGACCGCGTGGTGCTGGACTCGCCCAACCCGCGCCTGGGCATCGTCACCACCGGCAAGAGCTACCTGGACGTCCTCCAGGCGCTCGAATACCTCGGCCTGGACGAAGCCGCCTGCGCCCACATCGGCATCCGCGTCTACAAGGTCGGCATGACCTGGCCGCTGGAACCGGTCGGCATCACCCGCTTCGCCCAAGGGCTGCAGGACATCGTGGTGGTGGAGGAGAAGCGCGCCTTCATCGAGCGGCAGATGAAGGAGCTGTTCTACAACTGGCCGGCCAACGCCGGGCAGCGCCCGAGCATCGTCGGCAAATACGACGAGGCCGGCGAGTGGATCCTGCCGTCCACCGGCGAACTGACGCCGGCGACGATCGCCGGGGTGATCGGCAAGCGCATCCAGAAGTTCTTCAACACCGAGTCGATCGAGCAACGCCTGCGCTGGATGGAGGCCAAGGAAGCCGAGATGGCGCTGCCGCGCGCGCAGTTCCCGCGCGTGCCGCATTACTGCTCCGGCTGCCCGCACAACACCTCCACCACCGTGCCGGAAGGCTCGCGCGCGATGGGCGGCATCGGCTGCCACTACATGGTGACGTGGATGGACCGCGCCACCGACACCTTCACCCACATGGGCGGCGAAGGCGTGACCTGGTCCGGGCAGGCGCCGTTCACCGAAACGCCGCACGTGTTCCAGAATCTTGGCGACGGCACTTATTTCCACAGCGGCACGCTGGCGATCCGGCAGTCGGTCGCCACCGGCGTCAACATCACCTACAAGATCCTCTACAACGACGCAGTCGCGATGACCGGCGGCCAGCCGGTGGACGGTTCGTTGAGCGTGCCGGATATCGCCCGGCAGATGCACGCCGAAGGCATCCATACCATCGTGGTGCTCAGCGACGACATCGCCAAGTGGACCCGCCGCCGCGACCTGTTCCCGCACGACACCGAGTTCTACGACCGCACCGAGCTGGACGAGGTGCAGAAGCGCCTGCGCACGGTGAAGGGCGTGAGCATCCTCATCTACGACCAGACCTGCGCCACCGAAAAGCGGCGTCGTCGCAAGCGCGGCAAGTTGGTCGACCCGCCCAAGCGCGTGCTGGTCAATTCACTGGTCTGCGAAGGCTGCGGCGACTGCGGCGAGAAGAGCTTCTGCGTCTCGGTGCTGCCCAAGGAAACCGAGTTCGGGCGCAAGCGCGAGATCGACCAGTCCAATTGCAACAAGGATTATTCGTGCGTCTCGGGTTTCTGCCCGAGCTTTGTCACCGTGCACGGTGGCGCGCCGCGCAAAGGCCGCCGCAGCGACGCCACGCATCTGCTTGAACACCTCCCTGCACCGGTAGTGCGCAGCGACCTGGCCGAACCCTGGAACATCCTCATCACCGGCGTCGGCGGCACTGGCGTGGTGACCATCGGCGCGCTGCTCGGCATGGCCGGCCACCTGGAGGGCAAGGGCGCCAGCGTGCTCGACCAGACCGGCCTGGCGCAGAAGGGCGGTGCGGTGACCACGCATGTGCGCATTGCGCGCACGCCGGAAGACATCCACGCCGTGCGTATTGCCGCCGGCGAAGCCGACCTGGTGCTGGGCTGCGACATGGTCGTCGTCAACGACTATTGGGCGCTGTCCAAGGTGCGGCCGGAGCGCTCGGAAGTGGTGCTCAACACCTACCAGGCGATGCCCGGCAGCTTCACCACCCATCCGGACCTGCAGTTCCCGGCCAACGACATCATCGCCGGCGTGCGCGTTGCGTTGGGCGGCCGCGAGCCGCAACTGCTGGACGCGACCCAGCTGGCGACCGCGCTGCTCGGCGACGCTATCGCCAGCAACTTGTTCATGCTTGGGCATGCCTGGCAGCAGGGCCTGGTGCCGGTGTCGTTCGAAGCGCTGATGCGCGCCATCGAGCTCAATGGCGCCGCCGTGCAGATGAATCAGCAGGCGTTCGCCTGGGGCCGGCTGGCGGCGATCGATCCCGAAGCAGTGCAGCAGGCCGCCGGCTTAATCCACAACCGCGCCACCGCCGAAGAACGCAAGCCGCACGGCCTGCTGTTGCTGCCGCCGCTGGACTGGGAGGGCAACGAGGGCGGCGCCACTGCCGCGCCGCGCGATACCGGCGACGAGCCCTCGGTACGCGGCCTGCCTTCGGCGGCGGACGACGCGCTGGCTTTCATGCCGATGGACGACAGCCGCTTGTCACGTTCGCTCGATGAGCTGATCGCGCGCCGAATCGCCTTCCTCGCCGAGTACCAGGACGCCGCCTATGGCGAGCGCTATCGCGTGCTGGTCGAGCGCGTGCGCGCGGCCGAGCAATCGCGCGCGCCCGGCTCGACCGCGCTGACCGAAGCGGTGGCGCGCTATTACTTCAAGCTCATGGCCTACAAGGACGAGTACGAGGTGGCGCGGCTTTACACCAGCGGCGACTTCGAGCGGCAGCTAAAGCAGCAGTTCGAGGGTGACTACCGGGTGCGTTTCCACCTGGCACCGCCGTTGCTGGCGAAGAAGGACGCCCAGGGCCGCCTGCTCAAGCGCGAATACGGCCCTTGGATGTTCAAGGCGTTCGGGTTGCTGGCCAAGCTGCGGTTCCTGCGCGGCGGGGTCTTCGACGTGTTCGGCTATACCGCCGAGCGCCGCCAGGAACGCCAGCTGATCGCCGATTACGCCCGTACCGTGGAAGGCCTGCTGGAGAAGCTCGATGCCGACAACGTCGGCCTGGCGGCGCAGATCGCCGCGATTCCCGAGCACATCCGCGGCTACGGCCACGTCAAGGAAGCGCACCTGGAGGAAGCCAAGGTGCGTGAAGCGGCGTTGCTGGCGCAGTGGCGCAATCCCAGGGCGCTGCATATCGTGACTGCTGCCGCGTAGATTTTTCTGTAGGAGGGGCTCAGCGCGGCGGGGCCAGCAGCTCTTTGGCGCTCAGATAGCCATCGCCGTTGGCGTCCTGCTTGCCGAAGCGTGTTGTCAGGGTCGCAACGTGGTCGGCACGGCTCACCGGCTTGCCGCGTCCGCCCGGCAATTCGTCGGCGCTGAGCACGCCATCGCCG
>DATCVI010000100.1:0-8399 GCA_036566925.1 Stenotrophomonas sp.
GGGTTCACGGCGTGTCCCGAACAGGGTCTGCCCCCGGACGCCGCCGATAACAACAAAACAACAGCTGCTTCGGCGCTACACCCCATAGCCTGTCAAGCCTTGTCCGCCCGTACCCCGAGGGCTAACCTGCTTGATCACCGCAGTGATCCGGCATGACCCAGTCCCGCTTCGTCCATCTCCACGTCCACACCGAGTTCTCGCTGGCGGACTCCACCATCCGCGTGCCCGAAAAGCCGGAGCAGGCCGACCCGGCCAAGGCCAAGCGCGCCAACCTGCTCAGTCGCGCGGTGGAACTGGGGCTGCCGGCGCTGGCCGTCACCGATCTCAACAACCTGTTCGCGCTGGTCAAGTTCTACAAGGCCGCCGAGGCCGTCGGCATCAAGCCGATCGCCGGGGCCGACGTGATGGTCGCCACCCCCGACCAGGCGCCGTACAAATTGACCCTGCTGTGCCGCGACCGCGAGGGCTATCTGAGCCTGTCGCGCCTGCTTACGCGCGCCTGGATGGAAGGCCATCGCCCCGAAGGCGGCGTGGCCGTGAGACCGGAGTGGCTGGCCGATCATCACCACAACCTGTTCGCCCTCGCCGGCCGCGAAAGCCTGGCCGGGCGGTTGTTCGGCGAGCACCGGCATGACCTGGCCGAGCAGCAGCTGGCCGATTGGCAACGCATCTTCGGTGATGGCCTGCACCTGGAGCTGACCCGCACCGGGCGCGAGGGCGAAGAGGCGTTCAATCAGTTCGCGCTGCAGGCGGCCGGCTTGCGCGGCGTGCCGGTGATCGCCAGCAACGATGTGCGCTTCCTGCACGCTACCGATTTTCCCGCGCACGAAGCGCGCGTGTGCATCGCTTCGGGCCGCGTGCTCGATGACCCCCGCCGCCCGCGCGATTACACCGACCAGCAGTACCTGAAATCGCAGGAAGAGATGGCGGCGCTGTTCGCCGATATCCCCGACGCGGTCGACAACACGCTGGCGCTGGCCGAGCGCTGCAATATCGAGATGCGCCTGGGCACCTACTTCCTGCCCGCCTATCCGGTACCGGCGGACGAGACGCTGGACAGCTGGATCCGTAGCACCGCGCGGCGCGGCCTGGAAGCGCGGCTGGAAAAGAATCCGCTGGCGGCGGGCAAGACCCGCGAGGATTACTTCGAGCGCCTGGAATTCGAGCTCGACACCATCATCAAGATGGGCTTCCCCGGCTACTTCCTGATCGTGGCCGACTTCATCCAGTGGGGCAAGGACAACGGCATCCCGGTCGGCCCGGGCCGTGGTTCGGGCGCCGGTTCGCTGGTGGCCTGGGCGCTGAACATCACCGACCTGGATCCGATCCCGTACAACCTGCTGTTCGAGCGCTTCCTCAATCCCGAACGCGTGTCGATGCCCGACTTCGACATCGACTTCTGCATGGACCGGCGCGACGAGGTCATCGACTACGTTGCGCGCAAGTACGGGCGCGAGCGCGTCAGCCAGATCATCACCTACGGCACCATGGCGGCCAAGGCGGTGGTGCGCGATGCCGGACGCGTGCTCGGTTTTCCTTATGGCCTGGTCGATGGCGTTGCCAAGCTGATCCCGAACATCCTCGGCATCACGCTGAAGGACGCGATGGGCGAAGGCAAGGAAAGCGAGATGGCTTCGGCCGAGCTGATCCAGCGCTACCAGGCCGAGGACGATGTCCGCGACCTGATGGACCTGGCGCGCCAGCTCGAAGACCTGACCCGCAACGCCGGCAAGCACGCCGGCGGCGTGGTGATCGCGCCCGAGCCGCTGGCCGAATACTGCCCGCTGTTCGCCGAACACGACGAGGACGGCCGCGGCAAGAACCCGGTCACCCAGTTCGACAAGAACGACGTCGAAGAAATCGGCCTGGTGAAGTTCGACTTCCTCGGCCTGCGTACGCTGACGATCATCGACTGGGCGGTCAAGGCGATCAACGTGCGCCACGCGCGCGCCGGCATCGAGCCGCTGGATATCGCCGCGCTGCCGCTGGACGATGCGGCGACTTACAAGGACATCTTCGCCACCGGCAACACCGGTGCGGTGTTCCAGTTCGAATCCTCGGGCATGCGGCGCTTGCTCAAGGATGCCAAGCCCGACCGCTTCGAAGACCTGATCGCGCTGGTGTCGCTGTACCGGCCGGGTCCGATGGACCTGATCCCCAGCTTCGTCGACCGCAAGCACGGGCGCGAAGAGGTGGAGTATCCCGACCCGCGCACCGAGCCGATCCTGAAGGACACCTACGGCATCATGGTGTACCAGGAGCAGGTCATGCAGATGGCGCAGATCGTCGGCGGCTACTCGCTGGGCGGCGCCGACCTGCTGCGCCGCGCGATGGGCAAGAAGGTGCCGGCGGAAATGGCCAAGCACCGCGAGATATTCCGCGAGGGTGCGGCCAAGGATGGCGTCGGCGAAGCCAAGGCCGATGCGATCTTCGACCTGATGGAGAAGTTCGCCGGCTACGGCTTCAACAAGTCGCACGCCGCCGCCTACGCGCTGGTCAGCTACCAGACCGCCTGGCTCAAGCGCCATTACCCGGCCGAGTTCATGGCCGCGACGCTGTCTTCGGACATGGACAACACCGACAAGGTGGTCGGCTTCCTCGACGAGGTGCGCCTGCTCGGCCTGACCGTGCATCCGCCGAAGGTCAACGAGTCGGCCTACATGTTCGAAGCCGCCAGCGCCGACACCATCCAGTACGGCATCGGTGCGATCAAGGGCGTGGGCCGCGGCGCTTGCGAAGCGATCGTCGAAGAGCGCGAGCGCAACGGCCGCTACGAGTCGCTGCTGGATTTCTGCACCCGGGTGGATTCGTCCAAGCTCAACCGCCGCACGCTGGAAGCGATGATCAATGCCGGCGCGCTCGACGGCCTGGGTCGCAACCGGGCCTCGTTGATGCTGCAGCTGCCCGAAGTGCTCAAGGCCACCGATCAGATGGCGCGGGAAAAGGCCTCCGGGCAGAACTCGCTGTTCGGCGGGCCGGACCCGGCCGCACCGGCGATGCACCTGGAGCTCCCCGAGACCAAGGAATGGCCGCTGGGGCAACTGCTCGCCGGCGAACGCGACACCCTGGGCTTCTATCTCAGCGGGCATCCGTTCGATCCGTATCGCGACGAGGTCAAGGAACTGGTGGGGTGCGATCTCGGCGCGCTCGACCGTATCTGGTCGTCGCAATCTCGCGGTGGCGGCGACGGCGAGAAGCGCTGGCGCCCGGAAGTCAGCGCGATCCTGGCCGGCCAGGTCGTTGGCGTGCGCCGCAAGGGCGACAGCCAGGTATTCGTGCAACTGGAAGACGGCCGCGGGCGCGTGGAATGCAGCGCCTTTTCCGATGGCCTGGCCGAGTTCGGCCACTTGCTCACGCGTGACCGCATCCTGATCGTCAAGGGCGGCCTGCGCGAAGACGAATTCAACGGCGGCTACGCCCTGCGCATTCGCCAGGTGTGGGACTACGAACAGGTCTGCGCCGAACATGCGCGCCACCTTGCGCTGCGCCTGGACCTGCGCGATCGCCAGGCGATGGCGCGGGTCGATGGCCTGCTCGCCGCGCACCGCCCCGGGCGCACGCCGATCCGCTTCGACCTGCTGGTTGGCTCCGAGGTCGGCACGGTGGCCGGCATGCTCGACGTCAACGGCAGCCAGGGCGTGCGCATTGCCCCGCAGCTGCTCGACGGCCTGCGCGCCGACCCGGCGGTGCGTACCGTGAAGGTCAAGTACAACCCACCCTGGGCGCAGTAGCCCGAGCCCACCCGAACGCCTGCGTACGGGTGGATCGCGGCCCTTCGGCTACACTTCTTCCCTTTCGTCCGACCGGCTTCCCATGAATCCGAACTACCTCGACTTCGAGCAACCCATCGCCGATCTGGAAGCCAAGATCCAGGAACTGCGCAACGCCAGCACCGGCCCGGCCGTCAACGTCGATGCCGAAGTGCAGGCGCTGCGCGGCAAGTTGCGCATCCGTACCGCGCAGATCTTCCGCGACCTCTCGGCCTGGCAGGTATCGCAGCTGGCGCGCCATCCGCAGCGGCCCTACACCCTGGACTACGTGCGCATCTTCTGCGACGAGTTCCAGGAACTGGCCGGCGACCGCGCCTATGCCGACGACAAGGCCATTGTGGGCGGCCTGGCCCGCATCTCCGGCCGCCCGGTGGTGATCATCGGCCACCAGAAGGGCCGCGACACCAAGAGCAAGGTCGCGCGCAATTTCGGCATGCCGCGTCCGGAGGGCTACCGCAAGGCGCTGCGCCTGATGAAGCTGGCCGAGCGCTTCCGGCTCCCGCTGCTGACCTTCATCGACACCCCCGGCGCCTACCCGGGCATCGGTGCCGAAGAACGCGGCCAGTCCGAAGCCATCGCCCGCAACCTGTTGGAAATGGCTGAACTGAAGGTACCGGTGATCTGCACGATCATCGGCGAAGGCGGCTCCGGCGGCGCGCTGGCCATTGGCGTGGGCGACCGCACGTTGATGCTGGAGTACGGCACCTATTCGGTGATCTCGCCCGAAGGCTGCGCCTCGATCCTGTGGAAGGACGCGGCCAAGGCCAAGGACGCGGCCGAACAACTCGGCCTGACCGCCAAGCGCCTGAAGGGGCTCGGCCTGGTCGACAAGGTCGTACGCGAGCCGATCGGCGGCGCCCACCGCAACCCGAACCAGATGGGCAAGCGCCTGAAGGCCGTGCTGCTCAACGAGCTCGACGCTCTGGAGAAGATCCCGGTCGATACGCTCATGCAGCAGCGCTACGAGCGCCTGCGTAGTTACGGTGCGTACGAGGCGGCGTAACTCGCCTCCCCGGCGCCGTGCGGATGCGCGGCGCCGGACACCGCGCTAGGATGGCCGCGGTCCCACACAGGAATGCCGAGATGGATCTGCCGAAGTGGGTGGGGCCCGTGGCCCTGTTCGTGGTGCCGCTGATCATCGCGCTACTGATCAACCTGTTCGTCCGTCACCGCCGCGGCATCGCGTCCAACGCGGTGCTGGCGTGGTTCGTGATCGTCTGCTGGATCACCGCGCTGACCTGGATCCTGCGCCAGGTGACCTGAGCCTTAGAACGGCTTGGCCAGCACCAGCCAGATCACCACCACCAGCAACACCACCGGCAGTTCATTGAACCAGCGCAGCGCGCGTGAAGACGGCAGCGCCTTGCCCTTCTCCACGCCTTTCAGCCAACGCCCGGCAACGATGTAGTGCGCGAGCATCAGCACCACCAGGCCGAGCTTGGCGTGCAACCACGCGCCCCCGCCGACCATCGTCGGGAAATCGGGAATGAAGCGATAACCGAGCCACAGCGTGGCACCGAGCAGCACAGCCAGGCCGAACATGTTGTGGCCGAACATATACAGGCGCCGCCCCATCAACAGCAGCCGCACCCGCACCGCGCCGTCGTTGCCGGCCTCGGCGAGATTGACCAGTATCCGCGGCAGGTAGAACACCGCCGCCATCCAGGCGATGACGAACAGCAAGTGGAAAGTCTTGATCCACAAGTACAAGGTCATGGGCTGGCACCACCGGCTCGCGTAGGATGCCGGCATTCTCACCGATCGCCAGCCGCGCCGCATCACCGCCGCGCCGGGAGCCCCGATGTCCAAGCAATACGACCAGGCCTATTTCCAGCGCTGGTACCGCCAGGAAGGCCTGCACGACGCCGCGCGCCTGCGACGCAAAGTCGCACTGGCCGTAGCGATGGCAGAGCACTACCTGGAGCGACCGATCCGCAGCGTGCTCGACATCGGCTGCGGCGAAGGCAGCTGGCGCGCGCCGCTGCAAAAACTGCGACCCCGCATTGACTACCTCGGCTTCGACGCCAGCGAATACGCGATCCGTCGCTACGGCCGCAGCCGCAACCTGCACCTGGCCCGCTTCGGCGACTTCGCCTGGCTGCGCCCCTGCGCCCCGGCCGACCTGCTGATCTGCAGCGACGTCCTGCACTACCTGCCCACCCGCGAACTGCGCGCCGGCCTCCCCGGCCTGGCCGAACTGACCGGCGGCATCGCCTTCCTGGAAGCCTTCACCGCCGAAGACGAATTCGAAGGCGACCACGAAGGCTTCCAGTCCCGCCCCGCCCGCTGGTACCGGCGCCAACTGCAAGCCGCCGGCTTCACCCCCCTAGGCACCCACAGCTGGCTATCCCCCAGCCTGGCCGGCCAAGCCTCAGCCCTAGAAACGCTCTAACCCCAGCACCCGCGTAGCCCGCTGGAGGAGAGCCCCCCTCTGTTGAGGGGGCGCGGCGAAGCCGCGGGGGAGAGGCAAGGCAGAAGGCGGCCCGTTTTGCCAACGGCAAAACGGGGTAGCAGTCCCGGCCCAAAGGCCGGGACTGCTCCGCAGCACCTTAACGGGGCGAACGCCCCGTTAAGGTGCTATGCTGCACAGCAGCAGAAACTCCTACGTTGTCAAGGGCGAGAATGCTTTATCAACTTCATGAGCTGACCCGCAATCTGTTGGCGCCGTGGGTCCACCAGGCGCGTGCGAACGTCAAGATGTTCTCCGATCCCGATTCCCTGTGGGCTTCGCTGCCCGGCGCCGATCGTCTCGCCGCCAGCAACGAACTCTTCCACCGGCTCGGCAAGGCCTACGAAAAGCCCGCCTGGAATCTCGACGACGTCGAGGTCGATGGCCACTCGCTGCCGATCATCGAGCGCGAAGTGCTGGCCAAGCCGTTCTGCCGCCTGCTGCGTTTCAAGCGTTTCAGCGACCGGCCCGAGCTGCTCGCCAGCATGAAGCAGCAGCCGACCGTGCTGGTGGTCGCGCCGCTCTCTGGCCACCACGCCACGTTGTTGCGCGACACCGTGCGCACCCTGCTGCGCAACCACAAGGTGTACGTCACCGACTGGGTCGACGCGCGCATGGTGCCGCTGTCCGAAGGCGACTTCGGCCTGGACGACTACATCGACTACATCCGCGAGTTCATCAACCACATCGGTGCCGATGAACTGCACGTCATGAGCGTCTGCCAGCCGACCGTGCCGGTGCTGGCCGCGGTTTCGCTGATGGCTGCCGACGGCGAGAAGACCCCGCGCTCGCTGGTGATGATGGGCGGCCCGATCGACGCGCGCAGCAGCCCCACCGCGGTCAACAACCTGGCCACGCAGAACCCGCTGTCGTGGTTCGAGAACAACGTCATCCACACCGTGCCCTACCCGTATCCGGGGCATGGCCGCCAGGTGTATCCGGGTTTCCTGCAGCACGCCGGCTTCCTGTCGATGAACCCCAGCCGCCACGTCATGTCGCACTGGGATTTCTATACCAACCTGGTCAAGGGCGACCTGCAGGACGCCGAATCGCACCGCCGCTTCTACGACGAATACAACGCCGTGCTCGACATGCCGGCCAAGTACTACCTCGACACCATCCATACGGTGTTCCAGGAATTCCTGCTGCCGCGCGGCAGCTGGGAAGTGCGCGGGAAGCTGGTGCAGCCTTCGGCCATCCGCGACACCGCGCTGCTGAGCATCGAAGGCGAGCTGGACGACATCGCCGGCCTCGGCCAGACCGAGGCGGCACAGTCGCTGTGCACCGGCATCGATGAAGCCCACCGCCGCCATCTGGTGGTGGAAGGCGCCGGCCACTACGGCATCTTCAGCGGCCGGCGCTGGCGCGACGTCGTCTACCCGCAGGTGCGCGACTTCATCGCCCGCTATGCCGCCGAGCCGGTGCAGTCGCAGAAGCCGGCAACCGTCACGCCGATTCGCCGCCGCAAGTAATTGGCGGCGTCAAACAAGAAGGCCGCCCTTGGGCGGCCTTCTTCGTTGCGGTGTTGCCAAAGCTCAATCGGTGCGCACCAGCAGGTGCTTGGCCATCAGCCCGTGCAGGTGGCCGACCCCGCGCGCCAGGTGCAGCGTGGCGAACAGCATCACCACGCCCAGCAGGCAGAACAGCGGCAGCAACCAGGGCGCATCAGCGGCCACGCCCCACACGCCGAAGTTGATGTCGAAGGTGTGGTCGAACAGCAACGCCAGCGGCGAAAGCACAAAACCCAACGACAGGCTCAACAACGTGGTGAACACCACCGAGTAGGCAATGCCCAGCGGCAGCATCAGCAGGAAGTACAACATCGTCGTCCAGGTGCGGCCGTCGCTGAACATCGCGCCGATGCGCGCCAGCCAGCCGTGGTCCTGCCCAACGTAGGTCGGGCGGCGCGGCATGCGCACCCCGAGCAGCACTTCGACCAGGCGGCCTTCCACCAGCGACAGCACCCGCACCGAGCCCAGGAACAACACCAGCAGCGGGATGCCGATGATCAAAATCAGCAGGCCCAGCGACAGCGCAGTGCCGGTGACCACCCAGCTGAAGTAGAAGCTACCGGTGGCTACCGCCAGCAGCAGATAGAACAGCGCGCCGTAGGTTCGCGGGTCGGCGGCGACGCCGAAGAAGCGGCCGAGCCAGGAGCGGCGCCGTGGCGGCAACGGCGG
>DATCVI010000101.1:0-32045 GCA_036566925.1 Stenotrophomonas sp.
CTCGACGATCTGCGCCTGCGGCAGGGTGCGGAACTGGCCCGAGCGGTCCAGGTCGGCGGCGACCACCGCCGATACATCGGTACTAGGTGCGGAGGCCGCGCCCTGGTAGGGCATCGGGACAACGGTGATCGGCGTGGCCGAAGCGCTGCCACCGACGATGTCGATTTCCAGCCCGCGCTGTTGCGCGAGGGCGGCGAACGGCAGCAGCAGGGCGGCAATGAGGACTAACCAGCGCGGATTCTTCATGGATCGCTCGGCGGCTCGGAAGGAAAAGTGAACAAGGGATAGCAAGCGCAAGGTGAACATTTTCGCAATCGTGAACAAAGGCGGCGTGAAATGCCATCTCCAGCAGGCAGCGCAACCGCGCGGGCCCGCCGGTCGGCCGGGCACCGCCGGTAATCGGTCTTCAGCGATCCTGCGCGGTGAAGTTGAAGGTCAGGTTGCGCTGGAACACGCTCTCGAAGCCGCGATAAGGCAGCGGCTGGGCGCGCAGCACCGCCGCCTCGATCGAGCGCTGGCCGGCGTCGTCGAACGGGCAGCCGGGCGAGACCTTGGCCTCGACCACCTGGCCGCCGGGCAACTGGCGGATGTTGATCGAGCACTTCTGACCCAGCGGCACCGAGTCCGGACGCACCCACTGCGACAGCACCGCTTGCTGGATTGCCGCGGCGTATTGCGCGGTCAGGTCGGTATTGGTGCCGCCCTGCCCCGCCGTGGTCTGCGGCGCGGCCGTGCTGGCGCTGGCTGCGGCGGCCTGGCGCGCACTGGCGAGCTGGCGCAGCTTCTGCTCGGCGAGTTGCGCCTCGCGCTCGGCCTGTTCGCGGCGCTTGCGCAACTCGGCCAGCTTTTGCTCGCGCTCGGCGGCTTGCTGTTGTTCGGCGGCCTTCTTCTTGTCGGCCTCTTCCTGCTGCTGCTTGGCCAGGCGCAGTTTCTGCTCGGCCTCTTCCTGGCGCTGGCGCTCGGTCAGGTCGATCTGTTCCTGGCGGCGCTTGGCTTCCTGCTCCTGCTTGGCCTTTTCCTCGGCGATGGCCATCGCGCTGACGCGCTCCTGATCCACCTTGTCCGGCTCGGCGACGCGCTCCTGCGCCTGCTGTTGCTGCGGCGTCGGCGCGTCTTGCGGGCGCGGCTCCTCGATGGGTTGCGGCGGCGGCACGGTGTCTTCCGGCGCCGGCTCGGGCGGCAAGGGGGCCGGTTCGGGCTGCGGCGTAGGCGTCTGGCGCAGGGCCTGGCGCGCGACGCGTGCGTCGGCGGCGCTCACTTCCAGGCTGGCTTCCAGGCTCGGGTCACCGGCGGCCGGTTCGGTCTGGCGCTGCGGCGACCACAGCCAGGCGGCGATGAACACCAGCGCCACCAGCAGGTGGATGACCACCGCCAGCAGGACCGGTCGGCCCCAGCCCTCTTCGCGGGTGCGCAGGGGTGGCAGTGCGTCAGCGTGCATTGCCGCCCGAATCGGTGAGCAGGCCGACCTTCTCTACGCGCGCACGCTTGAGCGCATCCATTGCATCGATCACGCGCTGGTACGGCACCGTGCTTTCGGCCGCCACCACTACGCGCGCGTTCTTGTCCTGGGCGACGATCGCCGCCAGTTGGGTGCGCAGGGTCTCCACGTCCATGGCCTGCGGCTTGCCGTCGGGCAGTTGCAGGGCCAGCTGGCCGTCGCCGTGCACGGTGACCACGATCGGGTCCTGCTTGCTCTCCAGCGCCTTTGCGCGCGAGGTCGGCAGGTCGACGTCGATGCTCAGCGTCAGCAGCGGCGCGGTCACCATGAAGATGATCAGCAGCACGAGCATCACGTCGATATACGGCACGACGTTGATCTCGGACTTCAGCTTGCGCCGCTTGCGGCGCGATATGGCGGAGGAAAGCATCAGGAACTCCTGGCGGCCCGGGCCGGCTTATTCGTCGGCGCCGGCCTGGCGCTGCAGGATCGAGCTGAACTCTTCGGCGAAGGCTTCATAGCGCACCGAAAGCCGCTCGACCCGGGTGGTGAAGCGGTTGTAGGCCCACACCGCCGGGATCGCCACGAACAGGCCGATGGCGGTGGCGAACAAAGCCTCGGAGATACCCGGCGCGACCGCGGCGATACCGGCCTGCTCACCGCTGCTGACCATGTCGTGCATGGTCACCATGATGCCGAACACGGTGCCGACCAGGCCGACGTAAGGCGCGGTCGAGCCGATGTTGGCCAGCAGTTCGAGGTTGCGTTCGAGCTGGTCGACCTCGCGCACGAAGGTGGTGCGCATAGCGCGCTGGGCCCCTTCGAGCTGGATGCGGGCGTCCATGCGGCGACGGTCGCGCAGGCGGCTGAACTCGCGGAAGCCGGCCTCGAAGATCGCCTCCAGGCCGTTGACCACGCGGTTGCGATCGGTCGCGGCACTGTAGAGCTTGCCGAGGTCGGCGCCGGACCAGAAGCGGTTTTCGAACTCGTCCGCCTCGCGGTTGGCGATCTTGTAGATGCGCGCCTTGCGGAAAATGATCACCCAGCTGATGAACGAGCCGATCAACAGCAGCAGCACGATCAATTTGACCGGGATGCTCGCGCGCGCGATCAGTTCCAGGTAGTTGATGCTGCCGCTGTGCGCGACGGTCTGCGCGGCGGCTTGGGTGACATCCTGCGGCAGCGTCTCCACGACGGCGTCCTGCAGGGCCAGGAGCAAAGCGATCATCCGTTGTTCCTCAATGTGCGGATTCTGTGTATTCCAGGGCTTTCAAGCGTTCGTACAGCGCGTCCTCGATGCCGCGAGGGCGGAAGCTGGCCGCGTCCAGGGCCGCCACCTTGACCTCGGCACCGATCAACAGCACGCCCTCGCGGACGATCTGCTGCTCGAACACCAGGCTGGCCTTGCGGCACTGGCGCAGGACGACCCCCACTTCCAGCGCATCGTCCAGCCGCGCCGGCTTGAAGAAATCGACCCGCATGGACCGCACCGCGAACACCAGCCCGTGTTCGTCGCGGGTGCTCTGCTGCCCATAACCCAGCGCGCGCATCCATTCGGTGCGCGCCCGTTCCATGAAGGCAACGTAGCGCGCATGGTAGACCACGCCACCGGCGTCGGTATCTTCCCAGTAAACCCGTGTCGGCCAACTGAATCGCGGCCCTACGGGCGCGGCGCCTGCGTGGTCGGTCAAAACAGGTCTCCGGGCGTGCCGAGCAGATCGACCGGCGCATCGGCGGTATCGCGGCGAGGTTTCAGGCCCAGGTGGCTGTAGGCCTTGTGCGTGACCATGCGGCCGCGGGCGGTGCGGACCAGGAAGCCTTGCTGGATCAGGTAGGGCTCGATCACGTCTTCCAGGGTGCCACGCTCTTCCGACAACGAGGCCGAGAGCGACTCGACCCCGACCGGGCCGCCGTCGAAATGGTCGATCAACGTGTGCAGCAGGCGCCGGTCGAGTTCGTCGAAACCTTCCGGGTCCACCTTGAGCATGCGCATCGCCGCGTCGGCGACCTCGACGTCGATGCGGCCCTGCGCCCGCACCTGGGCGTAGTCGCGCGCCCGCCGCAGCAGGCGGTTGGCGATGCGCGGGGTGCCGCGCGAACGCCGCGCGATCTCGGCGGCGCCTTCGGGCGTGCAGTCGATACCGAGGATGGCCGCCGAGCGAATGACAATGCGGGTCAGCTCGGCCGGGCTGTAGAACTGCAGGCGCTGGACGATGCCGAAGCGATCGCGCAGCGGCGCGGTCAGCAGGCCGGCACGGGTGGTGGCACCAATCAGGGTGAAGGGCGGCAGGTCGATCTTGATCGAGCGCGCGGCCGGGCCGTCACCGATCATGATGTCGATCTGGAAATCCTCCATCGCCGGGTACAGCACTTCCTCCACGACCGGTGAGAGGCGGTGGATCTCGTCGATGAACAGCACATCGTGCGGCTGCAGGTTGGTCAGCAGCGCGGCCAGGTCGCCGGCCTTTTCGATCACCGGCCCGGAGGTCACCCGCAGGTTGACCCCCAGCTCGTTGGCGATGACGTGGCTCAGGGTGGTCTTGCCGAGACCGGGCGGGCCGAAGATCAGCACGTGGTCCATGGCCTCGCCGCGCGCCTTGGCAGCCTCGATATAGATCTCCATCTGCTCGCGCACCGGCTGCTGGCCGAGGTAGTCGGCCAGGCGCTTGGGGCGGATGCTGGCGTCCACCGCATCGTCCTCGCGGGTGGAAGTGCTGTCGATGAGGCGGGATTCCATGCCGATCATTGTAGGCAACTCAGGCATCCAGCGGTGCGCTTCGAGGCCCGAGTCCCGAGTCCCGGCCCCTCAGATCTCCACCTGCGCGCCCAGCTCCACCAGGCGGTTGCCCGGAATGCGGAAGAAGCCGGTGGCCGGGGCGGCATTGCGGTGCATCAGCGCGAACAGCTTGTCGCGCCAGATCGGCATGCCGCGGTTGGCGCTTGCCACGATGGTCTCGCGGCTGGCGAAGAAGGTGGTGTCCATCGGGTCGAAGTAGATGCCGCCGCGGTCGCACGAGCGCATCAGCGCCAGCGGCACGTCCGGGGTCTCCATGAAGCCGAAGCGCACGTAGACGCGATAGAACTCGTCGCCGATGGATTCCATCTTCAGCCGCTTTTCCTTCGGCGCGTAGGGAATCGGCAGGGTTTCGACGTTGAGGAACACGTTGCGCTCGTGCAGCACCTTGTTGTGCTTGAGGTTGTGCATCAGTGCGTGCGGCACCACCATCGGGTCGGCGGTCAGGAACACCGCGGTCCCCGGCACGCGCGCCGGCGGCGCCAGCATCAGGCCCGGCAGGAAGGTGTCGATGCGGATACCGTCCTTGCGGATCTCCTCGCGCAGCAGCGCGCGGCCGCGCCGCCAGGTGCGCATCAGGGTGAACACCACCAGGCCCAGCGCCAGCGGGAACCAGGCGCCCTGCAGCAGCTTGACCGCATTGGCCACCACGAAGGCCAGCTCGACGATGAAGAACAGCACGCACAGCGGCAGTACCCAGCGCCGGTGCGACGGCCACAGCGCGCGCGCCACCAGCGCCAGCAGCAGGGTGTCGATCAGCATCGTCATCGAGACCGAGATGCCGTAGGCCACCGCCAGGTTGGTGGAACTGCGGAACACCAGCACCAGCGCAATCACCATGATCGCCAGCAGCCAGTTGATGCCCGGCACGTAGATCTGGCCGATGGTGTCGCGCGAGGTGTGCTTGACCAGCATGCGCGGGATGTAGCCCAGCTGCATGGCCTGGCGCGCTACCGAGTAGGCACCGGTAATGACCGCCTGCGAGGCGATGACCGCCGCCAGCGTGGCCAGGACGATCATCGGGTACAGCGCCCAGCCGGGCACCGCTTCGAAGAACGGGTTCTTCAGCGACTCGGGGCGGTCCAGCACCAGTGCGCCCTGGCCGAGGTAGTTCAGCAGCAGGCACGGCAGCACGAAGAAGTACCAGGCCTGGCGGATCGGCGGGGCGCCGAAGTGGCCCATGTCGGCGTATAGCGCCTCGCCGCCGGTCACCGCCAGCACCACCGCGCCGAGAATGAAGACGCCGTGCCAGCCGTGCTCGATAAAGAAGCGCACGCCCCACCAGGGGTTGAAGGCCTTCAGCACTTCGGGGGCATCGACGATGTTCCAGGCGCCGATCGCGGCGATCGCCAGGAACCAGGTGACCATGATCGGGCCGAATACCCGCCCCACCTTCTCGGTGCCGAAGCGCTGGGCCAGGAACACCAGGCATAGCACCGCCACGGTGATCGGCACGATGAACGGATGCAGCGCCGGGGCGGCGATTTCCAGGCCCTCGACCGCGCCCATCACCGAGATCGCCGGGGTGATCACGCCGTCGCCGAAGAACAGCGAGGCGCCGAAGATACCGAGGATGCCGACCACGTAGGCCGAGCGCGAGCCGTGCTTGAGCGTGCGCTGGGCCAGCGCCATCAACGCCATGATGCCGCCCTCGCCCTCGTTGTCGGCACGCATGATGATGGTCACGTACTTGAGCGTGACTACGATCATCAGCGCCCAGAACGACAGCGACAGCACGCCGAGCACGGTGTCGTGGTCACCCACCAGGCCGTAGTGCGGCGAGAACGCCTCCTTCAGCGTGTACAGCGGGCTGGTACCGATGTCGCCGAAAACAACGCCAATAGCACCGAGCACCAGGGCCGCGCCGGCCGAGGGTGCAGGCCCGCCGTGGGGACCGGCGGCGGCGTGGTGGGAGGATGACTGAGACATGTTCGGGCCGAGGGTATCGCCAGCAGGCGTGAAGGAGATGAGGAAGGCGTGCTGCGCCGATCAGCGCAGCGCCGCCTGCAGGGCCTTGCGGATGACCGTGGCGACATCGTCGCCCGGGCTGCCGGCATCTCGTGCCATGCGCGCCGCTTCGGCCGGCTTGTAGCCGAGTTGCTGCAGGGCCACGGTGGCTTCGGAGACCGCGTCCGGGCCGAGCGCGCCGGTGACCGGTGCACCGCCACTGACGAAATCTGCGGCGCGGTCCTTGAGCTCCACGACCATGCGCTCGGCGGTCTTCTTGCCGATGCCCGGGATGCGGGTCAGCGCGGTGACGTCGGCGGTCTGGATCAGCCGCGCGAACTCGTCCACGCTCACGCCGGAGAGCACCGCCAGCGCAATCTTGGCGCCGATGCCGGTCACGCGCTGGACATCGCGAAACAGCCGCCGCTCGCTCTCGCGCAGGAAGCCGTACAGCGCGACGCTGTCTTCCTTCTGCGCGTAGTGGGTGAACAGGATCACGTCGCGACCCACGTCCGGCAGGTCGTAGAACGTGCTCATCGGCGCTTCCAGCTCGTAGCCCACGCCGCCGACGTCGATCACCAGCCAGGGCGGCTGCTTGTGGGCCAGGATGCCGCGGAGTCGTCCGATCATCGGGAAGCCTGTCTATAAGTAAGAGGGAAGAAGGCCGGGCGCATCACTTGCGGCCCCAGGCCACGCGCGTGCCTACGCCCAGGCGGCGCGCGGTCGCGCGCACGTGGGCATGGGTGATCGCCACCGCCAGCGCATCGGCCGCGTCGGCCTGCAGCTTGCCCTTGAGGTTGAGCATCACCCCGACCATGTGCTGCACCTGGACCTTGTCCGCCCCGCCCTTGCCGACCACCGCCAGCTTGATCTCGGTGGCGGCGTACTCGTGCACCGGCAGATCGCGCAGGACCACCGCGCCGATCGCCGCGCCACGCGCCTGGCCAAGCTTGAGCGCCGAGTCGGGATTGCGTGACATGAACACCTGCTCGATCGCGACCTCGTCGGGACGGTATTCCTCGATGATCGCCGCCAGCCCCAGCAACAAGCGCTTGAGGCGCTGGGCAAAATCGCCCTCGCCCAGCAGCAATAGCGGCTGGTGATGCACATGGCAGGTGCGACCAGCCTCGTCGATGTCGATGAGGCCGATGCCGGTGCGCTGCGAACCGGGATCGATGCCGAGGATGCGGGTCATGATGAAAGAAATCGGCAGCCTGGACGGGAAAGGGAACGGGCGCGCAGGCGCCGGGAAGCAATGCCTGCCCTGCCTACTATCCGCTCTTTCCGCTCCCCTGCCCGATCAGGCACCCAGGCTGGCCTGGTCGACGTTCGAATAGACATCCTGGACGTCGTCCAGGTCCTCGAGCATGTCGAGCAGCTTGCGCACCTGCAGCGCGGTATCGCCGTCGACGGCGATGTCGTTCTCGGCGCGGAAAGTGATTTCGGCGTGGTCCGGCGCCAGGCCGGCCGCGCCGATGGCGTCCTTGACCGCGCTGAAGCTTTCCGGCGCGGTCAGCACGTCGATCGCACCGTCCTCCGGATACACCACCACGTCGTCGGCGCCGGCCTCGATCGCCGCTTCGGTGACGCGCTCTTCGTCGCTGCCGGCGCTGAAGCTCAACACGCCCAGGCGCTTGAACATGAAGGCCACCGAGCCATCGGTGCCCATGTTGCCGCCACACTTGCTGAAAGCGTGGCGCACATCGGCCACGGTGCGCACGCGGTTGTCGGTGAGGCAATCGACGATGACCGCCACCCCGCCCGGCGCATAGCCTTCGTAGCGCACTTCCTCGTAGACCACGCCTTCCAGCTCGCCGGTGGCCTTCTTGATCGCGCGCTCGATCACATCCTTGGACATGTTCGCCGACAGGCCCTTGTCCATCGCCACGCGCAGGCGCGGATTGTTGCCGGGATCGCCGCCGCCGGCACGGGCGGCCACGCCGATCTCGCGGATGATCTTGGTGAAGATCTTGCCGCGCTTGGCGTCGGACGCATTCTTGCGGGCTTCGATGGAAGGACCTCTACCCATGGGACTCACTACGCGCTGGATGACAGGGCGCGGATTTTAACCGATCCCCCGACCGCGCCGCTTTCAATGCAGGAACCGGCCCTGGCGCAGGAACGCGGCGACCTGGCGCGCGGCCTCGGCCGACAGCACCAGCCCGCTATGGCCCACGGGCACCTGGCAATGGTCGGCCAGGCCCGGCCAGCGCGTCTCGGCCACGGCCACGGTTCCGTCGGAACTGCCCTCCAGTTGCGCAAACCAGCGCCCGAAGCCATGCGCGACGTTGCCTGCCACCATGCCGATGGCCGGCCGGCCCTCCCAGACCGGCACGCCCCGCCGCAGCATCGTCGCAGACCGGCCCAGCGCCAGCCCGGCGCCGAAACCGCGCAGGCCACCCGCCGCGGCGCTACCCAACAACGGAGAGCCCAGGCAGACCACCCGCGACACCAACGATGCCGGCCACTGGCGCAGGGTTTCCAGCGCCACCAGCCCGCCCAGGCTGTGGCCGACCAGACCCTGGCACGCGGTGGCGACGATGCGTTCGGCCAATCGCGGCATCGCCGCCTCGGCCCCGCCGATCAGGCTGGCGTAGCCGAACAGTTCGACTTCGAAACCTTCGCGGCGCAGTCGCCATGCCAACGGCGCCAGCCAATGGCGCGAATTCCACAGGCCATGGACCAGCAGGACCTTCATCGGCATGAGGCTTGATCGCCGACCCGGAACTCAGCCGCAATAGACCCTGGTGATCAGGTTGTTGGCGTCGACGTTGATGTTGATGCGATCGGGCTTGTAGTCGCGCGTGGCGGCCTGGCCGGGGGCAAGCGGGCGGATCAGGCCGGCGCCGCTCTCTTTCCACACCCGCGCCATGACCTCCTGGGTCGAGGGCTGGCCCACCGCCCAGGCGACGCGTTCGGCATGGCAGGCACCATCACCGGCAATCTGCGGCCCGGGGCTTTCCGGTTGCAGCGGTTGAGTCGCCGCGCAGCCGGCCAGGCCAAACAGCATGAAGAGGGAAATCCCTGCTTGCTTCATCGCACCACTCCCTTGCGGACGGTGGCCGGAGTCTAGCAGCGCCGCCGGCAGCATCCACTTCACGCACTGCAGCGGTGATCAAATCGGCTCGCCTGCGTGACTGCTGCCGGGCATCATCGGAAGTTCCGTTCCGTGGCTGGATTCAAAATGCGCCTGCTTTTCGCGCCCGCCCTGCTGTTCGCGCTGCTGGCCAACGTCGCCGCTGCCGCGCCTGCGCTGGACTCGCCTTCACTGGACGACGGCCCCTACCTGCGCCGGACCCAGGCCGGGCTGGAAGCCGAGTGGGTCTGCGCCGGCCAGGTGCAGCGCGCGCATATCGATTTCAGCGGCGGCATCGCCAGCGTGCCGCCCCGCTGCGGCTACCCGCATGCGCTGGAGATCGACGCCGCCGGCGCGCGGCCGCCAGCGGCGGCACGGCCGATGCCGGCACGCCTGGCCGCGGTTTCCGACATCCATGGCCAATACGGGGTGCTGCTGCAACTGCTACGCGCCAACGGACTGATCGACGCGCACGACCGCTGGGCCTGGGGCGATGGCCTGCTGGTGGTCAACGGAGATGTCTTCGACCGCGGACCGCAGGTGACCGAGGCGTTCTGGCTGCTGCACCAGTTGCAACGCCAGGCGCGCGCGGCCGGCGGCGACATGCTGTTCCTGCTCGGCAACCACGAAACCATGACGCTATACCACGACGTCCGCTATCTGCATCAGAAATACGCCGATACGTCCGCCCTGCTCGGCCGGCCGTACCCGGGGTTGTACGGGCCCGGCAGCGTGATCGGCCAGTGGCTGCGCCAGGCGCCGGCCATTGCCCAAGTCGGCGATACCTTGTTCGTGCACGGCGGCATTTCGCCGCAGTTCCTCGCCCAGGGCATCGACCGCGAGCAGAGCAATACGCGCTATCGCAACTCGCTCGGCCTGCCGAGGGCGCAGGTCAAGGCCGACCCACGACTGGCGCCGCTCTATGACAGCAAGACCAGCCCGATCTGGTATCGCGGCTACTTCGACGGTCGCGCCAGCGCCGCTGACGTCAGCGCATTGCTGCAGCAGCTGGGCGTGACGCGGATCGTCGTCGGCCACACCTCGATGGAACACGTGGGCAGCTACTTCGATGGCCGCGTCATCGCCATCGACAGCAGCATCAAGCGCGGCAAATCCGGCGAACTGTTGTTGCTGGAGAACGGTCGCGCCAGCCGCGGCCTGCTGGACGGGCAGCGCGCGCCGCTGCTGCCGGGTGCCGGCACGGCCGACTAGGCCGCCGCGACCGGCTCGGCGAGGATCTCGACCAGGAACTCGGCCACCGCGCGCACCGCCGGTGCCTGACGCAGGTCGCGGTGGACCACCAGCCACAGGTCGCGTTCGAGCTTGGGCAACGGCAGGTCCATGCGAATCATGCGCGAGTCCTGCAGGTTCTCCTGGAAATCGCCGAGCAGGGCGATGCCGACCCCGGCGCGCACGGCGGCGCGCTGCACATCGGCGCTGTTGCTGCGCAGGACCAGCGGGCGGCCGGCGGCGAACTCGAACAGGCGCTTCTGTTGCACGCTGTCGTCCAGGCTTTCGTCGTAGCCGATGAACTCGTAGTGCTCCGGCGGCGTGCGCGCCAGGTATTCGGGCGCGGCGAACCAGGAAAAGCCCAGGCGCCGCAGCCGTCGCACCACCAGCTCAGGGTCGTCCGGCCGGGTCAGCCGCAGCGCCAGGTCGGTCTCGTTGCGCAGCGAAGCCATGCGGGTTTCGGCGATCAGCAGCAAATGGATCGCCGGGTGCTTGCGTCGCAACTCGCCCAGGCGTGGCGCCAGCTCGCTGGCGGCGGTGGCCGGCGGCACGCTCAAGGTGACGCGCCCGGCCAAGGCGTGCTGGCCGGCGGCGGCTGCGCGGGTGACCGCATCGGCGCCTTCGGCCATCTGCCGACCAAGGCCGGCGATGCGCTCGCCATCTGCGGTGAGGGCATAGGCGCGCGCCCGGCGATCCACCAGTTTCAGCCCCAGCGCGCCTTCGAGCGCGGCGATGCGCCGCGCCACGGTGGCGTGCTCGACCCGCAATTGGCGCGCGGCCGCCGCCAATGAGCCCGCCTGGGCAAAGGCAGTGAAGTGGCGCAGGTCCTCCCAATCCAACATGGGAATTTTTTCCCCTCAAGCCCGGTGCTTATGGGAATTCTAACCAGGTCAGGCCGGGCGCAGCATGCACCCTTCGCCGTTCCCGGACCGCCGCCATGCGCTCGACCGCCCTCACCTACGCCAGCCTGGTCTTGACCGCCTTCTTCTGGGGCAGCGCCTTCAATGTCGGCGCCCACGTCATTGCCGGCATGACCCCGATCAGCGCGGGCCTGGAGCGCTTCCTCCTGGCCAGCGTGGTGCTGCTGGCACTGCTGGCCTTTACCCGGCGCCTGGACTGGCGCCTGGCGCGTGCGCATCTGCCGGCGCTGGCCGCGGTCGGCGTGCTGGGGGTCGCCGGGTTCAACCTGGCCATGTTCTTCGGCCTGCGTTCGACCACGCCGGTCAACGCTGCCCTGCTGATGGCGACCACGCCGCTGTGGACGATGCTGCTTTCGTCATTGATGGAAGGCGAGCGCATCGACCGCTGGCGCGCCGCCGGCCTGGCGAGCGGACTGCTGGGCGTGATGCTGGTGGTGAGTGGCGGCCACCTGACACAGCTGGCGCAGCTGCACCTGGCGCGCGGCGATGCGATCGTGATGGGTGGCGCCCTGTGCTGGGCGCTGGCCACCGTGATCTCGCGCCGCTACCTGGGCAAGCTCGACGCGCAACAGACCACGACGGGCTCGATCGTGCTGGGCACCGCGGTGTTGCTGCTGTTGGCGTTGTGGCGCGAGCAGCCGCTGGCGGCGATGGATCACGCCGTGGCCAGCGTGCATTGGGGCATCGTCTACCTGGCGCTATGCAGCTCGGTGCTCGGCTATCTGTTCTGGTTTGCCGCCACCCGCCGGATCGGTGCTGCGCGCACGGCGAGCTTCTTCAACCTGGTGCCGGTGTTCACGCTGCTGGTGGCGTTGATTGGCGGGCAGTTGCCGCAGGTGGGGCAATTGGCCGGCGTGATCGCGGTGATCGGTGGCGTGGTGCTGGCTTCGCGCAGCCGCCAGGCGGCGACGGGGGTGCAGAAGCCGGTGGCGGGCATCGTGGGTGCGCAGCGCTGCGGCGCTTAGTGGGTGGCTCGCAAAGCGCTCGGGGCTGAAGGTCCTTCTACAAGGGCACTGCGCGGACCGGGTCTCTTTTGAGGATGTACTCCAGGTCGCGCACCTGGCCCACCGGAAACTCGTACTCGCCGACCTTCTCGAAGCCATAGCGCGCATAGAAGCGCTGCGCGCCGAAGTTTTCCGACCACACGCCGATCCACAGCGTGCGTGGGCCATCGCGCTCCAGCCATTGCAGCGCGGTTTCGAACAGCCGGCTGCCCCAGCCGCTGTTCTGGCGATCCTTGAGCAGGTACAGCCGCTTGAGCTCGCCATCGCCTTGGCGCACCTGCGGGTGCGGCAGCCCGCACGGGCCGGCGGCGGCATGGCCGACGGCCACGCCATCATCTTCCAGCAGCCAGATCGCGTAGTCCGGATGGGCCAGCACGATGCGCGAGCGCTCCACCGCATAGGCCTCCATCAGGAACGCCTGCAGGTCGGCATCCGGATACAGATGCCCGAACGTCTCGACGAACGTCTGCGTCGCCAACGCCGAGAGTTGCTCGGCGTCTTCGACATTGGCGCGGCGGATGGACAGGGCCATGGGCGAATCCTACCGCCTGGCCTCAGTCCTTGGCCGGCCGCGGCCGCACCATGATGTGGACTTCGGCCAGCTGCTCGTCCGGGATCGGCGACGGCGCGCCGGTCATCAGGCACTGCGCGCCGGTGGTCTTGGGGAACGGGATGACGTCGCGGATCGATTCGGTGCCGGCCATCAGCGCGGCAATGCGGTCGATGCCGAAGGCGATGCCACCATGCGGCGGTGCGCCGTACTTCAGCGCGTCGAGCAGGAAGCCGAACTTGGCCTCGGCCTCCTCGGCGCCGATGCCGAGCAGTTCGAACACCGCGCTCTGCATTTCCGGGCGATGGATACGGATCGAACCGCCGCCGATCTCGTTGCCGTTGAGCACCATGTCGTAGCCGCGCGAGACCGCGGTCTTGGCGTGCGCACGCAGCTCTGCAATGTCGTCCACCGCCGGGGCGGTGAAGGGGTGATGCAGGGCGACGTAGCGCTGCGCCTCCTCGTCCCACTCGAACATCGGGAAGTCGGTGACCCACAGCGGACGCCAGCCAGCGGCGACCAGGTCGAAGTCCTTGCCGGCCTTCAAGCGCAGCGCGCCCATGAAGTCGGAGACCTTGTTGTAGCCGCCGGCGCCGAAGAACACGATGTCGCCGTTCTGCGCGCCTACCTGCTTGAGCAAGGTGGCGAAGGCCTCGTCGGTGAAGAACTTGGCGATCGGCGAGGTGACCTCGCCGGTCTCGGACAGCTTCACGTAGGCCAGGCCTTTGGCGCCGTACTTGGCGGCATGGGCGGCGTATTCGTCGATCTGCTTGCGCGACAGCGTGGCGCCGCCGGGAATGCGCAGTGCCGCGACGCGGCCGTCGGGATCGTTGGCGGCGGCGGTGAAGGCGGCGAACTCGCTACCCTTGACCTGCTCGGCCACATCGACGAGCTCCAGGTCGATGCGCAGGTCCGGCTTGTCCGAACCATAGCGGCGCATCGCCTCGGCCCAGGTCATGCGCGGGAATTGCGCATCGAGCTCGACATCGACCACTTCCTTGAAGATGGCACGGATCATCGCCTCGACCGCGTCCTGCACGTCGCGCTCGCGGACGAAGGCGAACTCCATGTCGAGCTGGGTGAATTCCAGCTGGCGGTCGGCGCGCAGGGCTTCGTCGCGGAAGCAGCGGGCGATCTGGTAGTAGCGGTCGAAGCCGGCCACCATCAGGATCTGCTTGAACAGCTGCGGCGACTGCGGCAGCGCATAGAACTCGCCCGGGTGCATGCGCGCCGGCACCAGGAAGTCGCGCGCACCTTCCGGCGTGGCCTTGGTCAGGATCGGGGTTTCGATGTCCTGGAAGCCGCGCTCGTCGAGGTAGCGGCGCAACGACTGCACCAGCTTGATGCGGGTGCGCTGCATGCGCTGCATTTCCGGGCGGCGCAAATCGAGATAGCGGTACTTGAGGCGGGTTTCCTCGCCCGGGTTCTCGTGCGCGTGGAACGGCAGCGGTTCGGCCTTGTTGAGCACGGTGATGCGGGTGGCGATCACCTCGACCTTGCCGGTGCGGATCTTTTCGTTGACCGCATGGCGCGCGCGCACCACGCCTTCGACCTGCAGCACGTCTTCGTAGCCCAGGCTGGCGGCGACCGCGAACACCTCTGCGTTGTCCGGCTCAACCGTCACCTGCACGATGCCTTCGTGGTCGCGCAGATCGATGAAGCACACGCCGCCGAGATTGCGGGCGACGTCGGTCCAGCCGGCGAGGGTGACGGTTTGGCCGATCAGGGTCTCGTCGACCTGGCCGCAGAAGTGGGTACGCATCGGAACGCTCCGCAAAAAAAGCCGGCGCAGGCGGCGCCGGAAAGCCCGATATTCTGGGGCCGGGCGGGCGCACGGGCAAATCGGTCCAGTCACGGTCCGTTGGCGATGCCCCCGGCTATAGTCCAGCCGTCTTCACACCTGCAAGGATCCGCATATGTCGCATCGCCCGTTGATCGCCCTGGCCGGCCTGGGCCTGGGCCTGGCAATGGCCCACGCCACCCCTGCCGCCGCGCAGGAGCGTGGCTACAGCGGCCAGACCATTACCTGCGCCTCCAACGACAACCGGCGCAGCCAGTGCGCAGCGCCGTTCTCCGGTCGGGCGGTGCTGGTGCAGAACCTGTCCAGCACGCGCTGCGTGGAAGGCAACAACTGGGGCAGCGGCCGCGGCTTCGTCTGGGTCGACCGCGGTTGCCGCGCGCGCTTCGCCGACAGCCGCGGTAACGACGGCGGTTACGGCGGCGGCCAGGGCGGCACGATCCGCTGCGAAAGCACCGACAAGCGCCAGCGTGTCTGCAATACCAACTGGCGCGGCGCCACCCTGGTCCGCCAGTTGTCCGACACCCGCTGCGTCGAGGGCCGTACCTGGGGCTTCCGCAACGGCAGCCTGTGGGTCAACGACGGTTGTCGCGGCGAGTTCGCCGAAGGCCGCGGCGGTTGGGGCGGCGGCGGCAACAACGGCGGCGGCTGGGGCCATGGCGATCCGAACTACCAGGTCACTTGCAGCAGCGACGACCAGCGCCGCCGCTATTGCGACTGGGACCGCAACCGCGGCCGCCCGGTGATCGTGCAGCAGTTGTCCAAGACCCGCTGCGATGAAGGCCGGACCTGGGGCTACGAGCGCAACCAGCTGTGGGTGGACGACGGCTGCCGGGCGCGCTTCGGCGCGCGCTGAGCGAAGGCTGGCGTGACGCACAGAGGGGCGGCCATGGGCCGCCCCTCTTCTTTTGTTGCGGCCGCCTCAGCTCGCCGGCTTGGGTTCGGCCTTCGGCGTGGCGGCAGGCTTGGCATCGCCGCCTCCGCTGGGCGCGCTACTGGCGCTCGTGCTGTTGCTCTCCGCCAGGTTGCGCTTCTTGTCGCCACTCTTCTTGAAGTCGGTCTCGTACCAGCCGCCACCGGCCAGACGGAACGAAGGCGCGGTCACCTGGCGCTTGACGGCTTCGGCGCCGCAGGACGGGCAGACCGTTGGATCGGGGTCGGAAAGCTTCTGCAGGCGGTCGAAGTTGTGGCCGCACTCGGCACACTGGAAGGCGTAGATCGGCATGGGGAGTCAGGCAAGGTGGAACGGAGACCGGGAATTTTAGGGCAAAGACCCCCTGTTCAAGAGTTTGGCTGGCCCCCGCAGCGTTCCCGGCTTCGTTCGTCGGGGCTGAAGCCGCTCCTACAGGGTTCAGCCGTGGGCCGCGGCTACGGCGGCCGCGACTTCGGCCAGGGCTTTGCTCTGCCCTTCCGGCGGCACCTTTGCGCCCTGCAGGTAGGCGGCCAGCAACAGCGGCGAACGGCCGCCGGGGGGCCACAGGATGCCGATGTCGTTGCTGGTGTCCTCGCCGTTGAAACCGGTCTTGTCGCCGATCTGCCAGCCGGCCGGCAGGCCTGCGCGCAAGCGCGTATCGCCGGTGCGGTTGTCGCGCAGCCAGATGGTGAGTTGCTGGCGCGAGGCCGGGGAGAGCACTTCTCCCAACAGGAAGCGCTGCAGGTTGCCGGCCATCGCCGCAGGTGTGGTGGTGTCGCGGTCGTCGCCCGCGGCGAACTGGTTCAAGGTGGGCTCGGTGCGGTCGCTGCGGGTCAGGCGGTCGCCGTTGGCGCGCAGGAAGGCGGTCAAGCCCGGCGGCCCGCCGACCAGCGGCAGCAGCAGGTTGGCCGCGGCGTTGTCGCTCCAGATCAGCGTCGCCCGGCTCAACTCGTCCACGCGCATGCCGGCACTGCCCACGTGCTTTTCGGTCTCCGGCGAGTTGCCGACCAGGTCCGACTTGGCCACCGCCACGCGCTGGTCCAGCCGCAACCGGCCCTGGTCGATGCCCTGCAGTACGGCGGCCGCCAGTAGAAATTTGAAGGTGCTGCACATCGGGAAGCGCTCGTCCTGGCGGTGCCCGGCGAGCTGGCGGCCGCTGCTGTCGAGCAGGGCCACGCCGAGGCGGCCGCCGCTGTCGCGCTCGATCCGGGCAAAGCGGTCGGCCAGCGGATCCATGCGTTTCTCCGTGGCCTTTGCCCACTGTGGCGCCAACCACCCGGCACCGGCCGCGAGCATCGAATACTGCAGGAACCGCCTTCTGCTCTGCATCGCCCACCTCCTCGGAAAACCTGAGTATCGAAATCTTGACCGAGGTCCACCAGCGAGGTTATTCAAGGCCACCCATGAATTGAATTGATGCCTGCCGATGCTGCGCCCTCGCCTGCCGCTCAACGCGCTGCGCGCCTTCGAGGCCGCGGCCCGCCACCAGAACCTGACCCGGGCCGCAGCGGAACTGTGCGTCAGCCAGGCCGCATTGAGCCACCAGATAAAGGCACTGGAAGCGCACCTCGGCGTACGACTGTTCCACCGCCTGCCGCGCGGCGTGGCGCTGACCGACGAGGCGGCCGCGCTGTACCCGGTGCTTGGCGAATGCTTCGACCGCATCGCCGCCACCCTCGATCAGTTCAGCGAGGGACGCTATCGCCATGTGCTGGCAGTGGGTGTGGTGGCCACGTTCGCCACCGGTTGGTTGTTGCCGCGGCTGGCGGATTTCGCCGCCGCGCACCCGGATATCGAGCTGCGCCTGCAGACCCACAACAACCGCATCGACCTGGCCGGCGAAGGCCTGGAACTGGCGATCCGCTTCGGCGAGGGCGACTGGCAGGGGCAACAGGCCACCGCGGTGCTGGAAGCGCCCTTCGCCCCGGTCTGCGCACCAGCCATGGCCGCGCGGCTGCGCGCGCCGGCCGATCTGCTGCGGATGCCGCTGCTGCGCTCGTATCGCAGCGACGAGTGGACGCGCTGGGCGCAGGCCGCGGGATTGCCCGCACTGGAGGCACGCGGCGCGATGTTCGATTCCTCGCTGGCGCTCGCCAGCGCCGCCGCGGCGGGAGCCGGCGTGGCGCTGCTGCCATTGCGGATGTTCGAACAGGACCTGGCCTCGGAACGACTGGTTCAGCCCTTCGCGGTCCATGCCGATCTCGGCCGCTACTGGCTCACCCGGCTACGTTCGCGCGCCGAGAGCGAGCCGGCGCGGCGGTTTCGCGAATGGCTGCAGGCCCAGGCCGGCTGACGCGAGACGCGCCAGCGCCGAACGTCAGCCCATCAACTCCAGCCACTGTTGCTCGGCCTCGGCGAGCCGGGCGGCAACGCTGTCGCGATCGCGGCCAAGTTCGCTCATGCGATTGGCGTCGGCGTAATTGGCCGGATCGGCGAGCTGGCGATCGACCTCGGCCAGCAACGCCTCCAATTCACCGACGCGTTTTTCGGCGGCGGCGACCTTGTGCGGGTTGAGCGGCTTCTTCGGCAGCGGCGGCGGCAATGGCGGCGGCGGCGGCGGCGGCAGCGGTGCCGGCGCGGCATCGGCCAAGCGTTGCTTGGTGCCCTGCGCGGCCGGACGGCTGCGCAGCCAGGCGGCGTATTCGTCGAGGTCGCCGTCGAACGGCTCGACCACGCCATCGGCCACGCGCCAGAAGGTGTCGCAGACCAGGCCGATCAAATGGCGGTCGTGCGAGACCATGACGATGGCACCTTCGAAATCGGCCAACGCTTCGGCCAGCGCTTCGCGCATTTCCAGGTCAAGGTGGTTGGTCGGTTCGTCGAGCAGCAGCACGTTCGGCTGCTGCCAGGCGATCAACGCCAGCGCCAGGCGCGCGCGTTCGCCACCGGAGAAGCCATCCACCGGCTCGAAGGCGCGGTCGCCGGCGAAGTTCCACTTGCCAAGGAAATCGCGGAACGCCTGGTTCGGGGCATCCGGGGCGAGGTCGCGGAAGTGTTCCATCGGCGACTGCCCCTCATGCAGCGACTCGACCGTGTGCTGGGCGAAGTAGCCGATGCGCAGGTCCGGATGCGCGGCGCGCTCGCCGGAAATCGGGTCCAGTTCGCCGACCAGGGTCTTGACCAGCGTGGTCTTGCCGGCGCCGTTGGGGCCGAGCAGGCCGATGCGCTGGCCGGCTTCCAGGCCAAAACCGACGTGATCGAGGATCACTGTGGGAGGGGCTTCAGCCCCGACGCTGTCCCGGGAGGTTCCCGTCGGGGCTGAAGCCCCTCCCACAACAGCCCGATAGCCTGCCTGCACATGGTTCAAACGGATCAGCGAGAACGGCAGCTTGGCCGGCGGCGCGAACTCGATGCGGAACTCGCGTTCGGCGCGCACCGCCTCGGTGCCCGACAGCTTGGCCAGGCGCTTCATCCGGCTCTGTGCCTGCGCGGCCTTGCTGGCCTGCGCCTTGAAGCGGTCGATGAAGCTCTGCAGATGCGCGCGCTCGGCCTGTTCCTTCTCGTGCGCGAGCTGTTGCTGGCGCAGCTGTTCGGCGCGCTGGCGTTCGAAGTCGGTATAGCCGCCGACATAGAGCTTGGCGCCGCCACCGTGCAGGTGCAGGGTGTGGGTGGCGACGTTGTCGAGGAACTCGCGGTCATGCGAGATCAGCAGCAGCGTGCCCGGGTACTTGAGCAGCCACTGTTCCAGCCAGAACACCGCGTCCAGGTCGAGGTGGTTGGTCGGCTCGTCGAGCAGCAGCAGGTCCGAAGGCATCATCAGCGCGCGCGCCAGGTTCAGGCGCACGCGCCAGCCGCCCGAGAATGCAGAGACCGCGCGCGAATGGGTTTCGGCCGGGAAGCCGAGACCGTGCAGCAGCTTGCCGGCGCGGGCCTCGGCGTCGTAGGCGCCGATCTCGGCCATCTTCTGGTGCGCCTCGGCCACCGCTTCCCAATCTTCGCGCGCGGTCGCCTCGGCCTCGGCCTTCAGCACGGCGGCCACTTCGATATCGCCACCAAGCACGAACTCAATTGCCGGGTCCGGCAGCGAGGGCGTTTCCTGCGCGACGCTGGCGATGCGCACGCGCCCCGGGAGGTCAACGTCGCCCTTGTCGGCTTCGAGCTCGCCGCGGATGGCGGCGAACAGGCTGGATTTGCCGGTGCCATTGCGGCCGACCACGCCGACGCGGTAGCCGGCGTGCATGGAAAGGTCGACGTTGGACAACAGCAGCCGCTCGCCGCGACGCAGGGCGAAGTTACGCAGGGAAATCATGACGGAAAGGCCTAAGGCAGATTAGCTAGATAACGGGAAGGCATAAGCAGATGAAGAGCCTTCCTGCGACGACATTCTAGCGTTAACGAATACTTAGCGCGTCCGGGACCTGCCGTCGCCCGCTCCCTCTCCTCCGCTGGCGACGGCCTCGGCCCGGGCACTGCCGATCCGCCCCCGGCGATCGGTCCCCCGCATTCCCGCCCCGCCGGGCCCGTTGGAGATGTCATGAAACACCCGTTCGCGCAGCGCCCGCTTCTTGCTCCCCTGTCCCTGGCCATTGCCCTGGCCCTTCCCGCCGCCAGCGCCCTGGCGCAGGACACCGCCACCCCCAACACCCTCGATACGGTGATCGTCACCGGCACCCGCGTCACCGACCGCACGGTCGCCGAATCGCAGTCGCCGATCGACATCATTTCGTCCGAAGCGCTGAGCGCCACTGGCACGCCGGAACTGGCCACCGCCCTGGCGCGCGCCCTGCCCTCGCTGAACTTCCCGCGCCCGGCCCTGGCCGATGGCACCAGCGCCGTGCGCCCGGTGCAGCTGCGCGGGCTGTCGCCGGACCAGGTGCTGGTGCTGGTCAACGGCAAGCGCTACCACACCTCTTCGCTGCTCAACATCAACGGCACCATCGGCCGCGGCTCGGCGGCGGTGGACCTCAATACGATTCCGATCGCCGCCATCGCGCGCGTCGAAGTCCTGCGCGACGGCGCCTCGGCCTTGTACGGCTCCGATGCGATCGCCGGGGTGGTCAACATCGTGCTCAAGGGCGCCGAGAAAGGCGGCAGCCTGGAAGCCGGCTTCGGCCAGTATTCGGCCGGCGACGGCAAGAACTACCAGCTCTCCGGCGATACCGGCGTGGCATTGGGTGGCGACCGTGGCTGGCTGCATGTGGCCGGCCAGCTCAACCAGCAGGACCTGACCAACCGCGCGCGTCCGTATGCCGGCGCACCGAGCGCGTCGCAGCCGGCAGTCGGGCAGAAGGCGTTCGTGATCGGCGACCCCGAGGTCGATGCGCAGGCCTTCTCGCTCAACAGCGAGTACCAGCTGACCGACAGCCTCGATGCCTACGCCTTCGCCGTGGCCAGCAATCGCGACATCACCGGTTCGGCGTTCTTCCGCGCACCGGGCAGCACTACGCAGAACATCCGCTCGATCTATCCGGACGGCTTCCTGCCGCAAATCCAGAGCTACTCCAAGGACCGCACCCTGGTCGCCGGCCTGCGCGGCGAAGTGGCCGGGTGGAAGTGGGATGCCAGCTACAACTACGGCTACAACCACCTCGACTTCCACACCCGCAACACCCTCAACGTCAGCCTCGGCGCGGACTCGCCGACCTCGTTCTACGACGGCGCTCTGGAAACCACGCAGAACATCGGCAACCTGGATTTCAGCCGCGGCTTCGACTGGGGCCTGGCCTATCCGGTGAACGTCGCCTTCGGCGTGGAATACCGCAACGAGAAGTGGAACCAGTCGCCGGGCGAGCTGGGCTCGTACTACCAGCGTGGCACCCTGGCGGGCGGCGCGCAGGGCTTCGGCGGCTTCTCGCCGAGCGTATCGGGCCACTATTCGCGCGACAGCTACGCTTTCTACGGCGACCTCGAAGCGGACTTCACCGACAAGTTCTCCGCTGGCCTGGCCGGGCGCTGGGAGCACTACGACGACTTCGGCAGCGAGACCTCGGGCAAGCTCTCGGCGCGCTATGCCTTCACCGATCGCGTCGCCCTGCGCGCCACCGCGGCCACCGGTTTCCGCGCGCCGTCGCTGCCGCAGCAATACTTCCAGACCACCAGCACCACGTTCCTGGCCGGCGACCCGAACCCGTATGAAATCCGCACTTTCCCGGCCAGCAGTGCGACCGCGCAGGCCTTGGGTGCCGAGCCGCTGAAGCCAGAGACCTCTACCTCCTATAGCGCAGGCCTGGTGCTGCAGCCACTGGATGCGCTGTACCTGACCATCGACGCGTACCAGATCGAGGTTGACGACCGCATCGTGCTCTCCTCCAACCTCACCGGCATCGCGGTGCAACGCTTCCTCGAAGCGCAGGGCATCTACGGCGTCAATGGCGGCCGCTACTTCACCAATGCCATCGATACCCGCAGCCGCGGCGTCGATGTCGTCGGCAGCTACCGCTGGCAGCTCGCCGCCAGCAGTTTCGACCTGACCGCCGGCTACAGCTACGCCAAGACCGAAGTGACGCACATCGCGCCGAACCCGGCCGAGCTCAGCGCCAACGGCCTGAACCTGGAGCGCATCGACCGCACCGAACGCGGCCGCATCGAAGACGGCTTCCCGCGCGACAAGCTGCAGCTCAACGGCACCTGGAGTTCGGAGCACTGGGCGCTGGCGCTGGGCACCACCCGCTACGGCGAGTTCAGCACGCGTCCCGCCTCGGCAGTCAACGACCAGACCTTCGGCGCCAAGTGGGTGGTCGACGCCTCGGCCAGCTACAAGATCGATGGCTGGACCCTCACCCTCGGCGCGGACAACTTGCTCAACGAGTACCCCGACGAGAACAGCTTCGCGAACTCGACCAGCGGGCAGTTCCCCTACAGCAACCTTTCGCCCTTCGGTTTCAACGGGGCGTATGTGTATGGGAAGGTGAACTACCGGTGGTGAGTGGGCAATCGAAGAGTTGAATTCAAAGGCCCGGGAAACCGGGCCTTTGCTTGCAGACTTGATGCGTGTCTATTTATGACCCTGGTGCCGCCGGAACATGGATCACGATGCCCTCGCGTTCAAGCGCGGCAAGCAGCATCACCGAGTAACCGGCCAATGGCTTGAGACAGCCGCCGCCGCGACAGCCAGCAACCTCGTCCACCGGCGCCAGCAGGAGCGCCGATCCGGCGACCAGGCCGAATACCCCAGTAAGAATGCCGAGCAGCCGGCGCGCGCTTGCTCGTGGGCCATTAGTGGCACCTGCCACCATTGCGAGTGTCAGCAGCATCATCCACAAGAAGGACTTCAGCGCCGATGCCCATATCGGCCGCGGCTCCGGCTGAAAGACGGCTACGAGCACGGGCACCAGGTTCAGCGCGAACCAAAGGCAGGCGGCCTGAAGCAAAGCGCTCCGCGTGTCCAATTGCTCAGCGAGCAGTGCTCCGCGCACTAGGAGATGGCCGGCAAGCAATGACGCCACTAGTGACACGACGACCATCAACGACCCATGGCCCGTCGCAATGCCCACGGACATCAGAAATACGACCAGCAAGCCCCGCGGCGCCACGACCTGACTCATCTCGACTGCCGCAAGGGAAGAAAGATCAACCTAGCGCCGCACCGACATTGCCGATATTGGAAAATTCCGAGCGGTTGCCAGATCAAATCTGCCTGTCCACTCGTTGCATCTGCAACCAACGAAAATTTGAGAACTCGGTGTCACAGCGGTTACTCGTTGACTCGCGTTCGGCGCGGCCTGTGGCCGCGGTCGCCCGGGAGGGGGCGCGCCGGCGCATTTTTCCGTCCCCGCCGGAGTGGCCCTTCCATGATCCGATCCAATCGCGTTCTTGCGTCCGCTGTTGTCGTCGCGCTGTTTCCGCTGCATGCCTGGGGCCAGTCTTCGCCCAATACGCTCGATACGGTGATCGTCACCGGCACCCGCGTAACCGACCGCACGGTGGCCGAGTCGGCGTCGCCGATCGACATCATCTCGCCGGAGGCGCTCTCGGCGACAGGCACCACCGAACTGGCCACTGCGCTGTCGCGCGCGGTGCCTTCGCTCAATTTCCCACGCCCGGCCATCACCGATGGCACCGATGCGGTGCGCCCGGTGCAGTTGCGCGGGCTGGCGCCAGACCAGGTGTTGGTGCTGGTCAACGGCAAGCGCTATCACACCACCGCGCTGGTCAATCTCAATGGCAGCCAGGGCCGCGGCTCTTCACCGGCCGACCTCAACACCATTCCGATCGCGGCGGTCGAACGCATCGAGGTGCTGCGCGATGGCGCGGCCGCGCAGTACGGCTCGGATGCCATTGCCGGCGTCATCAACGTCGTGCTCAAGGGCAGCGGCAGCGGCGGCGGCATCGCCGGCCGCTATGGCCAGTACAGCGCCGGCGATGGCGAGCAATACCAGCTCTCCGGCGACGGCGGCTTCCGCCTCGGCGACAAGGGCGCCGTGCACCTGGCCGCGCAGGCCGGGCACCAAGACCAGACCAACCGTGCCAAACCGTACAACGGCGTGGTCGAGCAGCGTTATGGCGACCCGGAGATCGACCAGGGCGCGGTGTCCTACAACGGCCAATACAGTCCGGTGGACTACCTCACGTTCTATTCCTACGCGATGGCCAGCCGCCGCGAGGTCCTGTCCAACGGCTATTTCCGCTGGGACACCGACAACCGCAACCGTCCGCAGATTTATCCGAACGGCTTCCTGCCGCAGATCTACAACGTCAGCAAGGATGTTTCCTGGGTCGGCGGATTCAAGACCAGCACCGCCGGCGGGCTCAATATCGACATGAGCTACAACTACGGCCAGAACAACCTGCGTTTCGATGTGCGCAACAGCCTCAACAACAGCATGGGCCTGGAGACGCCGACACGCTTCTATGCCGGCACCCTGGAAGTGACGCAGAACGTGCTCAACGCCGACTTCAGCAAGCCGCTGGATGTCGGCCTGGCCTATCCGCTGGCGTTGGCGTTCGGCCTGGAATGGCGCGGCGAGAAGTTCAACGAATCGCCCGGCGACCCGGCTTCCTACATCAATGGCGGCGTGCCGTCGGCCAATGGCAGCTTCCTGCCCGGCGCGCAGGTGTTTGCCGGCTTCAAGCCGAGCGACTCGGGCCAGTTCGATCGCCACAGCTATTCGGCCTACGTCGACCTGGAAGCCGACCTCAGCGACAAGTTCACCGTCGGGCTGGCGGGCCGCTACGAGGACTACAGTGACTTCGGCGATACCGCTAACGGCAAACTCTCGCTGCGCTACGCCTTCACCGACAAGATCGCGCTGCGCGCGACGGCCTCCACCGGGTTCCGCGCACCTTCGCTGCAGCAGCAATACTTCCAGTCCATCGCCACCAACTTCATCGATGGCGTCCCCTATGAAATCGGCACGTTCCGCACCGACAACCCAGCGGCGGTAGCGCTGGGTGCCGAACCACTGCAGGCCGAGGAATCGACCAACTACAGCATGGGCCTGGTGCTGCAGCCGATCGATGCGCTGTACGTCACCATCGATGCCTACCGCATCGACATCGACGACCGCATCGTGCTGTCGGAAAACCTCACCTCCACCGCGGTTCGCAATTACCTGCAGGCCAACGGCTATACCGGCATCGGCGGCGGCCGCTACTTCACCAATGCCGTCGACACCCGCACCACCGGTGTGGATGCCGTCGGCACTTACCGCTGGGCCCTGGGCAGCGGCCCGCTGGAACTCACCGGCGGCTACAACTACAACAAGACCGAGATCCAGCACATTGCCGAGAACCCGCCGGCGCTGGAAGCGATCGACCCGACCGCGGTGCGTATCGGCCGCACCGAGATCGGCCGCATCACCAAGGGTTCGCCGCGCGACAAATTCTTCCTCGGCAGCACCTGGTCGCCCGGCGACTGGCGCTTCAACGCCACCGCCACGCGCTGGGGCGAATTCACCAGCTACGGCACCACGCCGGCCACCGACCAGACCTACAGCGCCAAGTGGACGCTGGACCTGGCCGCGACGTACGTCCTGGACCGCTGGAGCTTCACCGTCGGCGGCGACAACGTGCTCAACGAATACCCCGACCAACAGCTGGCCGGCCTGGGCACGCGGACCTACCTGCCCTACAGCACCTCCTCGCCGTTTGGCTTCAACGGTGCATTCGTGTACGCGAACATCGACTACAAGTGGTGACACCCAGCGGCCGGCCTCGCGCCGGCCGCTTGCTGCGGGCTGCCTTGCATGTCCTCGCTGCTTCTGGCTGACTGCGCGCGTTCGCATCGACAGGAGTGGACGATGACCCGCGCAACTCGGCTGCATCCAGTGCTGTGGGGCGGCCTGCTCGCCGGCCTGTTCGACTTTTGCTATGCCACCGGCCTGTGGGCACTGAAGGGGGTGCCGCCGGTAAGGGTGTGGCAAGCGGTGGCCAGTGGCTTGCTGGGGCGGGAGGCGTTTGCGCATGGCCGGGCGACTGCCGCGCTCGGCATCGTGCTGCACTTCTCGATCACCTGCGTGATGGCCTGGGCGTTCTGGTTCGGCAGCCGGCGAATGCATTGGCTGCGGGAACATCCGTGGCGGGCCGGCTTGGCTTATGGCCTCTGGCTGTACGTGGCCATGAACTACATCGTGCTGCCGCTCTCGGCGATGCCGGCGAGCCACGCTGCCCCCACCGTGGGCAAGATCGCCCTGGACCTGCTCGTGCACCTCGTCATCGGCCTGATCATTTCGATGACGGTGTACCGCCATGATCGGCTCCGGCCCGACTGAGCGCGACGATGGACCTGACGCTGGATGGCAAGGGCGCGTTGCACGGGCAACTGGCGCGGGCGTTGAAACAGGCGATCCACGCCGGCCGCATCGTCCACGGCAGCCGCATCCCGCCGACCCGCGAGATGGCCGACCTCACTGGCCTGTCGCGCACCACGGTGGTAGCCGCCTACGAGCAGTTGCAGACCGAAGGCTATCTCCAGCCGAAGGTGGGCTCGGGCTCGTACGTGCGCGCGCCGGTCCTGCGGCATAACGGCGAAGCGTACCTGGAAAAGCCGCTTGCCGAGCCGGCGCCACCGCAGAGCCACTTCAGCGCGATCGCGCGTCGCAACGTCTCGGTGATCGCCTTGCCGGGCGCGCGCGACCCCGACGCACGCTTCGCCTTCCAGTACGGCGATCCGCAATTGAGCGCGACCCTGTCCACCGAATGGGCGCGCACCGTCAACAAGGTCCTGCCTTACCTGCAACCGCGTTATCCACGCCTGCAAGGGATGCCCGAACTACGCGCCGCGATCGCCACTCACATCCACATGTCGCGGGGCGTGGCGTGCACGCCCGATGACATCCTGATCGTCAACGGCACCCAGCAGGCGATGGACCTGGTCGCGCGCGTGCTGCTGGACCCCGGCGACACCGTGGCCATAGAGGAGCCACACTACTTCGCGCTGCGGCAGGTGATGCAATGCGCCGGTGCGACGCTGCACGGGGTACGGGTGGATGACGAGGGCCTGTGCGTGGAAGCGCTGCCGCGCCGCGCCAAACTGGTCTGCGTCACGCCTTCGCACCAGTTCCCCACTGGCGCGGTGCTGTCGCGCGCGCGGCGCGAAGCTCTGCTGGAATACGCCGATCGCCAGGACGGCTGGATCCTCGAAGACGACTATGACGGCGAGTTCCGCCACCACGAACGCGCGGTCGAATCGTTGCGCGCGCTGGACCGGCATGACCGCGTGATCTACGTCGGTTCGTTTTCCAAGACCTTGTTTCCAGCGATCCGTCTCGGCTTCCTGGTGATGCCGCGGGCGCTGCACGACGATTTCCGGGCGGCCAAGTACCTGGCCGACTTCGCGCTGCCGACGCTGGAGCAGGCGGCCCTGACCGAGTTCATCGTCAGCGGCCAGTACGCGCGCCACCTGCGTCGCTCGACGCACGTGCTGGCCCAGCGGCGGCAGGCCATGCGCGACGCATTCCAATTACCGCCCCTACAGCGCCTGCGGCTCACCGGGGCCAACTCCGGCATGCACCTGATGGCGTGGCTCGACGGCTTCGATCGCGATGCGGTCGCGCGCCTGCTGGCGGTTGCGCAGCAACGCCGGCTCGGCCTGTATACCGCCGACGCTCTTTACCTGGCGCCGCCGCGCACGCAAGCGCTGATGATGGGATTCAGCACGCTGCATGCCAAGGAGATTCCGCCGGCAGTGCAGTTGCTGGGCGAGTGCCTGCAGGAAATTTCCGACATCTGATCGAGCGGCAGGCGCATGCGGCGCGTGCGCATTCATGGTCGCAGGCACCCCGAATTGGTCTTGTCTGCGGCCGGGGAATTGGACCCTGCGCGCCTGCCAACGATGGCCAGAATCGACCCGAACGCGCACCGCAGAGGGCGAAGGTCGTGATCGGGGAATTGCGCAGCGAACTTCTCGGCCAACGATCTCGGCCGCCATGGCCTGAACAACAGGGGCGGGCCATGTTCCCGTCCGTCATCGCGCAACACGCTTTCTCTCCGCGCCGTTCCGGGGATTGCGCAATCCCCGGACGGCGTCCTCTTTGCGCCGCGTAGACATACCCGCTTTCCGGCCGAGCATTTGCCGGCCATCCGCAGTACGTCCAACCGCAAGGAGAGAGACCATGCATCGCGATCATCCGTCCACGCGCTCGATTCGCCATCGCACACCACTGTGGCTGGCGTTGCTTGCCGCCCTCGCCCCCGCACTGCCCGCCGCGGCGCAGGATGCGGGGGGCGACACCCCGACCAACCTGGACCGCATCACCGTCACCGGCTCGAACATCCCCCGCACCGACACCGAGACACCCTCGCCGGTGCAGGTCGTCACGCGTCAGGAGATCGATCGCACTGGCAAGAGTTCGCTGGCCGACTACCTGCAGACCCTGACCAGCGACGGCGCCGGCTCGGTCCCCAAGTCGTTCGGCACTGGCTTTGCCGGTGGCGGGACCGGCATCTCGCTGCGCGGGCTGGGCGCTGGCTCCACCCTGGTGCTGCTCAACGGCCGCCGGATGGCGACCTATGGCCTGGCCGACGATGGGCAGAAGGTCTTTACCGACCTGAGCACGATCCCGATGGACGCGGTCGAGCGCGTGGAAGTGTTGAAGGATGGCGCTTCGGCCATCTACGGCTCCGACGCGATCGCCGGCGTGGTCAACATCATCCTGCGGCCGGATTTCCAAGGCGTGGTGTTGCGCGCTTCCTATGGCCTGTCCAACGAGAGCGACGGCGACCAGCGCAAGGCCACGCTCACCGCCGGCACCGGCAGCCTCGCCGACGATGGCTGGAATGCGTTCTTCAGCGTGGACGTGGGCAGCAACGACGCGGTTCTGGCCAACGAGCGCCGCGACCGCAAGTGGATCGGCACCGGTGATATCCGGCGCTGGGGCTATGCCGCGGGCACCAACCGCTTCCTCGGCGGCACGATCATCAATGGCGGCACCGGCGGCGGCAACTCGCAGGCCGGCAGCGTGTTCGACCCGACCCGGCCGGGCCAGATCGTCTCGCTGCCCGGCTGCGCGCAGCTCGGCGGGCTCAGTCCTGCCGATCCGGGTGGCGGTTGCTTGTGGGACCAGGCCGACTGGCGTGACCTGGTGCCGGAGGAGAAATACGCCAACCTCTTCGCCCGGGCGACGTTCGCATTCGGAAGCAGTGCCGAGGCGTACGTCGAGATGGGTTACTCGCGCAAGGACACGAGTTTCCGCAACACGCCTTCGAACGTCTCCGGCGGCTGGGGCTACCCCGGCGGCGCCGTCAATGCCAACAGCGGCGCCGGCGCGGTCGTGCTCAGCCCGACCCATCCGGACAACCCCTATCCCGGGCAGGCGGTGCGCGTACGCTACAACGCCGCCGACGTTGGCGGCCGCAACAGCGACACCCACAACGAGTTCATCCGTTTCCTGGCCGGGATCAAGGGCAGTTGGGGCGACTGGGACTACGACACCGCCTACCTGCATTCGAGCACCAGCCTGGTGCAGAAGCGCACTGGCTTCCTGCGCTACAGCGCCGTGCAATGCGTCCTGGGCGATCCCGCTTGCGCGCAGGGGGTCTGGAACATCGGCCTGGGCAGCGATGCCAATCCGCAGAGCCTGTACGACTACATTTCGCCGCAAATCCAGGCCGATGCCAGCTCGCAGTTGGACAGCTTCGACTTCAAGGTGTCGCGCAGCCTCTACGACCTGAAGGGCGGGCCGCTGGGGCTGGCCGTGGGCACCGAGTGGCGCCGCACGACCAACCGCCTCACGCCGATGACCTACACCGACATCGGCGACATCATCGGCCTGGGTTACTCGGCCTATGACGGCACCCAGAATGTCTACGCTGGCTACGTCGAACTGTCCGCGCCGGTGCTGGAGACCCTGGAACTCAACGCGGCGCTGCGCTACGACAAGTACGAAAGCGGCGACAGCGCCGCCAAGCCCAAGGTCGGCTTCAAGTGGAACCCGATCGACTGGTTCGCGCTGCGCGGCACCTACGCCGAAGGCTTCCGCGCCCCCAATCCGGCCGAGAACGGCGACGGCGGCCTGGCCGCATTTTCCTCGGTGGTGGACCCGGTGCGCTGCGCCGCACAGCCCAATCCGGTCAACTGCAGCGCGCGCAACGTGGCCATCATCACCACGCCCAACCCGGACCTGACGCCGGAGGAATCCAAGAGCTATTCGCTGGGCATCGTCCTGCAGCCGACGTCGAGCACGTCCATCACGCTGGATGCATGGCGGATCAAGCGCACCGACGAGATCGCACAGGGCAGTACCAGCCAGGCCATCGCCGATGGCGACGTGCTGCGCGACTCGGACCTGATCAACGGCGTGCCCGGCACCGGCACGCTGCTGGTGATCAATACCGCCTACGTCAACGCCAATGCCTCCGAGGTCGAAGGCATCGACGCCGACGTGCGCCAGGAATTTGCGCTCGGCGACTGGGGCGACCTCAGCCTGGACCTGCAATGGAGCCACACCAGCAAGTTCGAGCGCAGCGAGGGCGACAGCACGGTGGACTTCGCCGGCACCCATGGCGACTGCAACGTCACCAACTGCATCGGCACGCCCAAGGACCGCGGCAACTTCGGCGTGACCTGGAACTACAAAGCCTGGTCGTTCAGCGGCGTGGTCAATTACATCTCCGCGATGGACAACATCGGCCAGCGCGGCGACGACAAGCAGACCGAGTGCCTGATCTTCTTCGGCGACGGCACACCGGCGCCGAACGGCTGCAAGATCCCCTCCTTCACCACCACCGACTTGTCCTTCAGCTGGCAGGCGGTCGAGCGCTGGCAGATCTTCGGCTCGGTGCAAAACCTGTTCGACCGCATCGCGCCGCTCGACCCCACCACCTATGGCGCGATCAATTTCAACCCGCTGCACTTCAGCGGCGCCATGGGCCGCTATTACACGCTGGGCGCCAAATACGCCTTCGAATAAAGCCCTCGAAAGGCCGCCCCTGCGCATGCGTATGCAGCGGGGGCGGCCGACGTTGACGTGCTTCGCATTGCTTGATCACGCATTCATCGGCCACACTCGAACCCCATCTCCCTGTTCGAGCCGATGCACCACGACACCAGCCTCATCGACATCATCGCCGTCGGCCTCGCCGTTGCTTTCGTCCTCGGCGCGCTGGCCCATCGCCTGCGCCTGTCTCCGCTGGTGGGCTACCTGGTCGCCGGCATGGTGGTGGGCCCGTTCACCCCGGGCTTCGTCGCCAACCAGGACCTTGCCAACCAGCTCTCCGAGCTGGGCGTGATGCTGCTGATGTTCGGCGTCGGCCTGCACTTCTCGCTGGAAGACCTGCTGGAAGTGAAGTGGATCGCCATCCCCGGCGCGCTGGTGCAGATCACCGTGGCCACGCTGCTCGGCTGGGGCCTGGCCTGGACCCTGGGCTGGCCGTGGCTCAACGGCCTGGTGTTCGGCCTGGCGCTGTCGGTCGCGAGCACCGTGGTGCTGTTGCGCGCCTTGGAAGAACGCCGCTTGCTGGAAACCCAGCGCGGCAAGATCGCCATCGGCTGGCTGATCGTCGAAGACCTGGTGATGGTGCTGGCCCTGGTGCTGTTGCCGGCGTTGGCGCAGGCGATGGGCGCGGGTCAAACCGGCGCCGAGCACGGCGGCGGCGCGCTGGCTATTGCGTTGGCTATCGGCTGGACGCTGCTGAAGATGGCCGCGTTCGTCGCGGTGATGTTGATCGTCGGGCGCCGCGCGATCCCGTGGATCCTGGCGCGCATCGCCGCCACCGGCTCGCGCGAGCTGTTCACCCTGGCGGTGCTGGCGATCGCGCTCGGCGTGGCATTCGGCTCGGCGATGTTGTTCGGCGTCTCGTTCGCGCTCGGCGCGTTCTTCGCCGGCATGCTGCTCAACGAATCCGAACTCAGCCACAAGGCCGCCAACGACTCGCTGCCGCTGCGCGACGCCTTCGCGGTGCTGTTCTTTGTGTCGGTCGGCATGCTGTTCAACCCGTCGATCCTGATCGAGCACCCGTGGCAGGTGCTGGCGACGTTCCTGACCATCACGCTGGGCAA
>DATCVI010000102.1:0-24249 GCA_036566925.1 Stenotrophomonas sp.
GTCCCTGTGCTGACGCTACCGCCGTGGGCCATCCATGGCCCACTGAACCCCCTCCCCGCCGGAACGGTGCAAGGCGCGTTGTTTTCCCCACTTCGATCGATGCGCGCCGGGTGGGATGAGAGGGAAAGGCAAAAGCAAAGGCTGGCTCGGGGCTTTTGCTCTGGCTTGGCTTTTGCTCTTCCCCCTCCAACCCTCCGTTGCGCAACCAACGAAGTGGGAACTTCGAGGCGCCTGGCGCCGTTCCGGCGGGTAGGGGCTTTAGTGGGCCGCGCTGCCTCAGCGGTAGGTGGCCTTCGCAATGCTGCCGTCGCCACGGCCGGGAAAGGGAATTGCCGTCGTCACGGCGATGGCGTCAGACAGGGACGTCTGCCGACAGCGCAAAGCCCCTACCCGCCGGAACGGGGCCCCTGCCGCAAGCCAATAAACCAACCGCACCGACCAAGAAAAAGCGCAACCCTCAATCCACCCGTACGACCGTGCGACCAAACGACTCACCGGCCAGCATCGCGTCGAATATCTCCGGCAGGCCGTCCAGCCCAATCTCGCGGGTACAGATGCGATCCAGGTGGCGCGGCCGCCAGTCGCCGGCCAGCAGTGCCCACACTTGTTCGCGAATGTCGCGTGCGCTGCCGGAGGAGCCGATGCCCAGTAGAGAGACGCCGCGCAGGATGAAAGGCATGACCGTCATGTCCAACGCTGGCGAGGCCGCCAGGCCGGCGGAGGCGACGTTGCCGTAGGGCACGGTCTGCGCCAGCAGGCTGACCAGCATGGGCCCGCCGACGTTGTCGAGGCCGCCGCCATAGCGCGCCGGCTCCAGCGGGCGGGTGGTGTGCAGCGCTTCGCGGCGCAGGACTTCGCTGGCGCCGATCGAGCGCAGGAAGTCGGCGCGCTCGGCCTTGCCGCTCACGGCGTGGACCTCGAAGCCGGCGCGGCTGAAGATGTCCAGCGCCAGCATGCCGACCCCGCCGCTGGCACCGGTGACGATCAACGGGCCCATTTCCGGCTGTTGGCGGTTCTCGCGCAGGCGCAGCAGGGCCAGGGCGGCGGTGTAGCCAGCGGTCCCGATGATCATGGCCTCGCGCAGCGACAGGCTGGCGGGCAGTGCGATCACCGCGCGTGATTCCAGCCGCGCGTATTGGGCGTAGCCGCCGTCGCGGGTCTCGCTCAGGCCGCAACCGGTGGCTAGCACGGCGTCGCCTTCGCGGTAGGCCGGGTCGGTCGAGGCAACCACGTGCCCGGCCACGTCGATGCCGCCGACCAGCGGAAAATGGCGCAGGATGCGGCCCTTGCCGGTGCCGGCCAGGGCGTCCTTGTAGTTCACCGAGGACCAGGCCACGCGGATCACCACCTCGCCCGGGGCCAATTGCGCCAGGCCTATCGATTCCAGGCTGCCGCGGTAGCCGGCGTGGTCGTCGTGGATGCGGAAGGCGGTGAACTGCGAGGGCACGGACATGGGCGCTGGCCGGTGAACGGGGGAAAGGGCACGATAACGCCGGCCGCGGGTGGCTGGGTCCCTTCTTGTAGAATCGGGATACCGAACCCAAATCGGGGTTTTACGGATGCCAACCGCATCCGGCCCCACAGATGGAGCGTGCATGGCCTGGAATACACCCGGCAGCAAGGGGCCCGACGGCCCGGATGAGAACCGTCGCGGCGGATGGAAGCCGACTGGCGGCAATGGTGGCGGCGGTGGCTGGGGCAATCTGCCCGGCCAGTTCCGGGAGATCTTCGACGGTGGCGTGTGGCGCTGGGTCGTGGGCGCGGTCGTCCTGCTGCTGCTGTTCTCCAGCTTCCAGCTGATTCGCGAGCAGGAACGCGGCGTGGTGCTGCGCTTCGGCCAGTATTCGCGCGTCCTGCAGCCTGGCCCGAACTTCAAGCTGCCCTGGCCGATCGAGTCGGTGATCAAGGTCAATGCGACCGAGATCAAGACCTTCAGCAACCAGGTCCCGGTGCTGACCCGCGACGAGAACATCGTCAACGTCGAGCTCAACGTGCAGTACCGCGTGGATGACCCGCGTGCGTACAAGTTCGGCACCGTCGATGCCGACCAGGTGCTGCAGCAGGCCGCGCAGAGCGCGGTGCGCGAGCAGGTCGGCCGTTCGGACCTCAACTCGGTGCTCAACAACCGTGGACCGCTGGCCACCGCTTCGCGCGAGCGCCTGCAGGCCGCGCTCACCAGCTACAACACCGGCCTGGTGGTTACCGGCCTGACCCTGCCCAACGCGCGTCCGCCGGATGAGGTCAAGCCGGCGTTCGACGAGGTCAACGGTGCGCAGCAGGTCCGCGAGCGCCTGATCAACGAGGCCCAGGCCTACGCCGCCAAGGTGGTGCCGGAAGCGCGTGGCCGTGCCGCCAGCACCCGCACCGTGGCCGAAGGCTACAAGGAAGCGCTGATCGCCAAGGCGCAGGGCGATGCCGAGCGCTTCGCCCTGTTGCAGGCCCAGTACGCCGGCGCCCCGGAAGTCACGCGCAAGCGTCTGTGGCTGGAAACCATGGAGCAGGTGCTGTCGCAGAATCGCAAGGTGGTCGGCGGTGATGGCCGCCAGCTGATCTATGTGCCGATGGCCGAGGCCGGCACCCGCCCGACCCCGGCGCAGTTGCCGACGATGTCGTTGCCGAGCGTGCTGTCGCAGGACAGCGACACGGGCAGCGCGTCCAGCAGCGCCGAAAGCATCCGCAACCCGGACCGCACCGCGCGCCCGACCGGCCGCGAGGGGAGTGAACGATGAAACAGTCCCTCTGGATCGCCCTGGCGGCGATCATCCTGCTCAGCCTGTTCGGCTCGGCCTTCGTGGTGCGCGAGGACCAGACCGGCATGGTCTTGAACCTCGGCCGCGTGGTGCGCTCGGACCTCAAGCCGGGCCTGCACTTCAAGATCCCGGTGGTGGAGACCGCACGGGTCTTCGACCGCCGCTTCAAGGTGCTCAATACGGCGGCGGCGCGCTATTTCACCGCCGAGCAGAAGGACGTCAGCGTCGACTTCTTCGCCATCGGCTACATCTCCAACGTCGCCGATTTCTACCGCGCCACCGGCGGCGAGGAAACGGTGGCCGAGTCGCGGCTGGCGCCGATCATCACCGACTCGTTGCGCAACCAGATCAACTCGCGCACCTTGCAGCAACTGGTGTCGGGCGACCGCAGCGAGCTGATCGCCGGGCAATTGGCCGGCATCAATGCCGCGATCAAGGGCTTAGGGATGCAGATCACCGACCTGCGGATCAAGCAGATCGACCTGCCGGCCGACAGCCAGATCATCAACGATGTCTACGAGCGCATGCGCGCGCAGCGCAAGCAGGAGGCGAGCAAGCTGCGCGCCGAGGGCGAGGAGCAGTCGCTGAGCATTCGGGCGCAAGCCGACCGCGAGAGCACGGTGATCGTGGCCGACGCCGAGCGCGACGCGCAGAAGCTGCGCGGCGAGGGCGATGCCGAGGCGGCGCGGATCTTCGGCAAGGCGGCTTCGGCCGACCCGAACTTCTTCGCGTTCTACCGCAGCCTGGAGGCGTATCGCGAATCGATGGCCGACGGCAACGGGGTGATCGTGCTCGACAAGAACGACCCATTCCTGCAGTACTTCAAGGGTGATCGCTGAGGCGCCCGGCGCCGCAGCGTTCGAGGCCGCCTCCGGGCGGCCTTTTCATTTGCGCGGGCGGCCTAGACAAGGCTGAACGAGGCGGGGGTGGTGGCGGTCACCGGAAACCCGGATAATTCCTAAAAGCCGGCCGGGTCGTTCGCACAGGACATCCCGTTCGGCTTTTTCCGTGTCTGGGCCGGCATCCGCCGGTGACGCCCCGCTGGCGGCACCACAAGGCAGTGCAGGCGACGACGCGATCAATCCATCAAGCGGCCCCGATGGCCGCCCGCAAAGGAGTTACCCGTCATGGGTCAGTCAGTTGTCGTGCTCGGTGCCCAGTGGGGCGATGAAGGCAAAGGCAAGATCGTCGATCTGCTCACCGAGGAAATTGGCGCCGTCGTGCGCTTCCAGGGCGGCCACAACGCCGGCCACACCCTGGTCATCAACGGCAAGAAGACGGTGCTGCACCTGATCCCGTCGGGCATCCTGCGCGCCGATGCGCTGTGCCTGATCGGCAACGGCGTGGTGATCTCGCCGGCGGCGCTGAAGAAGGAAATCGAAGAGCTGGAGACTTCCGGCGTCGAGGTGCGTTCGCGCCTGAAGATCTCGCCGGCCGCGCCGCTGATCATGCCGTACCACATCGCCCTGGACCAGGCGCGCGAAAAGGCCGCCGGCGGCAAGGCGATCGGCACGACCGGTCGCGGCATCGGCCCGGCCTACGAAGACAAGGTGGCCCGTCGCGGTATCCGCATCGCCGACCTGCATTACCCGGCGCAGCTTGAAGAGCTCCTGCGCACCGCGCTGGACTACCACAACTTCGTCCTGACCAAGTACCTGAACACCGACGCGGTCGACTTCCAGAAGACCTATGACGAAGCGCTGGCCTTCGGCGAGTACGTCGAGCCGATGAAGTCCGACGTCGCCGGGATACTCCACGACCTGCGCAAGCAGGGCAAGCGCGTGCTGTTCGAAGGCGCGCAGGGTGCGCTGCTGGATATCGACCACGGCACCTATCCCTACGTCACCAGTTCCAACACCACCGTGGGCGGCGCGCTGGCCGGTACCGGCGTGGGCGCCCAGTCCATCGACTACGTGCTCGGCATCGCCAAGGCCTATGCCACGCGCGTGGGCGGCGGCCCGTTCCCGACCGAGCTGGACGATGAAATCGGCCAGGGCATTCGCGACCGCGGTGCCGAATACGGCGCCTCCACCGGCCGCCCGCGCCGTTGCGGCTGGATGGACATCGTCGCGCTCAAGCGTGCGGTGGCGATCAACGGCATCAGCGGCCTGTGCATCACCAAGCTCGACGTGCTCGATGGCATGGAGAAGCTCAAGATGTGCATCGCCTACGAATACCGCGGCAAGCGCACCGAATACGCGCCGCTGGACGCGCAGGGCTGGGAAGAGTGCACGCCGGTGTACCTGGAGTTCCCGGGCTGGAGCGAGAACACCCACGGCATCACCGAGTGGGACAAGCTGCCGCCGGCCGCCCGCGCCTACCTGCGTGCGCTGGAAGAACTGGCCGGTTGCCCGATCTCGATCGTCAGCACGGGTCCGGACCGCGACCACACGATGGTGTTGCAGGATCCGTTCGCCTGAGTTTTTTTGCGGGCTTGCGGAAAGAAAAGACCTCGCTTCGGCGGGGTTTTTTTTTGGCTGGTCGTTAGGCGGTTGGTTTTGTCGGCTCACGGTGCGGGCCCCGTTCCGGCGGGGAGGGGCTTTGCGCTGTCGACAGACGTCCCTGTGCTGACGCCATCGCCGTGACGACGGCAATTCCCTTTCCCGGCCGTGGCGACGGCATCATTGCGAAGGCCACCTACCGCTGAGGCAGCGCGGCCCACTAAAGCCCCTCCCCACCGAAACGGCGCCAGGCGCTTTTTTTGTCCCACTTCGATGGGCACGGGCTTTTTGGGGGGAGGAGAAAAGCGGGGCGCCGTTCCCTGCGGGAACGACTGGTGATAAGTCAGCTGTCTCCACTCGTTGCTTCAGTGCCTCGACCGGGGGGAATGAGGGCGCTCTCTCCAAAAATCGAGGCGATCCCTCGGGCGTTCGGGGGCCGGGGCTTGATCGGGGGCCTTGGGCGACATGGACGTCGCCCAAGGAGCCCCGCATGGATGCAGTTTTTGGCGTCCCCCGGACAAGCCCCGGCCCCCGAATGCCGCTAGCCATCCTTCGCTTGTTTCGCTTGTTTCGCTTGTAGAACTCTAAAGCCGCGCAGAACGCCGCTGCGCGACCTCCGCCCCACCCACCGCCGACAGCGCCGCCCACAGCGCCGCCAGGTTGACCACCAACGAGAGTTCCTTCGACTTGCTGTCATCGCCAGCGCACCAGCGGCGCGCATCTTCGCGTGCTTCGGCCGGTAGCGCCGCCAGCAGGCTGGCCTCGTCCAGCGAGCGCGCCGAGCGCTGCAGACGCTGCGACAGGCGCACCGACCCTGCCAGGTGCACGATCGCGTGCAGGGTCGAGGCGGTAGCGATGGCGAACAGGCTGCCGCGCAGCAGGTCGTGGTGCGCCCAGCCCGGCACCGCTTCGAGCGAGGCGGCCACGGCCAGCGCCAGCGTGCGCCATAGCGGCCAGGGGCGCTGGCCACGGCGTGGCCAGTTCACCAGCAGGCCACCCAGCGCGATCGCCAGGGCCGACAGGGCGATCAGGTCGTGCGCGCTCAGCGCCATCCAGGTGCAGGCCGCAGCGAGGATCGCCAGCGCCAGCCACGCCGGTGGCAGCAGGCGGCGCAGGTAATCGCGCCCGACGTGCTGGATCAGGCTGGTGAGGCTTCGCGGGCGTGCGCTCGGGGGCATGGGGTTCAAGGCTCGCTTGGGTACCGGTACATCCTGGCCGCAGGGGTGTCGAAGAAAGGTCAGACGCCGGTGAGCGTCTTCTTCCGATCATCCATCATTGCCGAGCGCCATGGCAGGGCCATGACGTCGGGCCATGGCCAAGTCCCAGCAGGCGCCTGCCATTTCGTCGCAACCGGCGCAATCAAAGAGCAGCATCAATTACAATTCCGGCAACGACGAGCCAGCCCAGTGCCAGCCAAGGGTCGTGATTTTCCACACCTTGGGACCACTACATGGACAACCGTCATCGGCGCCAGCGCGCCGTGCAGATCTCTTTGCTTTCGCTCGGCCTGTCGGTCGCCCTGCAGGCTGCCGCGCAGCAGGCGCCGGACGGTAGCAGCAGCGATGCCGAGCAAACGCGCGATGCCAAGACCCTCGATGCGGTGCGCGTCACCGGCGAGCGCACCACCTCCTACACCGTGGAGCAGACCGCCGCGGCGACGCGCCTGGCGTTGACGCCGCAGGACACGCCGCAATCGCTGACGGTGGTCACCCAGCAGCGGATCGAGGACCAGAACCTGCAGTCGGTGCGCGATGTGCTCGACAACGTCACCGGCGTGTTCTCCAGCGCCTACGACACCGAGCGCGTGGTCTTCTACGCGCGCGGCTTCCAGGTCGAGAACATGTCCTACGACGGCGTGCCGATCGCCTCCAGCCTCAACAGCAGTTCGGCCGATGCCAGCCTGGACACGGCCATCTACGACCGCATCGAGATCCTGCGTGGTGCCACCGGCCTGCTCTCGGGCGCGGGTAGTCCTTCGGCCTCGATCAACTTCATTCGCAAGCACGCCAATGCGCGCGAGTTCAGCGGCGACTTCTCCCTGAGCGTCGGCTCCTGGAACACCTATCGCGGCACCGCCGATCTTTCGGCCCCGCTCAACAGCGACGGCAGCGTGCGCGGACGCTTCGTTGCCGCCTACGAGCAGGGCGATTCCTACCTGGACCGCTACAGCAACGAAAAGAAGGTGGCCTATGGCGTGATCGATGCCGACCTCGGCGCTGCGACCACCCTGAGCGTGGGCTACGACTATCAGGAAACCAATCCCGAAAGCGTCACCTGGGGTTCCTACCCGGTGTTCTACGACGACGGTGGCTTCATCACCTGGCCGCGCAGCTTCAATACGTCCACTGACTGGACCTACTGGAACAACAAGACCCAGACCGCGTTCGTCGATCTCAACCATCGCTTCGGCAACGGCTGGCAACTGCGCGCGCTGGCCAGCCATCGCCGGACCGACGCCGACCAGGCGCTGTTCTATGTCTACGGTTTCCCGAACCGCGAGACCGGCGAGGGCCTGGATCCGTATGCCTACCTCGGCCGCGATGCCGGCCGCCAGGACAATCTCGATGTCTACGCCAGCGGTCCGTTTCAGCTGGGGGGCCGCGAGCATGAGCTGGTCGTGGGCGCGACCGGTTCGCGTTACAAGAAGACCACCGACGAGCACGCACATGACGATCTCGCCGCGGTCGGCAACTTCCTGCAGTGGAACGGCAGCTACCCGCGCCCGGTGTTCGCCGGCCAGGCCGACCGCGTCACCGACATCCGCACCGACCAGTCCGGCTTGTACGCTGCCGCGCGCCTGAGCCTGGCCGATCCGCTCAAACTGATCGTCGGTGCCCGCTACAGCCGCTGGAAGAACGACACCGACGATGTCTATAGCGGCGTGTTCCGGCATGAGCACAACGAGACCGTGCCCTATGCCGGCCTGATCTACGCTATCGACCCGACCTGGTCGGTGTTCGCCAGCTACACCGAGATCTTCAACCCGCAGGACGAGCGCACCGCCACGGGCAGCTTCCTCGATCCGGTCGTCGGCGCCAGCTACGAGATCGGCATCAAGGGTCGCCATCTCGATGGCCGCCTGAATTCCTCGCTGGTGTTGTTCGACACCAAGCAGGACAACGTGGCCGAGGCCGATGTCGGCAACTACCTGCCCGATGGCATGACCCAGGCGTATTTCGCCGTGGACGGCACACGCTCGCGCGGCGCCGAATTCGAACTGGCCGGCGACCTGACCGAGAACTGGAACGCCTCGCTCGGCTGGTCGTACTTCGACCTCGAAGGCCCGGACGGCGAGAAGCTGCGCACTGCCTTGCCGCGCACGCTGTTCCGTTTGTTCACTACCTATCGGCTGCCCGGCGCGTGGAACGGCCTGACGATCGGTGGCGGCGCCAACTGGCAGTCGGCCAGCCATGCCCTGGTCGATGGACCGAATGGTCCGCAACGGGTCAACCAGTCGTCGGTAACCTTGCTCAGCCTGATGGCGCGCTACCAGTTCAGCCCGCAGGCCGAACTCCAGCTCAATGCCGACAACCTGCTGGATCGCAAGTACTTCGTGTTGGACGAGTACAGCAACCTGTACTACGCCGCGCCGTCGAACGCGACCTTGAGTTTCCGCTACCGGTTCTGAAGCTGGCGGCCGGCGAAGAGGGCGTAACGGGTGTGGCTGCGGCCGCACCCGTTGTGCTTTGTGCCGCGCTCAACCCTTGAGTTCAAGCAGCGGGACGAAGCCGCCGTAGATCAGGCGCTTGCCATCGAAGGGCATCGGATTGACGGCCGGGTCCATGCGCGGATCTTCCATCATCTTCTTCATGCCGGCATCGCGGGTGGCCTTGTCCGGCCATTCGATCCACGAGAACAGCACCGTTTCCTCGGCGGTGGCCTGCACCGCGCGGAAGAAATCGGTCTGCTGGCCGTGCGGCACGTCGTCGCCCCAACACTCGATCACGCGCAAGGCGCCGTATTCGATGAAGATCGGATCGCCTTGCTGGGCATGGGCGATGAATTTTTCGCGATTGGCGGTGGGCACCGCGGCGAGGAAACCGTCCACATAGGTCATGACGTACTCCGGGCTGGCGCAGCACGATGCGCGCCTTCTCACAGACGACGAACGACGCAAGCGCAATTCGACCGTGATGGCCTCAACCGGCGTCGCTGCTGCCCCTGGCATACGCCAGCCCGCGTTGCAGCTGCGCGATGAATTCAGGTTGGTCGAAGATCGCTTCGGTATGGCCCAGGCCGGTGTACCAGGCGCGGCCGCCGCCGAAGGCGTGGTGCCAGGCGATCGGATGATCGGCGCCCATACGGCCGCCCTCGTACAAGCTTTCGTCCAGCGTGGCGATGACCTGGACCTTGCCGCGCGGATTGCTGTCGTAGTTATAGAGCTCGTCATGCACCGCCCAGGCGGCGCCACTGGCGACGCCGTCGCGCTCGGGCTGCACACGGCTGTGCTGCAGCCCCGGTGGATGATTGTCGAAGCGCGCGCCCACGAGCTGGCCGTACCAGGGCCAGTCGTACTCGGTGTCGGCCGCGGCATGCACCCCGACAAAGCCGCCACCGGCGCGGATGAAACCTTCCATGGCCCGTTGCTGCGCCGGGTCGAGCACATTGCCGGTGGTACTGGCGAAGATCACCACGCGGTAGCGCGCCAGGTTGGCCGCGGTGAAGGCGTTGGCGTCCTCGGTGGCGTCGGCGGCCATGCCGGCCTGCTCGGCCAGGCGGGTGAGCGTACGCACGGCCACCGGGATCGACTCATGGCGAAAGCCGGCGGTCTTGCTGAAGATCAGGACGCGATCGGGCGGCGTGGCGTGGACGGGCATCGCGGGCAGGCTCAGGGCGCAGAAAAGGAGGAGGGCGATCAGGATTCGGTCCATGGGGGGATTCTGTCACCGAAGCCGGGCCGATGCGCGGCTTGTCGCACCGAGGGGGGCACGCCTAAGCTGCGGTGCATCCGGACGGCGCGTTGGCGTCGGTCCTGCCCAGGAGCACGCCGCATGGCCGCCAACACTGATCCCTATTACTACGACCGCGCCGATGCGCTGATCGAATTGGCCAACGCACAACTAGCCGGCGCCGCGCGCGAGCCGATCGAGGATTCCTTCGTGTATGCCCTGGCGCGCTTCAATGCCTGGAGCAGCGCCTGCGGGCAGGGGTCGGCCGAACAGATGGCGGCGGCGCGGGCGCAGACGGTGGCGGCGTGCGTGGAGCGCTATCGGCAGCTGCTGGAAGCGAGCCTGGAGGATTACATCGCGCATTACGAGACTTACATGAAGTCGGCGCGGCGGTAAAAGCAGCAAGGAGCTGATCATGGACGAGCTGGTTTCGGTGGTGTTGCTAGGCTATCTGTTCGTCGCTGGCGGAGCAGGCATGCTCTTGCACCGGCCTGGGCGGCCTCTGTTCCGGGGGGTGATCGTGCTCGATAGTCCAGCGCTGCACGTTCGCTTCTTTTCTCGATATACGCTCTTCAGCGCCTTCCACATGGTCTCCTTCGTCGTTGTAGCCGGGTTGTTCGGAGCGTTCCTGCAGGAGCCCAACAGCTTCCCGCCGAACAAAGGCGATCGATTGTTCGTGATGATCCTGCTGGCTGTGCCGCCAGGCGCATGCCTGTCGTGGGGCTGGATCAGAATAGTGCGCTGGTGGCAAGGCACGGACCCTGCGCTGGCAGCGCCGTGGTGGCAGAAGCGAAAGCCGCCTTGGGAGGGATAGGACGTCATCCTCCGCAGCGGCTTAGGCCCGCAATATCGGCGCGGGTTGCCGCCAGCCTCACCGCGCCGACATCGAATACGGATGCTGCGCCGGATCGCTGGCCCAGGTCTTGTTCGGCGTCGCCTGCATGCGGAAGCGCAGTTCGCCGCCGGCGAGGACTTCCTCGTGGCTGATCCAGGCGCGCGGCAATGGCTTGCCGTTGAGCGTGACTTCGCCGATGTAGGTGTGGCGGTCGTCCAGGCCCTCGGCGATCACGCTGAAGCGGCGGCCGTTGGCGAGGTTGAGCGTGGCCTTGGGCAGGAACGGCCGGCCGATCACGTACTGGTTGCTGCCCGGCGCCACCGGATAGAAACCCAGCGTGCTGAAGACATACCAGGCCGACATCTGGCCGAGGTCGTCGTTGCCGGCCAGGCCATCGGGCCGCGCGGCGTATTGGGTGTCCATGATCTGCTTGAGCCGCGCCTGCGTGCGCCAGGGCTGGCCGGCGTAGGCGTAGAGGTAGGCGACGTGGTGGCTGGGTTCGTTGCCGTGCGCGTACCAGCCGATCAAGCCGGTGATGTCTTCCATGTGCTCGAAGGTCTTGGGATCGACCTTGGCGTCGAACACGTCGTCCAGGCGTTTGAGCAGCGCGTCGCTGCCGCCGTGCGCGGCCGCCAGCCCGGCCACGTCCTGGGGCACGTACCAGGAGTACTGCCAGGCGTTGCCTTCGGTGTAGTCGGTGCCGTAACCGCTGGCGCTGGGGTCGAACGGTTCGCGGAAGCTGCCATCACGCTTGCGCGCGCGCATGAAGCCGGTGGCCGGGTCGAAGGCGTGCTTCCAGTTGCCGGCGCGTTTTTCGAATTCGCTGGCGACATCACCGCGGCCCAACTTTTGCGCCACGCGATAGATCGTCCAGTCGTCGAAGGCGTATTCGAGGGTCTTGGAGGCGGCTTCGCCTTCCTCGTCGATCGGCACATAGCCCAGCTCGCGATAGGCGCCGATGGCGTCGTAAGGGCCGTAGTCGGCGCTGGCGACCATGGCCTGCAGGGCCTCGTCGGCATCGAAACCGCCGATGCCCTTCATGTAGGCGTCGGCGATCACCGGCACGGCGTGATAACCGATCATGCACCACGTCTCCAGGCCATGGAACGCCCACACCGGCAGGATGCCGTAGGCGCTTTCGCGACGCGAGGCCAGCAACGAATTGACCACGTCGCTGGTGCGCTGCGGCGGCTGCACCAGGGTCAGCAGCGGATGCAGGGCGCGATAGGTGTCCCACAGCGAGAAGGTCGAGTAATTGGTCCAGCCGCGCGCCTGGTGCACGGCGTTGTCCGGACCGCGGTAGCGGCCGTCGCTGTCCATGAACAAGGTCGGGCCGAGCAGCGTGTGGTAGAGCGCGGTATAGAAACGCGTGCGCTGCGCTGGGTCGCCTTGTGCATCGATGGCCGACAGCGCCTGGGTCCATTGCTTGCGCGCGTCGGCGCGCACCTGGTCGAAGTCGAAGCCCGGGACCTCGGCATCGAGGTTGGCGATGGCGTTGTCTTCACTCACTGGAGAGATTGCGACCTTCACTACCAGCGGCTTGTCGCCCGCATCCGGCGTGCCGAAGTCGAACACGCCCACCAGCTGGCGGCCTTCGATCTGCGCGCGCTGGCGCGGGTCATCCGCGCCCGGCGGCGGGAAGCCCTTGTAGAGGACGTTCTCCTCGGTGTCCTGCAACGCGCTGCCGCGCAACGGGCGCGAGAAGCGCATGGCGAAATACAGTTGCCGACCCGGCGCCCAGCCGCGGGTTTCGCGAAAGCCGGTGACGGTGCCGTCGGCGCGTACGCGCAGCCGCGACCACAGCACCTTGCCGGGGTAGTCGTACAGGCTGGTGCGCATATCAACGAGTACGTGCGCCGGCTTGCCCTTCGGAAAGCTGTAACGGTGCACGCCGACGCGGGGGCTGGCGGTGAGTTCGGCGCGTACGCCGTAGTCGTCCAGGGTGACGGCGTAGTAGCCCGGCTGCGCCGTCTCGCTCTGGTGGCGGAAGCGCGAGGTATAGCCGCTGCCGGGCTGGCTGACGTCGCCGCGTTCGGTCCTGACCTCGCCGCTGATCGGCATCAGCAGGAGGTCGCCGAGGTCGGAGTGGCCCGAGCCGGAGAAATGCGTATGCGAAAAACCGACGATCGTCTGGTCGTCGTAGCGATAGCCGGCGGCCCAGCCGTAGGCTTCCTTGCGCGGCTTGATTTGCGTGTCCGGGCTCAGCTGCACCATGCCGAAGGGGACGGTGGCGCCGGGATAGGTATGGCCTTCGCCGCCGGTGCCGATGAAAGGATCGACGGCGGCGTAGGCGGCATCGCCGGCGCTGGCCGCGTGTGCCGAGCCTGCGGCGAGCAGCAGGCAGACCAGCCAGGGCGCCCAGCGCCGCGACGTGTTTTCGAGCATGTGTTCTTCCTCCCCAGGCAACCGACCCGGCACCGCCGGAGTCTAGCTTGGATCGATCTAATCCGGTCGCTGCGGCGCAGCAGGCGCGCGCGGGCGGCGTCGGACAGGTTCCTGAAAACCCGAAGTTCGCAGTCGTCGCACAATGCGCGACCGGCATGCATGAAGCTACCCGCGCCAACCCCAGGAGTGCCCCCGACGATGAGCCGCCGTACCGGCAGTGCCGACCTTCCGCTGCATGGCGGCCGCGTGCCCGCCTGGCTGGGCCAGCGCATGACCCGGCTGGGCGCGGTGATCTGCGAGGCCATCGTCCACCACTACGGCCGCGACGAACTGCTGCGGCGGCTGGCGCATCCGTTCTGGTTCCAGTCGTTCGGCGCGGTGATGGGGATGGATTGGCATTCCTCCGGCATCACCACCAGCGTGATCGGCGCGCTCAAGCGCGGCCTGGCGCCGCTGTCGGGCGAACTCGGCGTGCATGTCTGCGGCGGCCGCGGCCGGCATTCGCGCGCCACCCCGGACGAACTGCTGGCCGTCGCCCAGCGCACCGGCCTGGACGGCGCCGGGCTGGCCCGTGCCAGCAGGTTGGTGGCCAAGGTCGATAGCGCGGCGGTGCAGGATGGCTTCGACCTCTACCTGCATGGCTTCATCGTCAGCGACGACGGCCAATGGGTGGTGGTGCAGCAGGGCATGAACGGCGCGCGCCGACAGGCCCGGCGTTATCACTGGTTGTCCGAAGGCCTGCAGAGTTTCGTCGACGCGCCGCACGCAGCCATCGACGGACCAGGGCAGGGCCGCATCGTCAACCTCGCCGACCATCGCGCAGAAGCGTCGCGCCAGGCGCAGGTGGCGTTGCTGGGCGAATTGAGCCCTGACGCCATCGCACGCGAATTCGCGCGGATCGAAGTGTCGGCGACCGCGAAGGCGAAGCTGCCGACGCCGGCAACGCCGCCGGCCGGGATCACCGGCGATCTATTCGCCGCCCCCTGGCAACCCGGCGTGCAGCCGCACCTGTCGATGCCCGACCACCACGACGTTCGCGCCGAAGATATCGTCGTGCGGCGGCTGCACGGCGCGCTCGCCGCCGCCGCGGAGAATGGGCCGCGCGATTTCACCGAACTGCTGCAGGTGCCCGGGGTCGGCGCGCGCACCGTACGCTCGCTGGCGATGGTGGCCGAAGTGCTGCACGGCACGCCATGCCGTTTCAGCGATCCGGCGCGCTTCTCGCTGGCGCATGGCGGCAAGGACCGGCATCCGTTCCCGGTACCCACGCGCGTGCTCGACCAGACCATCGGCGTGCTCAAGCACGCCATGCAGCAGGCCAAGCTGGGCAACGACGAGCGCATGCAGGCGATCGCCCGGCTCGATGCGCAGGCGCGGCAGCTGGAAGCCAGCGCCTCCGGCCCGAGCGTGGACGAGTACATCGCGCAGGAGCGGCGCGATTCGCACCGTTATGGCGGGCGTAGCGTGTTTGGTTGGGAAGCGCCGCCAGCGTCGGCGCCGGCGCAGTCGGATGAGGTCGCCCCGAAGGCACGCCGGGCGCGGTAGGCTGCGTCGCACACATTCGGGGGTACTTGATGAGGTCGACACTGCGAGCGTGGACCGCGTGGATCGTCGCGATTGCGGTGGCCAGCCTGTTGCCGGCGTTGTTGTTCGCCGTCTTGATGTTCGATGGCCGCATCGGCGCCAGCCACGCGACAGGAATGGGTTTCCTGGTGGCCTTCACCATCGCGTTGCTGCATGTGCTGGTGTTCGGCGTGCCGATCACCGCCCTGTTGCGCCACAAGCAGCGTTTCCGCCCGGCCGCCATGCTCGCCGCTGGCTTCCTCGCCGGCTTGCTGCCGTGCGGCCTGTTCCTGCTGCTGCAGTCGCTGGCCACGCAGGAGGCGCTGGCAGGCCTGCTCAATCCCGTCGTTGGCTTGATCGTGCTGTCCGCGGGCGGTTTTGGCGCGCTCGCTGCGCTCGGGCTCTGGCTGGTGCTGCGGCTGATGTTGCCGCTGCCCGCGCGCCGTTAGCGCGCTTCCAGTTCGGCTACCCGCGCGCGCAGCGCGGCATTCTCCTGTTCCAGCGTCTCCACCCGGTGGCGCAGCGCCGACAGTTCATCGCCGGCTTCCACCGCCTGCGTGGTGGTGCCTTCGGTCTCGCGTTCCGGGCGCGGCTTGCGGCGCGATTCACGCACGCGGCGCGCGGTGTCGCGCAGTTCGTCGCGGCCGGCCTGGGCGGCGGCCTGCTGTTCGGCCATCGGCAAGGTTGCGACCACCGCGGCAGCGTTGATCGACAAGGCGCCGCTGCGTACCGCCTCGACGACCTCCGGCGCGGCCTGGCGCTGGATCTTCTCGATCATGCCCAGCTGGCTGCTGCTCACGCGCGCGACGCGGGCCAGGTCCTCGCGGCTGGGGGGCGGAGCAATCGGCGTGGTCGGCGTGGGATCGCTCGCCGATTCGGACCACGGCACTTCATCGTCCTGCGCGTCGGTGGCCGGCTCGGCCTGCGCGGCCCGTCGCGCCGCCAGGATCTCGCGCTTGCGCAGCGCCAGCACGCCGCGCTGGAAGTCGGAAACGCTGCGCCGGCCCAGGTGCTGGTCGATCATCCACAGGTGGACATCCTCGATGTTCTGGAATCGCGTGTTCTGCACCGTGCGAAAGGGCAGCCCATGCTGGCGGCACAGGCCATAGCGATTGTGTCCATCCACCAGCACATTGCCCCAGAGCACCAGCGCATCGCGGCACCCTTCGGCGAGCAGGCTTTGTTCCAGCGCGGCGTGTTCGTCGGGCGTAAGCGGGTCGATATACGCCTTGAGCGAGGCATCGACGACGATGTCGTGTTCCATCTGGCAGCCACGGGAAGAGGGGCGCGCATTGTAGGCAGTGGGGACGTTCGCGTCGCCGCTTGACATCGGCGCGATGTGCGGACGCGGTGAATGTTCCTGCGCGCCTGTATGCCGATGGCTAACGCGCGTCGGCCGATGCTGACGATTCGACCCCCAGAGAGCCGAGCCCATGAAGCACGCCACGCTGGATTTCGCTGAAGAGTTCAAGGTGCTGTTCGACGTGCGGCAGGTGCAGGCGGCGACGATGTCGATCGCACCGGGCGACAAGGAGGGCGGGCCGGAAAACCGCCATCGCGGTGCCGACCAGTGGCTGTATGTAGTGGCCGGGCAGGGCGTGGCGATCGTGGCGGGCATCGAGCAACCGTTGGCGCCGGGCGATCTGCTGGTGATCGAGCACGGCGAACGCCATGAGATCCGCAACAAGGGCAATGCGCCATTGCAGGCGCTGACCTGGTACCACCCGCCTGCTTATCGCGCCGACGGTGAACCCCTGCCCGCGGGGGAACGCTGAGGCAGGTCAACACGCGGTGGAGGAATCGCGCGCGAATTGCACCGTGTGTTCACTTCCACATTGATAAACCCGGCGCGTCATCCACACCGGAGCATTCCCATGCCGGAGAAAAAAACCCGCGAAGCGGCAGCGAAGGACAAGCGCGAGGGTAAGTCGGCCAGTACCCAGGCTGGCGAGTACGTGCACGAGGAGATCGAGCACGTCAAACATGGCAAGCACGGCGCCAAGAACGCCAAGCAGGCAATCGCGATCGGGTTGTCCAAGGCGCGGCGCGACGGCGTCAAGGCCAAGCCGGGCAAGACCGCCTCCAAGGCGACCAAGAAGAAGGCGGCCAAGGACACGGCGGCCTCGAAGTCGAAGAAGGCACCGTCCAAGACCCGCTCGGCCGGCGCGAAGAAGGCGCTCAAGACCGCGAGCAAGAAGACCACCGCGAAGAAAGCGGTCGGCAAGAAGGCCTTGTCCACCCAGGCGAAGAAGGCGGCGAGCAAGCGCACGGCCAGCAGCCGTTCGGCCGCGGCCAAGAAGGCAGCCAAGACCAAGGGTGCGACCGGTCGCAAGACCGCGGCGAAGAAAGCGGCGCGGACGCGGGCCAAGAAGTCGGCCTGAGGGCGCTGGCGGAACCCTTTCTTCCTCCAAGGGAGAAGGGTTCCTGAATCACCCCGTCTCGCCCGGTGCGATGGAAAGGTGTACAAATGTACACCTATGAAAAATCTCATTCCCGCATCCGCTGAATACGGCAGCCATCACGTTTGGGCAGTGTCCGCATGGACCCGCTGAGCCCCCGCCGTGCCGCCGTCCTGGCATTCCTGCGCGAGCGCGCCGAGGCCGGCCACCCACCCAGCCTGGCCGAGATCGCCAGTGAGTTCGGATTTGCCTCGCGCAATGCCGCGCAGAAGCATGTGCAGGCGCTGGCCGAGGCCGGGCTGATCGAACTGCAGGGCGGGCAGGCGCGCGGCATCCGCCTGCCGGAAGCGGCCCGGCGCGATCCCCCGCTGGTACTGCCGGTATTGGGCCGGGTCGCGGCAGGCGCACCGATCGGTGCGGACATCGGCAGTGAGCGCGAGTTGTGGCTGGACCGCAGTCTGTTCTCGCTGCGCCCGGACTACCTGCTGCAAGTGCAGGGCGATTCGATGATCGACGACGGCATCCTCGACGGCGACCTGGTCGGCGTGCATCGCAGCAACGAGGCGCGCAACGGCCAGACCGTGGTGGCGCGGCTGGACGGCGAGATCACCATCAAGCGGCTTGAGCGCGGGCGCACGCAGTTGCGCCTGTTGCCGCGCAATCCGGCCTATGCGCCGATCGTGGTGCCGGCCGATGCCGACTTCGCGATCGAAGGCCTGTACTGCGGCTTGCTGCGGAAGGGCTGAGGTATGGGCGAAGTGCTGGCCCTGGGCGAGATGTTGGCTGCACGCACGGTATGGCGAGCGGGGCAGGGCGTGGCCCCGCGCCGCGATGGCGAAGCCAGCGGCCATGCCGCGCTCGACGCGTTGCTGCCCGATGGCGGCTGGCCGCGCCGCGCGCTGACCGAGTTGCTGCTGCCGGCCGATGGCATCGGCGAAATTGCCTTGCTGCTGCCGACGCTGGCGCGGCTGACCACCGCCGGCGAACGCGTGGTGCTGGTCGCGCCCCCCTATCTGCCGTACGCGCCGTCCTGGCAGGCCGGCGGCATCGACCTGGCCTGGCTGGAAGTGATCGAGGCCGAGCCCAGGCAAGCATTGTGGGCGTTCGAACAATGCCTGCGCAGCGGCGCCTGCGCGGCGGTGCTCGGCTGGCCGCAGACCGGCGATGCGCGAGCATTGCGACGCCTGCAGGTAGCCGCCGACAGCGGCGACTGCTGCGCCTTCGCCCTGCGCGACCGCCGCCATGCGGTGAATGCTTCGCCTGCGGCGTTGCGGTTGGAATACCTGCCCGGCGAACGCGCCTGGCAAGTGCGCAAGTGCCGCGGTGCGCAGGTGCCCGCGCAACCCCTGCGACTGGCGCATTGAGGCACGCGCATGCTCTGGGCCTGCATTCTGCTGCCGCAGCTGGCGCTGGACGCCGTCCTCCGGCGTTTGCCCGATGCACAGTCGCCGCTGGCGCTGGTGGAAGGCCCGGCGCAATTGCGCAGCCTGCATTCGGTCAATGCCGCAGCCGCCGAAGCCGGCTTGCGTCCGGGCATGCGCCTGGCCGCCGCGCATGCGCTGCTGACCGGGGTGCGCACGGTCGACCATGAGCCGCAGGCCGAGGCGCGCTGGCAGCGCTTCCTCGCAGCCTGGGCGTACCGGCACAGTTCCCTGGTGAGCGCGCAGTGGTCGCACGCCATCGTGCTCGAAGCACAGGCCAGCTTTCGCCTGTTCGGGCCGTGGCCACGTTTCGCCCAGCGCCTGCGCCAGGAACTGGACACCCTCGGTTTCCGCCATCGCATCGCCTTGGCGCCCACCCCGCGCGCGGCGCGCGTGCTGGCCGGGCTGCGCGATGGCATGGCGGTGCGCCAGCCCGGTGCCTTGCGCACGCTGCTGGATGACGTGCCGGTGCGGCGCGCGGCGTTGCCTGGCGAAGACGGCGAGCGCCTGCAACGCATGGGGCTGCGCAGCCTCGGCCAGTTGCGCGCACTGCCGCGCGACAGCCTGCGCCGGCGCTTCGGCCTGCCCCTGCTCGAACACCTCGACCGCCTCTACGGCGAGGCCGAGGATCCGCTGGAGTACTACACGCCGCCGGATCATTTCGATGCCCGCATCGAGATGGGCTACGAGGTCGAGAACCACATGGCGTTGTTGTTCCCGCTGCGGCGACTGCTCGGCGACCTGTGTACCTATCTGTCGATCCGCGACGGCGGTGTGCAGCGCTTCCTGCTGCGGCTGGAGCACGAGCAAGGGCAGACGGATGTAGAGGTGGGCCTGCTCGCCGCCGAGCGCGAGCCGGGCATGCTGTTCGAGTTGTCGCGCAACCGCCTGGAGCGGGTCGAGATCGCGCAACCGGTGGTGGCGCTGCGGCTGCTCGCGCGCGAACTGCCGCCGTTCGTGCCGGCTAGCCGCGATTTGTTCGACCCGCGCCCACAGCAGGCCCTGGACTGGCCGCAACTGCGCGAGCGCCTGCGCGCGCGCCTGGGCGATGAGGCGGTCTATCGATTGGCACCGGCCGACGACCCGCGTCCCGAACGCGCCTGGCGGCGGGTGTTGGGCGAAGGCGGACGCATCACCCAGGCGCCCACGCGCCCACCGCGCCCGGCCTGGCTGCTGCCGCAGCCGGTGCCGCTGCGCGAAGCGCCGGCGCGGGTGCTGGCCGGGCCGGAACGGCTGGAAAGCGGTTGGTGGGATGGCGGCGAGGCGCGTCGCGATTACTACATTGTCGAAACCACGCGCGGCCAGCGCGCCTGGGCGTTCGTGCCGCCGGGCGCACGCGAAGGCTGGATGCTGCACGGGTGGTTTGCATGAGTTGGGACGATCACGTCGATGGCCTCGATGGCGTGGATCGCGACACGCCCGGTGGCCGTCCGCCACGCGCCTGGACCGTGGATGCGCGCCTGCGTGCGGCGGCCAACGATGAAATCCTGCCCGAGCGCAACACTGCCTTGCCGGCCTATGCCGAACTGCATTGCCTGTCGGATTTCTCGTTCCTGCGCGGCGCTTCCTCGGCCGAAGCATTGTTCGTGCGTGCGCGTCATTGTGGCTATGAAGCACTGGCCATCACCGACGAATGCTCGCTGGCCGGCATCGTGCGCGGCTGGGAAGCGGCCAGGGCCACCGGCGTGCCGTTGGTGGTCGGCAGCGAGATCGCGTTGCACGATGGCCCGCGCGTGGTGCTGCTGGTGGAAAACAGCGGCGGCTATGCACAGCTGTGCGAAATGATCACCCGCGCCCGTCGCGCCGTCGGCAAGGGCAGCTACCGTCTGCTTTGCGCCGATGTGGAGGAAATATTGCGCGGGCAGCCGATGGGCCTGTTCGCACTGTGGCTGCCTGGCGCCGAGCCCGACGCAGGGCAGGGGCAATGGCTGCGCGAGGTGTTCGGCGAGCGCGCCTACCTGGCGGTGGAACTGCACCGCGAGCGCGACGATGCTGCGCGCCTGGTGCAGTTGCTGGCGCTGGCGCGACAACTGCAGATGGTGGCGGTGGCCAGCGGCGATGTGCACATGGCGCAGCGTCGCGAACGCATCGTCCAGGACACGCTTACCGCGATCCGCCACAACCTGCCGCTGGCCGACTGTGGCGCGCACCTGTTCCGCAATGGCGAGCGCCACCTGCGCAGCCGCCGCGCGCTGGGCAACATCCATCCGCCGGCCTTGCTGCAAGCGGCGGTCGAACTGGCGCGCCGCTGCACCGGTTTCGATCTCAAGCGCGACCTGCACTACCGCTACCCGGCCGAACTGGTGCCCGCCGGCCACACCCTGGCCAGCCACCTGCGCGCATTGACCGAAGCCGGCATGCGCACGCGCTGGCCCAAGGGCGTGCCGGAGAAAGTGGCCGCCGATATCGAGCAGGAACTGGCGCTGATCGCCGAGCTGCAATACGAAGCGTTTTTCCTCACCGTGCACGACATCGTCTGCTTCGCGCGCTCGCGCAACATCCTGTGCCAGGGCCGCGGCTCTTCGGCCAACTCGGCGGTGTGCTACGCGCTGGGCATCACCGCGGTCGACCCGGCCGAGAACCGCCTGCTGATCTCGCGCTTCCTGTCCAAGGCGCGCGACGAACCGCCGGATATCGATGTCGACTTCGAGCACGAGCGCCGCGAAGAGGTGCTGCAGTACGTCTACAACAAATACGGTCGCACCCGCGCCGCACTGGCGGCCACGGTCATCTGCTATCGCGGCAAGAGCGCGGTGCGCGATGTGGCCAAGGCCTTTGGCCTGCCGCCGGACCAGATCGGCTTGCTGGCCGACTGCTACGGCTGGGGCAACGGCGATACGCCGATGCAGCAGCGCCTGGAGGAAGCCGGCTTCGACCTGGAGAACCCGCTGATCGCGCGCGTGCTGGCGGTGACCGAGATGCTGCGCGACCACCCGCGTCACTTGTCGCAGCATGTCGGTGGCTTCGTCATCTCCGATGCGCCGTTGTCGACCGTGGTGCCGGTGGAAAACGCGGCGATGGTCGACCGCACCATCATCCAGTGGGACAAGGACGATCTCGAAACCCTGGGCCTGCTCAAGGTCGATTGCCTGGCGCTGGGCATGCTCACCTGCATCCGCAAGGCCTTGGACCTGGTACGCGCGCAGCGCGGCCGCGATCTCGAACTGGCGACGATCCCCGGTGCCGATGCGGCGACCTACGACATGATCTGCCTGGCCGACACCATCGGCGTATTCCAGATCGAATCGCGCGCGCAGATGGCGATGCTGCCGCGGCTGCAACCGCGCCAGTTCTACGACCTGGTGATCGAAGTGGCGATCGTGCGGCCCGGACCGATCCAGGGCGACATGGTGCATCCCTACCTGCGCCGTCGCCAGGGCAAGGAAATGATCACCTATCCCTCGCCGGGCGTGCAGGAGATCCTCGGCCCGACCCTGGGCGTGCCGCTGTTCCAGGAACAGGTGATGGAACTGGTGATCCATGCCGGTTATACGCCCGACGAAGCCGACGGCCTGCGCCGTTCGATGGCGGCCTGGCGTCGCGGCGGCGACATGGAGCCGCACCGCGTGCGCATTCGCGAGTTGATGGAAGGCAAGGGCTACCCTTCGCACTTCATCGACCAGATCTTCGAGCAGATCAAGGGATTCGGTTCCTACGGTTTCCCGCAGAGCCATGCCGCCTCGTTCGCCAAGCTGGTCTACATCAGCTGCTGGTTGAAGCGGCACGAACCGGCCGCCTTCGCCTGCGGCCTGCTCAATGCGCAGCCGATGGGATTCTATTCGCCCAGCCAGATCGTCCAGGACGCACGCCGCGGCCGCGCCGCGCGCGAAGCGGTCGAGGTGCTGCCGGTGGACGTGCAATACAGCGAGTGGGACCAGATTCTGGTGGGCGGCACGCCCTGGCGCAGCGAGCAGGCGCCCGGCACGCAGCCGGCGATCCGGCTCGGCCTGCGCCAGGTGCGCGGCCTATCCGAAGCGATGGCGCAGGCGCTTGTGCAGGCGCGCGCGCAGCACCCGTTCGCCGACGTGGCCGACCTGTGCCTGCGCGCCGGTCTCGATGCAAAAGCGCGCGAAGCCCTGGCCGAAGCCGGCGCCCTGGCCTCGCTGGCCGGCAATCGCAACAACGCGCGCTGGGCGGTGGCCGGCGTCGAGCGGCGACGACCGCTGCTGCCAGGCAGCCCGGAGGAAATCGAGATCGGCCTGCCGGCACCGCGCCTCGGCGAAGACATCCTGTCCGACTACCGCGCCCTCGGCCTGAGCCTGGGCGAACACCCGATGGCGCTACTGCGCGCGCAGATGCGCCAGCGCCGCATCCTTGGCCTGGACGAACTGCAAGCGCGCCGCCACGGCAGCGGCGTACACGTCGCCGGCCTGGTCACCCAGCGCCAGCGCCCGGGCACCGCCAAGGGCACCATCTTCGTCACCCTGGAAGACGAACACGGCATGATCAACGTCGTGGTCTGGTCGCACCTGGCCCAGCGCCGTCGGCGCGCTCTGCTCGAATCGCGCCTGCTGGCAGTGCGCGGACGTTGGGAACAAGTCGACGGCGTCACCCACGTGATCGCCGGCGACCTGCACGACCTCAGCCACCTGCTCGGCGAGTTGCCGGTTGCTTCGCGGGATTTCCATTGATGGCCACCCTCGGCTCCGACCTGTTCGCCACCGCGCCCTACCGCACCGTGATTGCCGACGCCGAAGGCGGCGTGCGCTACTGGCCGCAGCTGGTTGGAATGGCGCAGGCCGAGGACTGGTTCACGCGCCTGCGCGACGGCATTGCCTGGCAGACCATGCAGCGGCCGATGTACGAGCGCATCGTTGACGTCCCGCGGATGCTGGCGCGCTTCGACCTGGACGCATTGCCGGCGGACCTGCCGCTGGCGGAAATGTTGGCGGCCGTGCGCGAAGTCGTCCCGGGCCGCTACACCAGCGTCGGCCTCAACCTCTACCGCGACGGCCGCGACAGCGTGGCGATGCACAACGACAAGCTGCCAACCCTGGTGCCGGGCGAACCGATCGCGCTGATCTCGCTGGGCGATACCCGGCGGATGAACCTGCGCGCGAAAGCCGGCGGCTGGGGCTGTGGATTGGACCTGGCGCCGGGGAGCTTGTTGGCGATGAGTTATGCGTCGCAGCTGACGCATGAACATGGGATTCCGAAGACGGCGCGGCCGGTGGGGATGCGGATGAGTGTGGTGTTTCGGGCGCGGGTGGCTGGGTGATTTTGCGGTTGGTTTTCGGCTTGCGGTGCGGGCCCCGTCCCGGCGGGTAGGGGCTTCGCGCTGTCGGGCAGACGTCCTGTCTGACGCCATCGCCGCGGACCATCCATGGTCCGCTGAAGCCCCTACCCACCGAGACGGCGCCAGGCGCTTTTGTTGTCCCACTTCGATGGGCCGCGCCCTGGGAGGTGGGGAGAAGAAGCAAAAGCAAAGCGCGCATTCGATCAGTTCGCGGTGGCCAATGCCTTCCTTCTCCCGCTAGGCGGGAGAAGGTGCCGCGACAGCGTGGCGATGCACAACGACAAGCTGCCAACCCTGGTGCCGGGCGAACCGATCGCGCTGATCTCGCTG
>DATCVI010000103.1:0-15001 GCA_036566925.1 Stenotrophomonas sp.
GGCGGTTGCGCGGCGGCGACCCCGCCCGCCGCTTCGCCGCCGCCAAGTGCATCGCGCCCGGCACCGGCAAGCGCGCAACTGGACCTGCGCTGCCGCAGCGATGCCGACTGCACGGTCAAGAACGTCGGCAACTGCTGTGGCGCGGCGCCGGCGTGCGTGAACGTCGACAGCCCCACCGACCCGGCGGCGGTGATGGCACAGTGCCGCGCCAGTGGCCGCATGAGCGTATGCGGCTCGGCGCAGATCACCGGCTGCCAATGCGTGGCCGGCCAATGCAGCGCGAAGCCCGCCAGTGCCGATACACTGCGCCGCCCGATCGACACCCCGGAACCGGTTCGCTGATGCTCTACGCGCAAGTCCATCTCACCCTGCCCGCCTGGGTCCACGACCATGTCGATCTGTCGCAGCGCTATGCCGACGATGCGGCCAAGGTCGCCCTGGCGATCGAGTTGTCGCGGCTGAACGTGGAAGCGCGCAGTGGCGGTCCTTTCGGCGCCGCCGTATTCGGCCCGGACGACCGCATCATCGCGGTCGGCGTCAACCGCGTGGTGCCGCACGCCACCTCGCTGGCACACGCCGAGAACATGGCCTACATGCTGGCCCAGCAGCGCCTGCAGACCCCGCGCCTGAACGATGTGCTCAAGCCGGTGACCCTGGCCACGTCCTCGCAACCGTGCTGCCAGTGCTACGGCGCCACCGTGTGGGCCGGCATAGATCGCCTGTTGATCGGCGCTCGCGCCGAGGACGTGATGGCGCTGACCGAATTCGACGAAGGCCCGCTGCCGGCCGATTGGGTCGGCGAACTCGAGCGCCGCGGCATCGCGGTGGTACGCGACTTGTTGCGTGATGACGCCTGCGCCGTGCTGCGCGCCTATGGGGAAGCTGGTGGCGACCATTACTGAGAGCGGCCGTTGAACGGCCTGCTGTGTTACTGCCGCCAGGGCTTCGAGCCCGAACTGGCAGGGGAATTGAGCGAGCGCGCAGCGCACGCCGGGGTGGCGGGCTACGCCCGCACCCAGCGCAACGATGGCTACGTGCTGTTCGTCTGCGAGGACGCCGCCGCGCTGTCAGCGCGACTGCCGTGGCGCTCGCTGATCTTCGCGCGGCAAAAACTCGTGCTGTTGGCCGAGTTGCGCGGCATCGATCCGCGCGACCGCATCACGCCAGTGCTGGCGGCGTTGTCGGCGCTGCCGCAGGCACCCCGCTACGGCGACCTATGGGTCGAGCATCCCGACTCGGACGCGGCCAAGCCTTTAGCGGGATTGGCGCGCAGCTTCGGTAACGCCCTGCGCCCGGCACTACGCAAGGCCGGGCTGCTCACCGACAAGCCGCAACCGCGCCTGCCGCGCCTGCACCTGTGCTTCCTCGACGGCGACCACGTGCTGCTGGCCAGCGCCGAGCCGGCCGACAGCGCGCCCTGGCCGCTGGGCATCCCGCGTCTGAAGTTGCTGCCCGACGCGCCTTCGCGTTCAGCGCTCAAGCTCGAAGAAGCGCTGATGACGCTGCTCACGCCGGAAGAGCGGCAGCGCCTGGTGCAGCCGGGCATGCGCGCCGCCGACCTGGGCGCCGCACCCGGCGGCTGGACCTGGGTACTCACCCGCGAACACCTGCACGTCACCAGCGTGGACAACGGCCCGCTGCGCGAGCACGTGCTGGACACCGGCCTGGTCGAACACCTGCGTGCGGACGGCTTCCACTGGCGGCCGGAAAAGCCGCTGGACTGGATGGTCTGCGACATGGTCGAACAACCGCGCCGGGTTGCCGAGCGGATGGGCGACTGGTTTGCCCAGGGCTGGTGCCGGCATGCGATATTCAACCTCAAGCTGCCGATGAAGAAGCGCTGGGACGAAACCCGGCTGTGCCTGGACCAGTTCCAGGACCGCGCCGGGCGCCCGCTCTTGATCCGGGCCAAGCAGCTGTATCACGATCGCGAAGAAATCACCGTTTTCGCCACCCCCGGTTGACCCGGCCGGCCCTTCAAGGATTGCCATGCGCCCCACTGCCCTGTTGTCGCTGTGCCTGCTGCTCACCCCCATCGCGCCGGCGTTCGCCGAGCAGGCGCCGGCGACCTACCGCGCCTGGGACTACGTCGGCGACGGCGTGTTCACCTCGGACATCGAGGGCCCGGCCGTCGGCCCGGACGGCGCACTGTACGTGGTGAACTTCGGCCGCAACGGCACCATCGGCCGCGTGACGCCCGAGGCCAACCACGGGGTCGCCAAGTTGTTCGTCGAATTGCCGCAGGGTAGCGTCGCCAACGGCATCCGCTTCGCGCCGGACGACACCATGCGGGTGGCCGACAAGGCCGGCAAGCAACTGCTGAAGATCGACCCGGTGACCGCGGCGGTCACCGTGCTGGCGCGGCTGCCCGAATCGACCGGCCCCAACGATGTGGCGCTGGCGCCGGACGGCAGCGTGTTCCTGAGCGACCCGGATTGGGAAAACACCAGCAATGGCCGCCTCTGGCGGGTCAGCGCCGACGGCCAGGTGCAAAAGCTCGAAGACCACATGGGCACCACCAACGGCGTGGAAGTCAGCCCGGATGGCAAGCGCCTGTACGTGAACGAGAGCATCCAGCGCACGGTGTGGGTCTACGACCTGGTCGACGGCCTGCCGCGCAACAAGCGCGTGCTGCACAAGTTCGATGATTTCGGCCTCGACGGCATGCGTTGCGACCCGGCGGGCAACCTGTATATCGCCCGCTACGACGGCGGCCAGATCGCCGTGGTCTCGCCCCAGGGCAAGCTGCTGCGCACGGTCCAACTCAAGGGCCGCAAGCCCAGCAACGTGACCTTCGACGGCGCCCAGGTCTTCGTGACACTGCAGGACCGCGGCGCCATCGAGACCTTCTACGTCGAGCCCACGCCTGCGGCGGCCGCGCCCGCCCACTGAACCGGTCAGCGGCCGGCGTTCGCACGCGGACGCCGGTCACAGCGGGTCTCAGCGGGCGCAACCGGCATCGCCGATGCTGGCGTCCTAGTGAAGGGGTATGCCATGCAGACGATCCAACTGAACGACCCGGCCGGATTCGGCGATGAATTCCTGCGGCTGACACTGCTGCAGGGATTCCAGTCGCTGACCAAGCGCGACCTGGAATTGCTGATCTTCGTGTTGCTCGAACGCGACGGGGCGATCTCCCGCGCCGATTCCAACGCCGCGGTCGCGCTCAAGTTGCGCGTGACTACGGCCAAGGTCAAAGCCTTGCGTCGCGATGGCTACGCACGTTGGCGCGCACTGGTACCCGAAGACCCGCAAGCGGCGCTGCAGCGCATCGTTGCCACCGCGCTGAGCGAAGCCAACATCGAAACCGGCGCCAAGCACGTCAGCGAGCGCACCCGCAAGGAAGGCTTCATTGCCGTGCGCATCGAGCATCCTGACGATGCGCAACAGTTCGAACAGGCCATCATCGAAGTGGGCGCGCTGCCGGTGTACGAGCGCAACCGCGAAGTGGTCGCGGTGCGCTTCGACACGCTGCTGAAGATCGCCGAGCGCTGGGGCTACCTGCAGGCGGACCCGGCCGGCATCGTCAAGGAATTGCAGCACCTGGCCCCGGCCAGCGAAGAGCTCGCCGACCTGCTGAAGAAGGATATCGGCAAGCTGCGCTGGGAAGATGTGCGGCGTGCGCTCAACGGCCTCGGCGCCAAGGCCGTCGCCGACGGCGCCAGCAGCGGGCTGAAGGCACTGCTGCGGCTGGTGTTTCCGTTCGTGTGAGTTTCCCTTCTCCCGCCAGCGGGAGAAGGGAAACACTCGATCAGCCGGTAATCGTGATCTTCTTGCCGCCAGCGCGGGCCGAAGCGAAGATCGCGTCGATCACCCGCATGTCCGCCAGCCCTTCTTCGCCGGGCGCCCGCAACGGCGTGCCCTGCATGATCGCCAACGCGTCTTCATCCATCTGCAGCGCCTGCTGGTGCTGCACCTTGGCATTCAGCACCTTGCCATCGCTGGTGCGGCCCTGGATGCCGTCGTAGCTCTGGAACGGCGATAGCTCGTACCAGCCGCGCTCGGCCTCGACGCGCAGTTGGTTCATGGTGATACCGAAGCTGGTAGCGCAATCGGCGGTGATGCCATTGGGGAATTCCAGGGTGAAGCGCGTAGTCTCGTCGACGCGGTCGAAGATCTTCGGCCGCCGCGTCTCGTGCCGCGCGCTCACCGCCAGCGGTTCCAGCCCGGTGGCGTAGCGCGCGCCGTTGAGCGCGTACACGCCCATGTCGTACATCGCGCCGCCGCCGCGCGCCGGATCCAGTCGCCAGTTGTCCGGCGAGGCGTCGTCGAAGGCATTGAAGCCGGCTTCGGCGCGCACCCGCTGGATCGCGCCATAAGGCTTTTCGTCGACCCAGGAAATGATGCGGCGCGTGTTCGGCTCATGCTGCATGCGATAGCCGATCGCCAGCTTGACCTTGTTGCGCGCGCAGGCATCGATCATGCGCTGCGCCTCGCCGGCGTTCATCGCCATCGGCTTTTCGCACCACACGTGCTTGCCGGCTTCGGCCGCGGCAATCGTGTACTTGGCATGCAGGCTGTTGGGCAACACGACGTAGACGACGTCGATGTCCGGGTTGTCGGCGATCGAGGCGAAGTTGTCGTAGTTGTAGATGTTGCGGTCCGCAAGGCGGTAGCGTTCCTGCCATTCCTTCGCCTTGGACGGCGTGCCGGTGACGATCCCGGCCAGGCGGCAGTGCCGGGTGAGTTCCAGCGCCGGCGCCAGACGGCCCCTGCTGTAACCGCCGAGGCCGACCAGGGCCACGCCCAGTGGCTTGCGCGGCGGCGCCGCGGCTTGCGAGCGCAACGGCCAGGCCGCCACCGCCAACGCGCCCAGTGCGCCTTTCATTACCTGCCTGCGTGACCAACCTTCAGTACTCATCGCGTCCCTCCTCGTCATGGGGGCAGTGGGGATAACGCTGAGGCGGTCAGCGCGGGCCAATACCGGCCGCGCGTCGCCACAAGAGATCGACCAGCGGCGGCAGCCGGCCAGCGCTGCCGAGCGCCAGGCCGCGCGCCAGGGTCAGGTGCATCTCATCGTTGGAGAACACCTGGTTGATCGTATCGAAACTATAGGCGGCCACCGTGTTCTCGCTGCGTCGCGTGCGCGCCCAGCGGCGCAGGCGATGAGGCGCTGCCCAATCGGCGCGGCGTCGTTGCGCGTCCAGCACCATCGCCTGTAGCGCGGCCACGTCGCGCAGGCCGAGGTTGACGCCCTGCCCGGCCAGCGGATGCACCACATGCGCCGCGTCGCCCAGGGCCAGCACGCGCCCGGCCACATAACTGCCCACCAGTTGCCGCCGCAACGGGAAGGCAGCGCGCGGCGAAGCCAGCTTCACCTCGCCTAGGCGGCCGGCGAACGCGTTGCCGAGCTCGCGTTCGAAGGCGGCCTCGTCCACGGCGAGCAGGCGCGCGGCTTCGGACTCGGGCAATGTCCAGACGATCGAGCTGCGGCCTTCAGTGAAAGGCAGGAACGCCAGCGGGCCGGTCACCAGGAAACGCTGCCAAGCGGTCTCCTGGTGCGGCTGGGTGGTTTGGACGAAGGCGACCAGGCCGCTCTGGTGGTAATCCTGGCGGCTGACCTGCATGCCGGCGAGCGTGCGCAGGGTCGATTCGGCGCCATCGGCGGCAATCGCCAGGGCGGCATCCACCCGGCTGCCGTCGTCCAGGCGCAAGCGCACGCCGCGTTCGTCCTGCTCCAACGCCTGGAGCCGGGCCGGGCAATGCAATTGCACGCCAGCGCCGGGCAGCGCGGCCCACAGGCGATCCACCAGCAGATCGTTCTCGACGATCCAGCCAAGTTGCTCGCGCCCGAAGGCGTCGGCATCGAAGGCCAATTCGCCGCCACCGCCGGCGTCCCATACGCGCATGCGCCGGTACGGCTGCGCGCGCGCGGCGCGGATCTGCGGCCACACCCCGAGGCGATCAAGCAGGGCGGCGTTGTCGGCGGCAAAGGCGTAGACGCGCAGGTCCGGGCGCGCTGCCTGCCAGTGCGGCGGCGTGCGCCCTTCGATCAGCGCGACCGACAGGCCAGCCTCGGCCAGGGCCAGCGCGCAGGCCGCGCCGACTACCCCACCACCGGTCACCGCAACATCGACTCCGGCGCGGCGGTTCACGACGCGCTCCGGCACAGCTGCGGCACTTCGCCGCGGAAACCCATGGCCCCGCCGACCAGCATCGATTGCAGCGGCGTGTGCCGCGCAGCAGCGAGGAAGCCGAGGCTACGCAGCGGCCGCAGCAGTGGCGAAGACTGGGCGGTAATCCGCGCCAGGCCGCCGGAGAAACCGACCGTTTGTTCGCGGTCGGGCTGTCGCCGCGCGACGTAGGTCGAGAGCAGGTTGGCCGCGCCGGGATCTTCGCGGCCGGCTTCGATCAACTCGGCCAGGGTCAGGGCATCGCGCAGGCCCAGGTTGAAGCCCTGTGCCCCGAGCGGGTGCAGGGTTTGCGCGGCGTTGCCGAGCAACACCAGGCGTTCGGCGCTGAGTTGCTGCGCCAGCACCTGCACGATCGGATAGGCGCTGCGCTCGCCGCTGGCCAGCAACCTGCCCGCGCGCCAGCCGGCCGCGACCTGCACGCGTGCCAGCCAGGCCGCCTCATCCAGCGCGGCCACCGCGTCGGCCTCGTGCCGGGCGACGCCGTGGACGACGCCGTAATGGCGATCGCCGCGCGGCAACAACGCCGTTGGCCCGGTGTCGTGCAGGCGTTCGTAGGCAGTGCCGTCCGGCGCACGCTGGGCGCGCACGCGGGCGACGAACAGCGTTTGCAGGAAATCGTGTTCTTCGGTGCCGATATGCAGCAATTCGCGCACCGCGCTGCGGGTGCCGTCGGCGCCGACCAGCAGGCGCGCATGCAGCAGTTGTTCGCCGTCGGCGCTGGCGATCCGCACCGGGCGCAGGCCGTCCTGCACCGGCCCGGTGCCGATGAAACGCGCCGGGCGATAGCGCGCGACATGCGCGGCCTGGGCCAGCCGCGATTCCAGCGCCTCGCCGAAGTCGCGTGCCACCACCACCTGGCCGAAACTGTCGCGGCCGTAGTCGGCGGCCTCCAGTACGACGCGGCCGAAGTCGCCAGCGCGGCTGACATGGATGCGGCGGATCGGGCCACCAGGCTGGCGCAGCTGCGCCATCACCCCGAGCGCGGTCAAGGCATTGACGGTGGCGGCGGCAAAACTCAGGTTGCGCTGGTCGAACACGGCCGGCAGCGCGTCCGGCGCGCTGGCCTCGACCAGGCCCACGTCCAGGCCGATGCGGTCCAGGGCGAGCGCCAGGCTGGCGCCGACCAGGCCGCCACCGACGATCACCACGTCATGTGTCTGGGTCATGCCAAACATGATAGTTCGCGGCATGCCGCCCCGGCGACCGTCCCGATCCCGGGCGCGGCGACAAAGCCAGTAGAATCGAGCCCGCACACCTCAACCGTCCGGACCCGCCATGACCGATCGCTCCCTGCGCGCCTTCGTCCTGCTCCTGCTCGCGCTGGCGATGACCGCCACCCGGATCAATCATTTCGCGCCGATACCCGACGCGTCGTGGGCCGTGTTCTTCCTCGGCGGCTTCTACCTGCGCGCGTGGACGCGCTGGGCCTTCCCGCTGCTGATGGCGCTGGCGGTGCTGATCGATTGGCTGGTGATTTCCAGCCAGGGCCTGGCGTTCTGGCAGCACTACTGCATCTCGCCCGGCTACCTGGCACTGGTGCTGGCCTACCTGGCGCTGTGGTCCGGCGGTGCCTGGCTGCGCGGCCGCCCGGCAACGACTGCCAGCATCGCTATCGCCCGTGGCGCGGCGGTCCTGGTGCTGTCGGTGGCGGCCTGCCACCTTATCGCCCAGGGCGCGTTCTATTGGACCAGTGCCAGCGTGGCCGAGCCGAGCCTGGCGGGCTGGATGCGCAATTACGGCGACTGGTTCCTGCCTTATCTACGCACCACCGTGCTGTACGTGGCCGCGGCTGCTGCCGTGCATGCCGGGGTGCGCGCACTGGGGCGTCAGTCGGCGCTGCGCGCAGCGGCGCACTGACGGGCGCCGGCGTGGGCCACCGCCTGTCGAAGATCTACACCCGGACCGGCGACGACGGCAGCACCGGGCTGGGCGACGGCAGCCGCGTTGGCAAGGATGCGCCCCGAGTGGCGGCCTACGGCACGGTCGACGAGGCCAATTCGGCCATCGGCGTGCTGCTGGCCGCACCGGCCCTGCCGGAAGATGTCGCCACGCTGCTGACCGCCATCCAGCACCAACTGTTCGACCTCGGCGGTGAACTCTGCATCCCCGGCCACGCCGCCATCGATGCCGCCGACGTGGCCTGGCTGGAACAACGGCTCGACGCCTACAACGAGCGCCTGCCCCCGCTGAAAGATTTCATCCTGCCAGCCGGCGGCGAGGCGGCGGCGCGCTGCCACCTGGCGCGCACCATCGTGCGCCGGGCCGAGCGCGAGACCGTGGCGCTGTCGCGGCGGGAACCGGTGCGCGCCGAGGCCATCGGCTACCTCAACCGTCTGTCCGACCTCTTGTTCGTCCTGGCGCGGGTGTTGGCCCGTGGCGCCGGCCACGGCGAGGTGTTGTGGCAGCACTCGCATCGCCGCCAGGACTGAGGGGCCGCATGCTGGTCTTCACCCACCCCGCCTGCCTCGGCCACGACCCGGGTCCGGACCATCCCGAATCACCCGCGCGGCTGGAAGCAGTGGTATCGGCCCTGCGTGAGCAGTTCCCCGATCTGGAATGGCGCGAGGCGCCGTTGGCCAAGCTCGGCGACCTGTGCCGGGTACACGAGCGCGAGCTGATCGACTCGGTCCTCGAAGCGCCCATCGACGGCTATCGCATGCTCGACGTCGACACGGTGATGTCGCCGGGCTCGCGCGCCGCCGCCCTGCGCGCGGCCGGCGCGGGGATCGCGGCGGTGGACGCGGTGATGGCCGGCCAGGCCGAGACTGCGTTCTGCGCGGTGCGGCCACCGGGCCACCACGCCACCGCGCAGCACGCCATGGGCTTCTGCCTGTTCAACAACATCGCCGTCGCCGCCGCCCACGCGCGCGAGCGCCATGGCCTAGAGCGGGTGGCGGTGGTCGATTTCGACGTGCACCACGGCAACGGCACCCAGGCCATCTTCGAGCGCGACCCAGGGGTGCAATACCTCAGCACCCACGAATCGGGCATCTACCCGCATTCGGGCAGCGTCTATGAGCGGGGCGTGGGCAACATCCACAATGCCTTGCTGCCGCCCGGCAGCGGCGGCTTCCGCTTCCGCAACACCTGGGCCGACCAGATGCTGCCGCTGCTCGACGCCTTCCGTCCACAGCTTGTGCTGGTCTCGGCCGGCTTCGATGCGCATATGCGCGACCCGCAGGCCGACCTGATGCTGGAGGCCGAGGATTTCGGCTGGCTCACCGCCGAACTGCGCAAGCTTGCCCGGCGCCACGCCCAAGGCCGCCTGGTGTCGATGCTCGAAGGCGGCTACGACCTCCAGGGCCTGCGCGAAAGTAGCCTCGCCCACGTCGACGCCCTGCGTTGACTACCCCCCACGCCAGGGAGCCAGGGATGAATCCGGGCAATGCGCTGTCCTGCTCTTCATTGCCCCCATGCAGCCTATGGGGCAAGCTAGCGGCCGTTTTCCCACGTCGATCCCCCCGCGTGCGCCGAGCTCTTCGCCTGCTTCCCCTGCCCCTGAGCATCGCCATCTGCCTGCCGGCAATGGCCGACGAAAAGCCGTTGAACTGGGACCTCTGCCCGGCCGTGCAGCCGTTGCCCGGTTTCGACGAAGCGCCGCCGGCCGACAAGGCCGCCGCGGCCAACCGCCAGCAACTGCCCACCGATGTCGAGGGCGACCAGCTCAGCGGCACGACCACGCTGCCGCAGTACAAGGGCAATGTCACCCTCAAGCGGGGCGACCAGTTCCTGCACGCCGACGACCTGCGCATGGACACCGAGTCCGGCAACTACATTGCCGAGGGCAATGTCCGTTACCAGGACTCCTCGTTCCGGATGATCGCCGACCGCGCCGAGGGCAACCAGGACACCGACACCCACAAGGTCACCAACATCCGCTACCAGCTGGTCGACCGCCGCGGCAACGGTGGCGCCGATTCGGTGGACCTGCAGGGCTCGGTCGGGCAGATGCACCACTCGACCTACACCACCTGCGACCCCTCGCAGCCGATCTGGAAAGTGCGCGCGCCGGAAATCGACGTCGACAACGAGGAAGGCTTCGGCACCGCGCGCAATGCCGTGCTGCAGATCGGCCGGGTGCCGGTGCTGTGGATGCCGTGGTTCAAGTTCCCGATCGACGACCGCCGCCAGACCGGCCTGCTGTATCCGCAGCTGGCGATCTCCGGCCGCAACGGTTTCGACTACACCCAGCCGATCTATCTCAACCTGGCGCCGAACTTCGACGACACCTTGTATCCGCGCTACATGAGCAAGCGCGGCTTCATGCTCGACAACGAATTCCGCTATCTGTATGAAGGCGGCCGCGGCGAACTGCGCACCGCCTACCTGCCCAACGACAAGTTGCGCGACAAGGACCGCGGCCGGGTCGAGTACACCGGCTATCACAACATCGACAGTCACTGGCAGGCGCGTGCCAACGTGGCCTGGGTCAGCGACGAGCGCTATACCGAGGACTTTTCCAGCCGCCTCAATGGCGTGGCCGTGTCCAACCTGCAGAGCGTGGTTGGCGTCTACGGCACCGGGCGCTACTGGACCGCCGGCCTGATGGCCGACTACTGGCAGCTGACCGACTACACCCTCACCGAGGCAGCGTTGCCGTTCAACCGCCAGCCGCGCGCCTTTTTCAATTGGGACCAGCCGTTCGGCTTGTTCGACGTCGGCCTCTACAGCGAAGCCGTGCGCTTCGTCCACGGCGATATCCACCCCAAGTTCATCAATGCCGACGGTGACTACGAGCGCACCGGCCAGGTGATCGACCAGCCCGGCGGCTCGCGCCTGGACCTCAAGCCATACATCTCGATGCCCCTGGCGGGCGCGGCCTGGTACGTCACCCCGACCTTGGCCTATCGCTACACCGCCTACCAGTTGGACCGCGAGCTGGCCGAACAGCTGCGCGCCAGCGGTGGCAACGGCGACCGCACGCCAACGCGAGGCATGCCAATCGGCAGCCTCGACGCCGGCCTGTACTTCGATCGCGACGTCAGCTTCGGCGGCAAGGATTACCTCAACACCCTCGAGCCGCGGCTGTTCTACCTGTATTCGCCGTACCGCGACCAGGACAATCTGCCGCTGTTCGATACCCGCGCCTTTACCTTCAGCTGGGGCCAGTTGTTCCGCGACAGCCGCTACACCGGCGCCGATCGCCAGAACGATGCCAACCAGCTGACGGTCGCCCTGACCACGCGCCTGCTGCGCCAGTCCGACGGCCGCGAAAAGCTGACCGCCAGCGTCGGCCAGATCCTGTACTTCGAGGATTCGCGGGTCACGCTCAACAGCAGCGAGCCGCCGGTTGAACAGGGCAAATCGGCCTGGGTGACCGACGTCAACTACGCCATCAACGATCGCTGGACCCTGGGCGCCACCTACCAGTGGAATCCCAACTTCCGCCAGGAAGACCTGGCCAGCTTCCGCACCCGCTTCCTGCTCGGCAACGACGGCATCATCAACCTGTCGTATCGCTACCGCCGCAACACCAGCGACAACACCGACCAGCTCAAGCAGGCCGACTTCTCCTTCCTGTACCCGATCAACCCCACCTGGAGCGTGGTCGGCCGCTACTACTACTCGCTGCTGGACCGCAAGCCGCTGGAGATCATCGGTGGCGTGCAGTGGGACAGCTGCTGCCTGGCGGTGCGGGCCCTGGCCCGGCGCTACGTCCGCAACCGCGAGGGCGAGATGAACAATTCCCTGCAAATCGAGTTCGTGCTCAAGGGCCTCGGCTCTGCAGGCCAGGACACGGAGCGCACTTTGCGCCGTGCTATTCTCGGTTATTACCGCGACGACCTCTACCTGGTCCCGCCCAGCAACACCACGACCAATCCGGACGATTACGATCCGAACCAGATTCCATGACCAGACTCCTACCTGCTTTCCTCGCGTCACTGCTGGTCGTGACCAGCGCCCTCCCGTCGACTGCCCTCGCCCAGGCTTCGCAGCCGCTGGACCGCATCGCCGCCATTGTCGATGAAGACGTGATCCTGCAAAGCGAACTGGATCGCGCCGTCGCCAACGTGCGCGGCCAGTACGCTGGCCGCGAGGCCCAGCTGCCGCCGGCCGACGTGCTGCAGCGGCAGGTGCTCGAACGCCTGGTCCTGGTGAAGTTGCAGGTGGCGCGCGCCGAAAGCAGCGGCATCAAGGTCAGCGACGACGAGCTCAACCGCGCCATCGCCAGCATTGCCCAGCAGAACGGCACCAGCGTCGATGGCCTGCGCCAGAAGCTGGCGGCCGATGGCCTTTCGTATGGCGACTTCCGGCGCTCCGTTCGCGAGGAAATCACCGTGCAGCGGCTGCGCCAGAGCTTCGCGCAGAGCCGCATCAGTGTCAGCGAAGGCGAGGTCGATGCGGCCCTGGCCCAGCAAACCAGTGGTGGCACCCAGTACCACCTGGCGCACATCCTGGTCGGCTTGCCGGACGGCGCCACGGCCGAACAGATCGCCACCGGCCAGCAGAAGATCGATGGCGTCAAGAGCCTGATCGACAAGGGCGAGCTGGACTTTTCCGCCGCTGCGGTGCGCTATTCCGACAGTCCCAACGCGCTGGAAGGCGGCGACCTGGGCTGGCGCGCGGCCAACGAAATCCCGAACGCGTTCGCGCAGCTGATCAAGGACCTGCAACCGGGCCAGGTGGTCGGCCCGCTGCGCGGCCCCAGCGGCTTCCAGTTGTTGAAGCTGGTCGAAGTGCGCACCGGCTCGAACAACCCGCAGGCACAGTTGGTCACCGAGTACCACGCCCGCCACATCCTGGTGCGCGTCAACGAAGCCCAGAGCGATGCGGCCGCCAAGGCCAAGATCGAGACCTTGCGCGCGCGTGTCGAAGGCGGCGCTGACTTCCAGGCCGTGGCCAAGGAGTCTTCCGATGACGCCAATAGCCGCGGCCAGGGCGGCGATCTGGGCTGGTTCCCGGCCGATGCGTTCGGCCCGGATTTCGGCCGCCAGGTCACCTCGCTGAGCGATGGCGGCATCTCGCCGCCGTTCCGCACCGAGGCCGGTTGGCACGTCGTCCAGCTGGTCGGCCGCCGCGACACTGACGTGGGCAACCAGAACCAGCGCTCGCAAGTTCGCGAGACCATCGGCCGGCGCAAGCTGGAAGACGAGTACAACCGTTTCCTGCAGGAAATGCGTGGCGAAGCCTACGTGAGCTTCCGCACCGGCGACCGCGCCGACGACAACGCCACGGCCCAGCCGACCCCGGCCGCTGCCGCTACCCCGGCAGCACCCCAGCCCGGCAACTGAGCCGTGGCGCTGCCCGCCCTCGCGCTGGTACCGGGCGAGCCGGCGGGCATCGGGCCGGAGCTTTGCATCCGGCTCGCGCAGCAACCGCGCTCCGACTGCCGGCTGCTCGCCTTCACTGATCCAGACACGCTCGCCCAGGCCGCCTCGGCCTTGGGCCTGCCGTTTCGCGCCTTGCCTGCCGATGCCCTGCCCGAGCGTCCCGGCGACCTCGCGGTGCAGACGATCGCGCTGGCCCGCCCGAGCCGGCCCGGCCATCTCGACCCGGCCAACGCCGGCGCCGTCATCGCCGCGCTGCGTGCCGGCGCCGCCGCCTGCCTGGAGGGGCATCTGCAGGGCATCGTCACCGGCCCCGTGCACAAGGCAGTGATCAATGAAGGCGGCATCGCCTATTCCGGCACTACCGAGCTATTGGCCGAACAGGCCGGCAGCGACGTGGTGATGATGCTGGCCAATGACATCGTGCGGGTGGCGCTGGTGACCACCCACTTGCCGCTGCGCGCGGTCGCCGATGCCGTGACCGGCCCGGCGCTGACCCGCTGCCTGGAGATCACCTGGCAGGCGCTGCGCCGCGAGTTCGGCCTCGCCGCGCCGCGGATCGCGGTGCTCGGCCTGAACCCCCATGCGGGCGAAGACGGCCATCTCGGTCGCGAAGAGTTGGACGTGATGATCCCGGCGCTGACCGCGCTGCGCGCGCGCGGCATGGACCTGGTCGGTCCGCTGCCGGCGGACACCGCCTTCCTGCCGCAGAAGCTGCGCGGTTTCGACGCGGTGGTGGCGATGTACCACGACCAGGGATTGCCGGTGCTCAAGTACAGCGGCTTCGAGCAGGCGGTGAATATCACCCTCGGCCTGCCCTATCCGCGGGTAGCGGTTGACCACGGCACGGCGCTGGACCTGGCCGGGCGCGGCGTCGCCGACCCTTCCAGCCTGTTCGCCGCGACCGCGCTGTGCGCGAAATTGGCCGCTGCACGCCAGCAGTGAAGCAGTGAATGGCGCTGCGGCAGTCGATTTTCGCCGCAAATCACGCCGCACCCTCTAGAATTTCGCAATGACCCGTCCGCTTTCCCCTACCTCGGCCTCCGGCTTCAGTGCTGCGCCGAAAAAGTCGTTGGGCCAGCACTTCCTGGCCGACCGGCACTACATCGACCGGATCGTCCACGCCGTGGATCCGAAGCCGGGCCAGCGGTTGGTCGAGATCGGCCCGGGCCAGGGCGCCATTACCCTGCCGCTGCTGCGCCGGCATGGCGAGCTGACGGTCATCGAGTTCGACCGCGACCTGATCGCCCCGCTCTCCGACGCCGCCGCGCCGCTGGGGCAATTGACCATCATCAACCGCGACGTGCTGGCGGTGGATTTCACCGCGCTGGCCGCAGGCACGCCGATCCGCTTGGTCGGCAACCTGCCCTACAACATTTCCTCGCCGATCCTGTTCCATGCGCTGGACCATGCCGCGGCCATTGCCGACATGCACTTCATGCTGCAAAAGGAAGTGGTCGACCGCATGGCCGCCGGCCCCGGCAGCAAGGTCTATGGCCGCCTCAGCGTGATGCTGCAGGCCTGGTGCGAGGTGACCTCGCTGTTCGTGGTGCCGCCCGGCGCGTTCCGGCCGCCACCCAAGGTCGATTCGGCGGTGGC
>DATCVI010000104.1:0-28032 GCA_036566925.1 Stenotrophomonas sp.
CCTGCTCCACGGCTTCGGTGCCTCCTCCCACATGTTCCGGGAGCTGATCCCGGTCCTGGCGCAGCGCTACCGCGTGATCGCCCCCGACCTGCCGGGCTTCGGGCAGACGACGGTCGAGCCGGGCGTCGCATTCGACTACACGTTCGACAACGTGGCGTCGGTCATCGATGCCTTCACGGTCGAAAAGGGCCTGGATCGCTATGCGATCTACGTGTTCGACTACGGCGCGCCTGTCGGCTGGCGCCTGGCGGTGGCCAACCCGAAGAAGATCACCGCCATCGTCAGCCAGAACGGCAACGCCTACGAAGAAGGCCTGAGCGCTGGCTGGGCCGACATGCGCAAGGCCTGGGACGCACCGACCGCGGAGAACCGCGAAGCGCTGCGTCGGTTCAACACGCCCGACATGATCAAGTGGCAGTACACCGAGGGCGTCCGCGATACCTCATTGATCGCGCCCGAGAGCTACCAGTTGGCATCCGCGGCGATCACCCGTATCGGCGTCGAACCGCAGATGGACCTGCTTCTGGATTACGGAAGCAATGTCCGGCAATACCGGCAGTTGCATGCCTTCTTCCGCCAGTACCAGCCGCCGACACTGGCGATCTGGGGCAAGAACGATCCGTTCTTTCTTCCTGCCGGTGCGGAAGCCTTCAAGCGCGACAACCCCAAGGCCGAAGTGCACTTTCTCGACACGGGCCATTTCGCGATCGAAACCCATGGCGCAGACATCGCGGCACGCATGCTCGAATTCCTGGACCGAAAAGTCAGCCGCGACACCTACTCTCCTGGTCGGAGAAGGGATGCTCAAGCTGCGATGACCCATCGGTAGAGACTAAGATGCCATAGGCAGCGAAACGTCTCTCGGGCAATGGTGGTGGCAAGATCAACCAATTTCACTTAATGGAAAAAGACCATGAGCAAACCTGAGTTCTTCGTCACGCCCGGTGCGGGTGAAATCCTTCGCAAGGAACTTCACTTCTCAAGCGCAGTACGAACTGGAAATCGCGTAGAGACCTCTGGCCACGGCGGTTGGAATGATGACCTACAGATTCCTGAAGCCATTGAAGACGAGATAACCGCAGCGTTTCGGAACATCGAGCTCGCGCTAAAGTCTGCGGGAGCAAGTTGGAAGCATGTCACGCACGTCAATACCTATCATGTTGGAGGATTTCCATTGATCGTGAATGAAACGATCGTCAATCTCTATCGCCACTACATGCCTGAGCACGCGCCGGTTTGGACTCAGCTTGGAGTTGAGGCGCTGGGGCTTCCCACTATGCGCTTTGAAATGCGTGTCACTGCAGTCATCTACTGAGTCCGCTTCTCTCAGAGACTGAGTTTGGATGCGGAGATAGAGCGGCACGTTCCATGCACTCGTCAGGCTGCCGCGAGAACCACGCTATTAATTCTTGACTATCAAAACACAACCATCAGCTGACCGCCTGGTACTCGTCGGCGATCCGAACATCGCCACCGTTGATCGATGATCATGCCAACACAATTGCCTGGTGCACCACTCGACATCCAATGTCCGCTTTGGGTCGAAAGCGGACATTAGCATCGGTCCGGGCGCCCAGGTAGCTCCAACGTCCGCTATCGGCCACGAGCGGACACTCGCCAATCGCTAGTTCGACCGGCTTGTCGCGCTGTTTTCCGGCATCGTCATCCCCGGCGTCCATCCGCTCGCTTGGATGATCGCCTTCGGGTCTTTCAGCTCGATGAGCTGCTTCAGTGCTGCCTTACGGTCGTCGGAGTGCAGGTAGTACGCCTTTGCAATGCGGTAACCGACCCAGTAACCCATGTCGTAGGGCTCATCCGAACCGGGTCGGTAGTTGTAGGCCCATTTCGACAGGTCGGTGCTGTCCATGTCGCGGACGAATGCCGTTTCAATCTCGGCTTCCTTGCCCTTGGTCCAGCGCGTCAGACCCGGATTGCCGACGTTGCCGGACGTCAGTTCCGCGATCAGTTCGGCTACGCCTTCCAGCAGCGACACTCGCAGTACCGTCACGTTGGGGTCGCCTTCCTCGAACTCGGAACCGGGCTGCTGGATGTGCGCATACTCGTGCGCGATGACATGGACGAAGCGGTCCTCAAGGTCGGGGTTCATGAAGTTCGCCGCGCATAGCGCTTCGAGGCCGATGTACAGGCCGTCCCGATTGGCGGTGCCCACCGGTTTACCGCGCCCGACGACGATGGCCACAGGAGGAAATCGGGCCTCGGGGTAGAGGTCGGCGAAGTTCGCGAACGATGCGCCAAGTCGCGCCTTCACCGCTGGAAGCACGGCCATGCAGGCCTTTGCCTTCTCGTAGATTTCGGGGTCCTTCGCAAGGCGGTCAGCTATGCTCTGCGCGGTCACGCGGCGCAGCCTGGCGAACTCGATCAAGCTGGGCGTCGCCTTGCCCAGATAGTCCCGCTCAAGCTGCTCTATAGTCGGCTTGCCGCTGGTGGCGTCATACAGGTCGTAGAAGCGGGCGACATCGGTGGTAAGGATCTGCGGTCCATTCGCCGGTCGGGCTTGTACACCGGTGGAGATTGCTAGGGCTGCAAGCGATGCGAGCAAGCGCGACGGTCGAGTCATTGAACGGTGCTCTCTGGGGGGCGGTGACGATCATGCCAAGGCGCGTGGCATGCCGGGAGGTCCTAAAGTCACGTGCTGGGACCGTACTCCTCAAGCAACCGCACGCGTCAACTGTCCGCCAAGGGTCGGAAGTGGACATTGCGTCAAACCTTCCACATTGTCCGTCATCCCCTGACCGGTACCAGCGCGCTCTCCAGCCCCAACCGGCACAGCTGATCAAGTCCACCGGAATCCGCAGCAGATGGCCCATGTCGAAGACCAGCGGGCGGAGCTGCACTGCCCCGTCTTTTGCCGAGATGGCCATCAGACTTTCCCGCGATGGGCTGTCAGTTCGAAAAATCGAATGGTTGCGGCATGTAGCTGATGCGAATCTCGCACCCGAGCCTGAAAGCTCCGCACAAAGTGATGAAAGTAGTCTACAACGCAAGCAGCTTGGCGCTTCTTTGTCGGGAGGGGATGAATACAAGACCCTCGGGAAATAAGTCCGGCCGACCTTTGTGCGGTTTTTCAGCCTCCCGGCACCCTGCCGCATACCGCGGCAGGGGCTCTTTGTCACGGAAGGCTCACCATGAATCAATCCGATAAAGACTATCGCACCCTACCCGTCACCTGGGCGCCACACGAAGTTCCGCCCTGGACGAAGGTTCCACCACCGGGTTACGCCAGCTTCGAAGAGGTCGAAGCCGCCATCGCAGCGGAAGCTGCCCGCCACCGGCCGCGCGGCCCACGCAAGCCGACCGATCTCACGATGGGCTCTTACTACTACGACGTCCGCAACTGCAGAGCGCCGATGCTGCGGCTGCGCGGCCTGTGGCTTGAAGAAGCCGGCCTGCCGATAGGCAGCCGCCTGCACATCAACATCGAATCGGGCAAATTGACCCTCACCCTTTCCGCGCTCCCTCCCGAACCGGAACCCAAGAAACCCAAGCGAAAGGCGCCTTGGGAGCGTCGACTTGAAGAGCAATTGGCGGCCGCGCAATAACCGGATGGCCACGCTCTCAAATCCATCAGATCGCGAGCCTTCCCGCTCTCCCCAAAGCTACGGGACACCGTAGGGCGTCCGGGGGCAGGCCCTTTCCGGGACAATCGGCGACATGGATGTCGCCGATTAGCCTTATACGCTGGCAGCGTCTACCGAATCGCTCTTCGGCGGACAGGACCGCCGGACGCCGGACGCCGGACGCCGGGATTAGCCTTTGGCCTAACAGCCTGCCATGTAGATAAGCGCCGGGGGCCCACTTTTCACTTGCGAGAGATCGAATAGCATCTTTGGCCCACCCTAAGGTGAGCCCGTATTACAAGGTGGATTGCGCAAGCCATGAACGAACAAAACAGCATGTTTCTGGGCATTGATGTCTCCAAGGCCCATCTCGATTGCGCCCTGTTGCTGGGCGCCAAGTACCGCAACAAGCGCGTTGCCAATAACCCCTGTGCGGTTTTTCAGCCTCCAGGCATCCTGCCGCATAGCGCGGCAGGGGTCTTTCTCCCATGAATGCAGCCCGTTAGGTAGAACTAGATGCCACCGCCGTTAGCCGCTAACGGCGAAATTTCCATACTGTCAATTCACGCCAAAATAAGCTGGCGCAAAAAAGGGGGAGGCCGACGGCCTCACCCTTGTGGGAGATCAGAGGAAAATGTACCCCAAGATTCCGTTCAGTACGGCTCCCGGCTTGTTACCCTCGCAAATCGGGCTGGTAGTATCGAAGTGATCCTCCAGGGTCCCCGGTGTATCGCATCGGTAAAGCGGAACGGTCCCTTCGATCTGCGCATCTGCCACCCAGCCGATAATTGGCTGGTAAGTACTCTTCCCCTGCCCCTCACAATTGGGGTCCACGGAAGTAAACGAGTCCGGGTATTTGTCCCCCGGGGTGTACCCAGTGAAGCAATTGAAGAGCGGGTGCGAGCCTTGAAATTGAGTGACGGAGACATAGCCGATAGTGCCTTCGATCACCCACCCGAGGTCATCCCAATTCGCCGGCCATTCATGGCTTGAAAAGCGATCAACCCATTTTGCGTTCCAAAGACGAATCATCGGAGTCAACAATGCACCCACCGGCGCAGCTAAAGCGGCTGCATCTGTACGCGTATCAATTTTGGCCCCAATCAGAGCTTCGGGAATTGGACCCGAATTATCTTGCGCGGATGCATTCTTTGCCGAAGCCAGCGCAACTGCGGCAGTCGCGGCTATAAGCAGAAACTTGAGCTTCATCACAACTCCATTTGAGTATGCGAGCACTTTGCTCGCCACCAAACGCTAGCAGCTCTCTTCGCACTAGCAACGCGAGAAAGTCTGTTTCGTGATACGCCGCCACTTCGGAACGCGCTCCGCATCATCAAGGGAGGTTGGTTTTCTCACATCGCCCCACCCGGTCTCCTTGGGTATGGGCAGTTTGCGGGAGTTCGCGGCGTATCCCGGAAAGGGCCCGCCCCCGGACGCCGCGCGACCAACCATCAGGTAAGCGCCGTTACTTAGGCTGCCGCACAGGCAGCGTGATCCGAAAAGCCGCCCCCTGCCCAGGCGCACTCTCCACATCGATCCGCCCGTGATGCTTATTGATGATCCCGTAGGAAATCGACAACCCCAACCCGGTCCCACTCCCCACCGGCTTGGTCGTAAAGAACGGATCGAAAATCCGCTGCTGCAGATCCGCCGGAATCCCCGGCCCGGTATCGCGGAACTCGATCCACACCTGGTCGCCCTCCACGCCCGTCCCCACCGTGATCGACCCACGCTCGGTAATCGCCTGCCCCGCATTGAGCAGCAAATTCATATAAACCTGGTTGAGCTCCGAAGGCAGACACTCCACCAGCGGCAACTCCCCATACTGCCGCTCCAGCGTCACCTTGTACTTCAACTCATTCCAGATGATGTTGATCGTAGACTCAAGGCCCGCATGCAGATCCACCAGCTTCCACGACTCCGACCGATCCGAATACGAAAAATCCTTCAGATCACGCACGATCCGCGTCACCCGCTCGATCCCCTCGCGCGACTCCGCCATCAACTGCGGCAAATCCCCCGCGATGAAATCAATATCCGCACGCTTGCGGATATCGTCGATCTCCGGGATCAACGCCTTCGGGTCCGGCGCCCGCAACGCCCGCTCATACGCCTCGATCAGCGTAAACAGACTGCGCAAATACTCCTGCAGACTGCCCAGGTTCGAATGCACATACCCAATCGGATTGTTGATCTCGTGCGCCACGCCCGCGGCCAGCTGGCCGATCGAGGCCATCTTTTCGGACTGCAGCAACTTGTCCTGCGCACCATTCAAGCGCATATACGCCTGGCGCAACTCCGCATGCCGCTGCTCCAGCTCGCGCTCGTAATCCTCCTGGCCTTCGATGTTGTGGAACAGCGCCAGGAAGAAGTCCGACCCATCCACCCCATGGTGATAGAGATGCGCGATGACCACGCGCTCACCTATCGGCAGGCTGCCCGACCAACTGCCGCTGCTGCGCGCCTGGCCCAAGGCGCCGCCAGGCAGCACCTCGGCGATGCGCTCGCCGAACGTGCTGCCATCGTGCGGATCGCGACACAGGCTGGCGCGCGCAATCGCATTGGCGAAAACCAGTTCGCCATCACCACGGAAAAGCAACAGGCCCTCCTGCATGCGTTCGCTGAAAGCGCGCAGCACATCCTGCGAGGGCAACAGGGCGGGATTGAAATAGAGTTTGTCGGGCACGGGAATGGCACGGCAGTAGCGGTGCCAACATAGTACGTCGAAGCCCGCGAGGGCGGGCCAGGCCCTTCCAGGTGAAGGGCGCGTGCCGGTTACGCTACCGCGATGGAACGGCTGGCGTGAATGCTGTCGCTTTGTCCGCGCGCGTCGTAGGCCGGCGCGCTCTCGCTGCGGCCAAGATGACGCAGCGCCCAGTTGACCTCGCGGCGGCGGCGCGCCAGCAAGGCACCATTGGCACGATTGACCTCGGCCAACTCACGCAGGCGCGCTTCGGCGCCATGCGGCACCTCGCGTTCGAGCACGCGCAGCGCTTCGAGCTTGTCCTGGGTGGCGCGAATCAAGCCCTCGACATCATGGTCGATCAGGGCCTGGCGCTCACCCGCCAGGGCGTCGCCCAGGCGTTGCAGGGCATCGCTCATCGGGCTCATCCGCCGAGCTGCTGATCCAGGTCGATCATGCGGCTGGCGATCGCCTCCGGGTTGATCTTGTAGCTGCCGTTCTGCAACGACTCGCGCACGGCCTGCACGCGGCCCTGGTCGATGGCCGGGGCGTTGGACAGTTCCTTCTGCAGCGACTGCAGGCCAGTGGCCTCGCCAGTCAGGCGCAGGCTGTCGCTGGCCTGGGCGGCCGCTACCGGCTCGGAGCGGTCGCCGCCGGCCGAGGAAATCTTGCTGGCCACGCTGCCGGCTCGCAGGGTCGCACCGGCGGGCAGGCTACCTTCGATCTTCTGGGTCATGGTGGTGTTCCTCATACGGTTCGCAAGGGATAACGGCCGCTTGCGGGATTACTTTAGGACGAATTCGGGTTTTTCCTGACAGCAACTCTGGCGGCAGGCGATCAGCGTGAAACCACGACCGCCCCGCTGGCATCCACCACGCCCTGCACGACCCGGCGCGAGGAGCTGTTCTCCACCGACACCCGCTCGTCACGGCCGGCATCGCCCAGGGCGCGCCCGCTCATGCGCACTTCCAGGCCGTCGCGTCGGGCCACCAGCGCCACCGTATCGCCCCGACGCACCAGGCGCTGGGCGACCAGGTCGCTGGCCGACAGGACGGTCCCGGCCGGCAGCACGCGGCGGGCGCTGCGGCCGACCGCATCGGCCGGATCGGCCAGCACAGCGCCGGCAATCCGGGCCGCGTCGCGCCGCTCGATGCTGATATCGGCCAGGTCCACGGTTTCTCCAGCGGCCACGCCGCGGTTGAGCACCAGCACGTTCTGGCTGCGGCGCACCTTCACCGGCACGAACAGACGCCAGCCAGCCGCCTGCGGGCAGCCGACCTCCACCGTATTGCCGTTGCCCGGCTGCGCCTGCAGCGCCACCGGGCACGCCGGCATGCGCAGGCCCGGGTCCAGCGTGGTCTCGGCGTCGGCCGGCTCCACCCCGAGCGCGGCGATGGCGGCCGCGCGGATGCTGTCCACCGACTGGAAACCGTCGGCGAACGCCGCCGCCGGCGCGAGAGCAAGCAGGATCAGGATGAGGCGGACATGGCGCATGCGCATGGGCGTGCTTCTTGAAGTGAGTCCACCGGCTGGGTGCAAGACATGTGCCAGACCCGCTCTTTCAGGAGGGGCTCCAGCCCCGACCCGGGACAGCCGCCGCAATCGGCACGCGCCAACCCCACTCAAGTTCCGCGCCCGGCATCCGATAAAAGCCCCATGTCACACGACCTGCTCAACCGGATCGACCAGCGCACCCGCCTGGCCGGCCACAACCGCCTCGCCCTGCTGCTGTTCCGGCTCGGCGGACGTCAGCTTTTTGGCGTCAACGTCTTCAAGGTGCAGGAAGTGCTGCGGCGCCCGGACCTGTTCCAGGTGCCCGGCCTGCCCAACGAATTCGCCGGCGTGGCCGACGTGCGTGGGCGCTCGGTGCCGGTGCTCGACCTCGGCGTGGCCATCGGCCATCCCGAGCGCGCCCCGGGCAGCGAAGGCGCCCCCGGCTACCTGGTGGTGGCCGAGTTCAACCGCTCGGTGCAAGGCTTCCTGGTCAGCGGCGTGGAACGCATCGTCAACATCGCGGTGGAAGACATCCACCCGCCGCCGGAGCTCGGCGCCGAGGCGACCTATCTGACCGCAGTGACGCGTTTCCAGGGCGAATTGATCCAGGTGATCGACGTCGAGAGCGTGCTGGCCGACATCGCCCAGATCGAAACCGACATCCACCTCGACCCGGCCCTGGCCCTGCAGACCGACCGCCCGCTGCAAGTGCTGGTGGTGGACGACTCCCGCGTAGCGCGCCAGCAGATCCGCAGCGTGCTCGACCAACTCGGCGTCGGCGCCACCCTGCTTTCCGACGGCCGCCAGGCCCTGGACCACCTCTTGCAGGTACTGGCCGGCGGCGAAGACCCGGCCGAACGCTACGCCATGGTCATCTCCGACATCGAGATGCCGGCCATGGACGGCTACACCCTGACGACGGAAATCCGGCGCAACCCCGGCCTGTCCGGCCTCTACGTGCTGCTGCACACCTCCCTCTCGGGCGTGTTCAACAACGCCATGGTCGAACAAGTCGGCGCCAACGCCTTCGTGGCCAAATACAGCGCCCACGAACTGGCGGACTACGTCCTGGAGCGCCTGCGGGATGTAGCCGCAGAGGCATGACCCGGCTTTTCACTCACCCCTAAAAGGTGCAGTGCCCGCTTTCCCGACCGCCCTCCGGTCCTGTCTGGGGGGCCAGACCCATCCCAGGCCGCCGCGCGGCAGCAACGAATAGCCAGCCTCGCCGCTTCTGGCACAAACCTTGCCTCTACTCCTGCATTGATCCGCCGGAGCAAGGCCGTGTCCAATCCGATCGCTTCCTACCTTGGGGTGCATGCCGATGCGCTGCCGCTGCGTGAGCAGCGCATGCAGCTCATCGCCAGCAACCTGAGCAACGTTGATACGCCCGGGTACAAAGCCAAGGACCTGGACTTCAACGCCGCCCTCAAAGCCGCCGGCGCCACCCGCGAAGCGGCCAGCGGCGACGGCATGGCCACCCCGCGCGAAGGCCACATCGGCAGCGGCGAGATCGCCGGCCTCAACCCGTTCCAGATCACCCGCCAGGCCGACCAGCCCAGCCTCGACGGCAACACCGTCGATCCGGACGCCGAACGCGCCGCCTACGGCCGCGCCGCGCTGGAATACCGCGCTTCGCTGAGCTTCCTCGAATCCAAGGTGAAGAACATGCTCACCGCGATCACGGGCTCCTGAGCATGAGCAACCTGCCTATCTTCGATGTCGCCGGCTCGGCCCTCCAGGCCCAGTCGGTGCGCATGAGCACGATTGCTTCGAACCTGGCCAACGCCGATTCGGTGGCCGGCTCGGCCGAGGCCGCCTACAAGCCGCTCGAACCGATCTTCCAGGCCACGCCCAACAGCCAGGACCCGAGCCTGACCGGGGTCAAGGTCAAGGAAATCACGACCACCGGCGCGCCGCCGATCAAGCGCTACGAGCCCGGCCATCCGCTGGCCGACGACCAGGGCTACGTCTACTCGCCCGATGTCGACCCGGTCGCGCAGATGGTCAATCTCATTTCGGCCTCGCGCAATTACCAGGCCGGCGTCGAAGTCCTCAACACCGCCAAGGAACTGACGTTGGCGACCCTCACCATGGGTCGCTGACCCCATTACCGCGGCTAGCCGCCACCGGAACCCACCATGAGCACCATTGCTTCGGACATCTACAAGTCGCTCGGCCTCACCTCGGACAGCAGCAGCACGACCAAGAGCAAGGAAGCCTCGCTCGGCCAGGCCGACTTCCTGCGCCTGATGACCGAACAGCTGCAGCACCAGGACCCGCTCAAGCCGATGGAAAACAGCGCGTTCCTCGGCCAGCTGGCGCAGTTCTCCACGGTGCAGGGCATCACCGACCTCAACACGTCGGTCAATAGTTTCTCCAGCACGATGAGCAGCGACCAGGTCCTGCGCGGCGCGCAGCTGGTGGGCCATGAAGTGCTGGTGCCCTCGGCGAAGATGGCGCTGGAAGACACCGGCTCGGTCAGCGGCGTGGTCGCCGCGCCCAGCGCCGGCACCGTGAACTTCGATATCACCGATGCCAACGGCCAGAAGATCAAGACCCTCAGCGTGCAGGCCGACAAGGCCGGCGAAGTGGCCTTCGAATGGGACGGCACCGACGCCAACGGCAACCGCATGGCCGCCGGCACCTACAGCATCACCGCCAACCACACCGATACCAGCGGCACCGACAGCAAGCTTTCCACCTACGTGCAGGCACCGGTGGAAAGCGTGACCGTCGGTTCCGACGGCCTTTACCTCAACCTCAAGGGGCTGGGCACCGCCCCCATCGACTACGTGCTCCGCGTCAGCTGAGCCGGCACCCGCGCAACCAGGAGTTCCCATGGGCTTCAATACTTCGCTGTCCGGCATCAACGCCGCCAACGCCGATCTCAACGTCACTTCCAACAACATCGCCAACGTCAACACCACCGGCTTCAAGCAGTCGCGCGCCGAGTTCGCCGACATGTTCCAGAGCACCGCCTACGGCCTGTCGCGTAATGCGGTCGGCTCGGGCGTGCGGGTGAGCAACGTCGCCCAGCAGTTTTCGCAGGGCAATATCGACCCGACCGGCCGCAGCCTGGACCTGGCGATCTCCGGCGAAGGCTTCTTCACCATGTCGATGAACGGCGAGCGCCTGTACTCGCGCGCCGGCAATTTCCAGACCGATTCCAACGGCTACGTGGTCAACCCTGCCGGCGCCCGCCTGCAGGTGTACGCACCCAATGCCGATGGCAACGGTTTCGATGTCGGCCGCCTCGGCGACCTGCAGTTGCTCACCACCGACAGCCCGCCGAGCCAGACCACCACGGTCAACCTCGCCTTCACCCTGCCCGGCAATGCCGAGCAGCCGACGGTGGCGACGTTCGATCCGGCCGAGTCCAACAGCTACAACCACTCCACCGGCGGCATCAATGTGTATGACTCGCTGGGCGTGAGCCACACCCAGACCTCGTACTTCGTCAAGACCGCCACCGCCAACGAATGGCAGGTCTACAACTATGTCGATGGCGCCCAGGTCGGCACCCCGACCACGTTGCAGTTCTCCGACAGCGGCGCGCTGACCACCCCGGCCGACGGCCAGATCACGCTGGACCCGTACACCCCCAGCACCGGCGCCGGCGTGCTCAACATGTCGCTGGATCTCAGCGGCTCGACCCAGTACGGCGAGTCGTTCGCCCTGCGCGACACGCGCCAGGACGGCTATGCCAGCGGCAAGCTCAACGAGATCAGCATCGACGCCACCGGCGTGGTGTTCGCGCGTTACTCCAACGGTGCCGACAAGGCGCTGGGCCAGGTCGCGCTGACCACCTTCACCAATCCGCAGGGCCTGTCGCAGCAAGGCGGCACCATGTGGGCCGAGAGCTATGCCTCGGGTTCGCCGCGTACCGGCGTGCCCGGCAGCTCGGATTTCGGCGAGATCGAGTCCGGTTCGCTGGAGTCGTCCACGGTCGACCTGACCGAGCAGCTGGTGAACATGATCGTGGCGCAGCGCAACTTCCAGGCCAACGCGCAGATGATCTCGACCCAGGACCAGGTCACCCAGACCATCATCAACATCCGTTGATGATGGCCGGCCGCTAGGAGCCCACCGCCATGGATAAAGCCCTCTACGTCGCGATGACCGGCGCCCGCGCCTCGCTGCAGGCCCAGGGCACGGTGTCGCAGAACCTGGCCAACGTCGACACCAACGGCTTCAAGGCCGCGCTGGCCAATACCCAGGCGATGCCGATCCGTGGCGATGGCTTTGCCTCGCGCGTGAACGCGATGCACATCGACCAGGGCTTCGATGCCAGCGTCGGCTCGCAGAAGGTCACCGGCAATCCGCTGGATGTCTCGCTGCAGCCGGACACCTGGCTGGCGGTGCAGTCCAGCGACGGCAGCGAGGCTTACACCCGCGGCGGCCAGCTGGCGCTGACGCCGAACGGCCAGCTGGTCACGTCCAGCGGCCGCGCGGTGCTGGATGAGAACGGCAACCCGATGACAATTCCGCCGCACCAGGCGATGGAAATCGGCAGCGACGGTACCGTTTCGATCACCCCGCTGGGCGAGAGCGCGGCCACCCAGGCCAACGTCGGCCGCATCCGCGTGGTGCAGGCGCCGTCTTCACAGCTCACCCGTGGCCTGGATGGGCTGATGCGCAATACCGACCCGACCCAGCCGTTCGCGCAGGCGCAGGGCAAGTCGGTCAACAGCGGCTCGCTGGAGGGCAGCAATGTCGATGCGGCCGGCGCGCTGGTGCAGATGATCCAGCTGCAGCGGCAGTTCGAGATGCAGGTGAAGGTGATCAAGCACGGGGATGAGAACGCGCAGTCGGCCAATACGCTGTTGCGGATGAGCGGTTGAGGCTGAGCGAAGGCTGGGGCTGAGGCGAACTGGTGGGCGCCGGGCCGGGCCGGTGGGCTTCGGTGCGAATGTCCCCCGACGCCGATGAAGCCGGCGCCTCCTCCTTTATTTCGCACCGAAGCCCCCCGGCCCACCCCGGCGCCATCGGCTTGCGGACCCAATAAAAACGAAAACGCTTCGCTCCTGCTGTGGGAACCGCCGCGATATCCGAACGTGGGGTGGGGAGGCCCTTCGGTGCGAAATAAAGGGGGAGGCGCCGGCCTTATCGGCGTCGGAGGACATTCGCACCGAAGGGCATCGCCGCCCCGCGCCGCGCAGAACCCACCGGCGTAACGCCCGAAGTAGCAATAGAGCCAAGAACCCGACATCGACTTTGGCACGCCGCATGCATCGCTAACCCCGTGAACGGCCGCCACGGCCGGCAACCACCGAGGAACGGCAATGAATCAGGCTTTGTGGGTCGCCAAGACCGGACTGGACGCGCAGCAGACGCGCATGTCGGTCATCTCCAACAACCTGGCCAACACCAACACCACCGGCTTCAAGCGCGACCGCGCCAGCTTCGAGGACCTGCTGTACCAACAGGTCCGTGCCCCCGGCGGTGCAACCTCGGCGCAGACCAACCTGCCTTCCGGCCTGCAACTGGGTACCGGCGTGCGCGTGGTCTCCACTTCCAAGGCCTTCGAGCAGGGTAGCCAGCAGCAGACCGACCGCGCGCTCGACGTGATGGTCAACGGCCGTGGCTTCTTCGAAGTGCAGATGCCCGACGGCACCTCGGCCTATACCCGCGACGGCAACTTCCAGATCAACGACCAGGGCCAGCTGGTGACCAACAGCGGCTACCCGATCCAGCCCGGCATCCAGGTGCCCGAAGGCACCGAGTCGATCACGATCGGTACCGACGGCACCATCACCGCGCAAGTCGCCGGCCAGACCGGCGCGCTGGAGATCGGCTCGCTGACCCTGACCGATTTCATCAATCCCTCCGGCCTGCAGGCCAAGGGCGAAAACCTCTACGTCGAAACCACTGCCTCTGGCCCGGCACAGAACGGCACGCCCGGCCTCAACGGCCTGGGCACCACCGTGCAGGGCGCGCTGGAAGGCAGCAACGTCAACGTGGTCGAAGAACTGGTGAGCATGATCGAGACGCAGCGCGCCTACGAGATGAACGCCAAGGCCATCTCCACCACCGACTCGATGCTCGGCTATCTCAACACCAACGTTTGATCCCAACGCCTGATTGCCCGCGGTGACCGCCATGACTTCCCTGCCCTCTACCTTCCGCATCGCCCTGGCCGCGAGCACGTGCGCCCTGCTCGGCGGCTGCGTCATCGCCGGCGACGTGCGTCCGTTCCCGGCGATGGCGCCGGTGCAGCCTGTAATGGCACCGCAGGCGCAGGCCAGCGCCGGTGCGATCTACGCCGCCGGCCCGGGCCTGCAACTGTATGGCGACCGCCGCGCGCGCGATGTCGGCGACCTGGTCACGATCACGCTGGTCGAAAGCACCACCGCCACCACCAGCGCCACCACCGGCATCAGCAAGAACAGCAGCATCGACATGGCCACCCCGACCGTGCTCGGCCTGCCGGTTACCTACCACGGCCAGGACCTGCTCAAGAACAGTGCCAGCGGCGAGCGCAGCTTCGATGGCAAGGGCCAGAGCGCGCAGAGCAACCGCCTGCAGGGCAGCGTCACCGTCACCGTGATCCAGCGCCTGCCCAACGGCAACATGGTCGTGCAAGGCCAGAAGCAGTTGCGCCTGAACCAGGGCGATGAGCTGGTGCAGATCCAGGGCATCGTGCGTGCCGCCGATATCGCACCGGACAACACCATTCCCTCCAGCCGGGTCGCCGACGCGCGCATCGCCTACGGCGGTCGCGGCGCGGTGGCGCAATCCAATGCCATGGGCTGGTTCGGCCGCTTCTTCAATTCGGCGCTGTCGCCGTACTGATCTTCTTTCCAGGTATCGCCATGAAGCTTTTTGCCGCCTCCCTGCGTCTGTCCGCCATCGCGTTGCTGGCGCTGTCCGTGTGCGCGCCGGCCGCGGCCGAACGCATCAAGGACCTGGCCCAGGTCGGCGGCGTGCGCGGCAACGCGCTGGTCGGCTACGGTCTGGTCGTGGGCCTGGACAACACCGGCGACCGCACCAGCCAGGCGCCCTTCACCGTGCAGAGCTTGAAGAACATGCTCGGCGAGCTTGGCGTCAACGTGCCGGCCAACGTCAACCCGCAGTTGAAGAACGTGGCCGCGGTGGCGATCCATGCCGAACTGCCGCCGTTCGCCAAGCCGGGCCAGCCGATCGATATCACTGTGTCCTCGATCGGCAACGCCATCTCGCTGCGCGGCGGCTCGTTGCTGATGGCGCCGCTGAAGGGCGCCGACGGCCAGGTCTACGCGATCGCGCAGGGCAACCTGGTGGTCGGCGGCTTCGGCGCGCAGGGCAAGGACGGCTCCAAGGTCTCGGTCAATATCCCCAGCGTCGGCCGCATTCCGAACGGCGCCACGGTCGAGCGTGCGTTACCGGATGTGTTCGACAACAGCGGCGAGATCACGCTGAACCTGCACCAGAACGATTTCACCACGGTCTCGCGCATGGTCGCGGCGATCGACAACACCTTCGGCAACGGCACCGCCCGCGCTGTCGATGGCGTCACCGTCGCGGTGCGCGCACCGACCGACCCGGGCGCGCGCATCGGCCTGCTGGCGCGAATCGAGAACGTCGAGCTGTCGCCGGGCGAGGCGGCGGCCAAGGTCATCGTCAACGCCCGCACCGGCACCGTGGTGATCGGCTCGCAAGTGCGGGTGATGCCGGCAGCCATTGCCCACGGCTCGCTCACGGTGACCATCAGCGAGAACAACAACGTCAGCCAACCCAACGCGTTCGCCAATGGCCAGACCACGGTGACCCAGCAGTCCACCGTGACTGCCAATGCCGAAGGCAGCCGCATGTTCAAGTTCGCCGGCGGCACCACGCTGGACCAGATCGTGCGCGCGGTGAACGAAGTCGGCGCTGCGCCCGGCGACCTGGTCGCGATTCTTGAAGCCCTCAAGCAGGCCGGCGCGCTGACCGCGGAGCTGGAGGTGATCTGATGCAAATCACCCCGCAACCACTGGCGCTGGCGCCGCAGACCCAGAGCGATCCGCAAAAGATCGACAAGGTCTCGCGCCAGCTGGAGGGCCAGTTCGCGCAGATGCTGGTCAAGAGCATGCGCCAGGCCAGCTTTGGCGACTCGCTGTTTCCCGGCGAGAACCAGGCCTTCCGCGATATGTACGACCAGCAGATGGCCAAGGCGATGACCGAAGGCAAGGGCCTGGGCCTGTCGGCGATGATCGCGCGCCAGCTGGGCGGCGGCAGCCAGGGCAGCGGCACCGGCCAGGTCGATACCTCGCTGGCGCCCGACGCCACGAACAAAAGTTATTCGCTGGTCGCCGCCAAGGCGGCCAAGGCGTATTCGCTGGTGTCCGGTGGTCGCGATGCGACGGTGCCGGCCGCCGCTGCGACCAGCGCGAGCCCGTTCGCCGGCGGCGAGGCCACCCTGCACAGCGCCCGCGATGCAGTAACCGCGCAGACACTGGACCTGATTGCCGGCCGCGAGGCGGGCACCGCCATTGGCGCGTCCAGCCGCAATGACGCCGGCAGCATCAACGAAGACTGGAGCACCCTGGACGATCGTTGGCTGGGCACCGGCCCGGTCGCGGTCAACGGCGACAGCGCCGTCGATGCGAGCGCCGGCAGTGCTGCTGCGGCCCAGCTGGGCGAGCACACGCCGGAAGGCTTCGTCGCCAAGATCTGGCACCACGCACAGAAGGCCGCGCAGGAACTCGGCGTGGATCCGCGCGCACTGGTGGCACAGGCGGCGCTGGAGACCGGCTGGGGCCGCCGCGGCATTTCCAGCAGCAAGGGCGACTCCAACAACCTGTTCGGGATCAAGGCCACCGGCTGGAGCGGCGAGCGCGTGCGCACCGGCACGCATGAGTACGTGGGCGGGGTGAAGACTACCGAAACCGCCGACTTCCGCGCTTATGGTTCGGCCGCCGAGAGCTTCTCCGATTACGTGCGGCTGCTGAAGAACAGCGACCGCTACCAGCAGGCGCTCAAGGCCGGCACCGACATCAAGGGCTTTGCCCGCGGCCTGCAGCAGGCCGGCTACGCCACCGATCCGCGCTATGCGGCCAAGATCGCCGCCATTGCCACCGGCCCCACCATCGACCGCGCCGTGGCCGCCGTCAGCCAGGCCGCGCGCCAGGCCGGCGGGCAATTGGCCGGTACCGCGGTCGACCTGGCCCGCTCCGTCGCCAGCAACGCCGGCCTCGGCAACTTGAGGTAACGACGCATGTCCAACGTCCTGTCCACCGGTACCGGTGCCCTCATCGCCTTCCAGCGTGCGCTGGCCACGGTCAGCCACAACGTGGCCAACATCAACACCGAAGGCTATAGCCGGCAGAAGGTCGAGTTCGCCGCGCGCACGCCGACCGACTACGGCTATGGCTATGTCGGCAGCGGCACCCAGATCACCGACATCGGCCGCGTCGCCGACCAACTGGCGATCTCGCGGCTGCTCGACAGCGGCGGCGAACTGGCGCGGCTGCAGCAGCTGTCCGGGCTCTCGGATCGCGTCGACGGCCTGTTCTCGGATAGCGCCACCAACGTCGCCGGCCTGTGGTCGAACTTCTTCGACGCCTCCAGCGCCTTGTCCTCGGACGCCGCTTCCACCGCCAACCGGCAGAGCCTGCTGGACAGTGGCGGCGCCCTGGTCACTCGCTTCAAGCAGCTCAGCGGCCAGCTTGACACCCTCAATACCGAGGTCAACAACGGCCTGCTGTCGGCGACCGAGGAAGTCAACCGGCTGACCCAGCAGATCGCCAAGATCAACGGCAGCATCGGCAACAACTCGGCCAACGCGGCGCCCGACCTGCTCGACCAGCGCGACCAGTTGATCCAGGAGTTGGTCGGCTACACCGGCGGCACCGCGGTGCAGCAGGACGGTGGCTTCATCAACGTCTACACCGCCGGCGGCCAGGCACTGGTGGTCGGCACCACCGCCTCCAAGCTCACCACCACCGCCGACGCCTACCAGCCCGGCAAGCTGCAGTTGGCGCTGCAGACCCAGGGCATGAACGTATCGCTGGATGCGCGCGCACTCGGCGGGCAGATGGGCGGCCTGCTGGAATTCCGCAGCAATGTGCTCGATCCGACCCAGGCCGAACTCGGTCGCATTGCCGTCGGCCTGGCCAGCAGCTTCAACGATGCCCACGCCCAGGGCATGGATTTGTACGGGCAGATGGGCGGCGACTTCTTCAGCTACGCCTCGCCGAGCGTCGCCAGCAACCCGGCCAATACCGGCAGCGCCGGCCTGACCGCTTCCTATGGCGACCTCAGCGCGCTCGATGGCCAGAACCTGCTGCTGCGGTTCGATGGCACCCAGTGGACCGCGACCCGCTCGGACACCGGCGCCGCCGTGGCCCTGACCGGCACCGGCACCGCGGCCGACCCGCTGGTGCTCAATGGCGTCAACCTCGTGGTCAGTGGCACCGCCGCGGCCGGCGACCGCTTCTTGCTGCAGCCCACCGCCAACGTCGCCGGCAGCCTGTCGGTGGCCATCACCGACCCCTCGCGCATTGCCGCCGCCACCCCGGTCAAGGCCAAGGCCGATCTCGGCAACCTCGGCACCGGCAAGGTCAGCAATGTGGTGGTCACCGATTCGACCAACGCCAACCTGTTGACGCCTTCGAGCATCGAGTTCATCGACGCCAACAACTACACCATCGACGGCGCCGGTCCTTACGCCTACACCGCCGGGCAGACGATCAGCGCCAATGGCTGGCAGTTCACCCTCGACGGCGCGCCCTCTGCCGGCGACACGTTCGGCGTTGGCTCGACCGGTGCTGGCTCCAGCGACAACGGCAATGCCAAGCTGCTGGCCGCGGTGGAGAACCTCAAGGCGTTCAACGGCGGCACCATGAGCCTCAACGGCGCGGTCGCCGGCCTGACCACCTCGGTCGGCTCGGCGGCGCGTTCGGCCGACTATGCCTCGCAGGCGCAGCAGGTCATCAACGATCAGGCCCAGGCCGCGCGCGATTCGGTCTCCGGAGTCAACCTCGACGAAGAGGCCTCGGACATGCTGCGCTTGCAGCAGGCCTACCAGGCCGCTTCACAAATCATTTCCACGGCCGATACGATGTTCCAGAGCATCCTGAGCGCGATCCGCTGATGAACAACCGCATCTCCACCGGCATGATGTTCAGCCAGTCCGTGGTGACGATGCTGAGCAAGCAATCCAAGCTCTCGCACCTGCAGCTGCAGCTCTCCAGCGGCCAGCGCCTGGTCACCGCCAAGGACGACCCGGTCGCCGCCGGCACCGCCGTCGGCCTGGACCGTGCCGTGGCCCAGCTGGCGCAGTTCAGCAGCAATGCCAACAACGTGCAGAACCGCCTCGGCCTGCAGGAAAACGCGCTGGCGCAAGGCGGCGACCTGATGACGCGGGTCACCGAACTGACGGTGGAAGCGAACAACGCGTCGCTGACCACCGACGATCGCAAGGCGATCGCCTCGGAGCTACAGGCCATCCACGACCAGTTATTGAGCCTGGCCAACAGCACCGACGGCAATGGCCGTTATCTGTTCGGCGGCACCAACGATGGCGCTGCGCCGTTCGCCCGCAGTGGCGACAGCGTCAGCTACAACGGCGACCAGACCCAGCGCCAGGTCGAGATCGCCGCCGACACCTACGTCGCCGATACCCTGCCCGGCAGCGAGATCTTCATGCGCATCCGCACCGGCGACGGCACCCTGGATGCCAGCGCCGGCAGCGGCAACACCGGCACCGCCCTGCTGCTGGATTTCAGTCGCGACGGCAGCTCCGGCACCTATGCCGGCGAAAGCTACACGTTGCAGTTCACCGCCGCCGACGCCTACGACATCCTCGATGCCAACGGCAATGTGCTGAGCAGCGGCACCTACACCGCCGGCAGCGACATCGGCTTCAACGGCGTGCGCCTGCGCGTGGATGGCACCCCGGCCGCGGGCGACACGATTTCGGTCGGGCCTTCGCAAAGCCGCGACGTATTCGCGACCCTGACCCAGTTGGTGGATGCGCTCAATACCGATCCGGCCAGCGATGCCGACCGCGCCAAGTTACAGAACGCACTGCAGGCCTCGCTGCGCGACGTCAAGCAGGCGTCGGCGAAGATGATCGACGCACGCGCCGCTGGCGGCGCGCAGCTTTCGGCCATCGACAATGCCACGGAGCTGCGCGCCTCCAACGAAGTGACGCTGAAGACCACGCTGTCCTCGATTCGCGATCTCGATTACGCCTCGGCCATCGGCCAGTACCAGCTGGAAACGGCGGCGCTGCAGGCGGCGCAGACCGTGTTCAAGCAGATGCAGTCGATGTCGCTGTTCCAGATGATGGGCTAGCGCGTCGGCAGCTGCGCGTGAACAACGAAGGCCACCTCGCGGTGGCCTTCGTCTTTTTGCCTGCGCGCTGGTGCTTACCAGCGGTAGTTCACGCCCAACTGCCCGCCGATATCACGGAAGCCGTCGCTGCCGGTCTGCCACGCCGCATGGCCCCAGCCGGTCCAGCCGCCACCCAGCTGCAACTGCGCGCCGAGCTTGGCCTCGTAGCGATCGCGCGGCCAACCCAGGCCGACCTCGGTTGCGTCCATCGACAAGTCGTTGTCCTTGTCGTTGTGCCACCAGTTCAACATCAGGAACGGTTGCACGCGGTTGTGAGCGGTATCGGCGGCATGGCCGAACATCCGCACACCGACGCGGGTGCTCACGCCACCGGCCAGCGACGAACCCACCACCGTGCCATTGGCCTCTACGTGGCGGTCGGCCTGGTAGTCGGTGTAGATCGCCTGCGCCTGCGGCTCGATGAACCAGGCGAAGTTCTCGCCCGAGGGCATCGCGAAGGTGTAGCCGCCCTCCAGCGAAGCAGACCAGCTGCGGGCATCGTAGGACTCCTGTGCCAGATACTGGCCGCTCACCTTGTTGTCGAAGCGGCCGTACTGCAGCCAGGCATCGGCATAGGCGCCGCCGACGGTTTCGGCACTGCCGAACCAGGTTGCGTACAGGCCGCCGGAATAGCCGCGCACCTTGCCCTTGGCCTGGTAGCCGGTCAGCCGCGAGCCGACGTTGTTGTCGGCGCGACCGGCGGCGGCCATGCCACCAAAGTGGAAACGACTGTCGCCGGCCATCCACGTCGCCAGTTCACCGCCAACCTGCAGCAACGAGGTGTCGCTGCTGACATCGAGCTGATCGAAACCGGCGCGGCCGTCGACCTGGTGACGGACCACACGCGTCCACACGGCCGGCGCGCGATCCGGGCCGCGGGCGAAATCGGGCTCGCCCATGCGATCGTGCATCTGGTGTTCGAACATGCCGATCGACGCTGCCTGGTTGGCAAGGTAGGCGCCGGCTTCCGGGCGATACACCGGGCCACCGGGCTGGCCCGGACGGGGCGGCTGGCCATTGCCGTCCGGGTTGCCGCCGTTGCCACCACTGCCGCCCCCGTTCGGGTTGGGATTGGGATTGGGGCTCGGATTCGGTCCGGGAGTTGGCGTCGGATTGGGATTTGGGTTGGGACCCGGACCCGGATTCGGATTCGGGTTCGGGTTCGGGTTCGGATTCGGGTTCGGGTTCGGGTTCGGGTTCGGAGTCGGATTCGGAGTCGGAGTCGGATTCGGGTTCGGGTTCGGGTTCGGATTCGGAGTCGGAGTGGGTTCGGGCTTCGGCGTGGTGTCCTGCGAACGCAGGTACCAGTCGCCGTCTTCCGGGGTCGCAACGCCGCCCTTGAACAGGCTGTACTCATAGGCGCCCGCCACCGCGCGGCCGTCCAGTGCGAATTGGCCTTCCGATTTCCCTGCCACTTGCACCAGCGCGATGCCATTGACGGTTTGCGCACCCGCGCCACCCGCCTTGCGCACGCTCAGCCGCGTCTGGCCACTGGTGTTGCCACCGACCACCAAGCGATCGGTGGCAGAGGCATCGTCGCCGAGCACGGTGTTCATGGCCAACGTTCCACCCTCGCCGACATGGTCGCCGCGCACGGCCAGGGTCTTGAAGCCGCCTTGTTCCGGGCTGGCAAACGAGATCGCACCGCCATGCTTCAACGAAGCGACATCGGAATTGGCCGGCACGTCCCAACGGCTGCTGGCGTCCAATGCAACGGCGCCACCATTGCTTATTGCGCCAGACAGGCTCGACTGGTTGGCCAGGCTCAGATCCAGAATGGCTTTCGGGCTGGCCTTGAGATTGCCCTGCAGCGCGACCTGGTCGGCGAAAATCCGCAGTTCGGCGGGGCGATCGCCCTCGGCAAACACCTCGGCCAGGCGGCCGTCGACACCCTTGAGCACCGCACCTTCCCGCAGGTACAAGTCGCCCTTGCTGCCGTCATCGCTCAGGCCCGTCAGTCGCACGGCTGGCCCGCCATTGGCCGTGACGCTACCACCGGTTACGGTGACCTGCGCGGCCTGTCCGCCCGCGGCCGGCGCCGAATTGAAGCGGATGCCTTCGCCGCTGGCCGTGACCGTGGAACGGGCGAGCTCAACAACGCCGCCAGGGCCCGCGACAACGCCTACACCTCGGATCGGATCGCCGGCTTGTGCCGCCGGGCCGTTCGCCACAATGATCACGCCGTCTGCCTGGAGCAGCCCGCCGGTCGCCATGACACCACTGTCGCCGCTGATTCGGGCACCGTCGGTGAGGACGACCTTGCCACCGCTTGCTGCCCAGGCACCTGCAACCGGGAAAGTGCTCGACGCTGCGTCGGTACCCGTGATTACCGTGCCACTGGCGCGCACTTCTCCCCCGGTCACGGCGTGCACGCCCGCGCCGCCGCCGCTCACCTGGCCTCGCACCAACTCGACGGTGGCGTTGTCCAAGGCATCCACGCCTGCGCCAGCTCGAGCGGTAATTTCGGCGTCGGTCGCGGTGATGCGGCTGCCGGCGCCCAGCGCCAGCGCGCCCAAGCCCTGGCTCTGCAGTACCGTGCCGGCCTGCAAGTCCACGCTACCGCCAGCCAGCGCCTCGACTGCAGGCGCATTCGCATTGGTTGTCGTGGCCTTGAAGTTCTTGGCCGTGATCTTGCTGGCGGTGCCTTCCGCGCGCAGCAGCGCACTGGCGGCGGTGGAGTCGAGCGTTCCGCCCTCCAAAGTGACATTGCCGCCCTTCAGCGCGGCGACCGCCGCGAGCGACGAATCACCTTCGACGCGTGCACGGTTGTTGACGGAGGAAACCCGGCTCGTGGCGCCTTCTGCCCGCACAATACCGCCCTGCTGGCTGACCAGAACAGCATCCTCGACGGTGGCGTTGCCATTGTGCGTATCGTCCGTGGTCAGCGCCTTGACCGCGTATGCACTCGCCCCGCTCACGCTGATCGCACCGCCCTCGAAGAAGATGCCGCCTTCCTGGTCGACGAACAGGCCATGGCTATCTTTGCCAGCAGTACTGACGGTTGCGTTAGCCAACTGGATATTGCCACCGGTCTGTACGTAAGCACCATGCGCGCCCACGCCCCGCGTGATAACGCTGACCGCGGCAGGCGCGGTGGCCTTCTGCCGAATGGTGCCTTCCTTCTCGGCGATCAACGCCGTGCCGTCGCGACCATCGGCATCGGTCTCGTACAGACCCGAAGCGTTCTGCGATGAGTTTGAAACGATCAACTGGTTCGCACTGGCAATACTCGGCGCAAGGCACAGGCCAAGCTGCGCTGCGAGGGCAAGCGGATGCTTCTGGAACGATGGGTAGCGCATGGACTTTCCTGGTTCGTACAACACATCCATGTGGATGCGCTCGGTCATGCATGACCGTGCCGGCATTTTGGTGAGCCACACCGAACGCGAGTATTGGAAAAATCCGTGTTTTCAGAACTTTCTCGCACGCGCTTCAGAAGCGGCCCACAACAGCGCCAGAGCCTTCCCCCTTGAATGGCCCCCAGGGGCCCGCCCTGCGGCCGCGCACACAGACCTCAAGTTCCCATCGGTCCGGCCGAAATCTTCCCTGCCCGTTGGTGGCCCGCAAGGCCCCCGGACAGGAAAGAAAAAAAGATGGCCGACGGCGCTAAAGGTTGTTGACAACACGCCGTTATTCATTTCAGCAGCGGCAACGGCCAAATGAGGCCCCCCTGCGAAAGGCCCACCGACCCTCAGGGTTGCCGGATAGTCGCTTAGGAGAAGATCAAATGGCACAGGTAATCAACACCAACGTTATGTCGCTGAATGCTCAGCGCAACCTCAACACCTCCAGCTCGAGCATGGCCACCACCATCCAGCGCCTGTCGTCGGGCCTGCGCATCAACAGCGCCAAGGACGACGCCGCCGGTCTGGCGATCTCGGAGCGTTTCACCACCCAGATCCGCGGCCTGGACGTCGCCTCGCGCAACGCCAACGACGGCATCTCGCTGGCCCAGACCGCCGAAGGCGCGATGGTCGAAATCGGCAACAACCTGCAGCGTATCCGCGAGCTGTCGGTGCAGTCGGCCAACGCCACCAACTCCGATTCGGACCGTGACGCGCTGAACTCGGAAGTCACCCAGCTGCTGTCGGAAATCGACCGCGTCGCCAACCAGACCAGCTTCAACGGCACCAAGCTGCTTGACGGCTCGTTCTCCGGCGCGCTGTTCCAGGTCGGCGCCGACGCCGGCCAGACCATCGGCATCAACAGCATCGTCGATGCCAACGTCGACACCCTGGGCAAGGCTGGCTTCGCCAACTCCACGTCCTCGGCCGGCGCCACCGGCACCGCGACCGCTTCGGGCACCATCTCGGGCCTGTCGATCAGCTTCAAGACCGCGGCCGGCAAGGCCACCACGGTCAACCTGTCCGACGTGAAGGTCGCTTCGGGCGACACCGCTGCCGATGTCAACAAGAAGGTCGCCGCGGCGATCAACGACAAGCTCGACCAGACCGGCATGTACGCCTCGATCGACAGCAGCGGCCAGGTCAAGCTGGAATCACTGAAGGCCGGCCAGGACTTCACCTCGTTCGCCGCCGGCACGCTGGCCGGTGGTACCGGCATCACCAATGGCTTCGCGGGCTTCACCGCCCAGACCGCCGCCGCCGGTTCCAGCAGCACGCTGAAGAACCTGGACATCTCGACCTTCGAAGGCGCGCAGAAGGCCCTGGAAATCGTCGACAAGGCACTGACCTCGGTCAACTCCTCGCGCGCCGACATGGGTGCGGTGCAGAACCGCTTCACCTCGACCATCGCCAACCTGAGCACCACCTCGGAGAACCTGTCGGCTTCGCGTAGCCGCATCCAGGACACCGACTATGCGAAGGAAACCGCTGAGCTGACCCGCACGCAGATCCTGCAGCAGGCCGGTACGGCGATGCTGGCCCAGGCCAAGTCGGTTCCGCAGAACGTGCTCAGCTTGCTGCAGTAACTTCTGCAGCTGGAACACTGGCCGCACCGATTGGAGCCCCCTTCTTTTGAAGGGGGCTTTTTTTGTTTGAGGCTAGAAGCGGTGGCTCGATTGCTTGCGAGCAGCGTTCGGGGGCCGGGGCTTGCCCGGGGGAGGTGACCAGTTCCGGGCCTGCCTATCCCCGCGGCTATCGCCGCGCCCCCTTAACAGAAGGGGCCTTTCCTCCAGCAGAACCTACTTCTGGCTCGAATCCGCGCATCGCCCGATGGCAATAACAGCTCGTTCAATCGGCTTTGATTTTGGTTTCCGCCCCCCAGGAAAAAAGCGCCCATCGAAGTGGTGCCCGGGACGGGGCCCGCACGGCAAGCCGACACAAAAACCGCCAAACCGCCGACGCACCGCGCCGGCACACCGCTTGCATCTCCCCCACCGGGTGCTGCACCCCGCCCCGGCCTAAAGCTGGGCGGCGTGCGGCCGCTATTCCCTTTATCCGCCGCGGCGACAGGCGGGCGTCCAGGACAGGAGATTCACATGGCAGGTTCTTCGCTCTACTCGATCGGCTCTGGCCTGGACATTCCCACCATCGTCGCCGGGCTGGTCGCGGCCGACCGCAAGCCGGAGGAGACCCGCATCAACAATGCCGGCACCGCGGCTTCGGCGCAGCTGTCGGCCATCAGCACCATCAAGAGCGGCATGTCCAACCTGCAGACGGCGCTGAAGACGCTGACCAGCAGCATTGCCAGCCAGGCCTACAAGACCACGGTGGGCGAAGGCGCCGGTTTCACCGCCACCGCCACCACCAGCGCGACCTCGGGCAATTACAACGTCGAGGTGGTCAGCCTGGCCGAGCGCCAGAAGCTCACTTCCGGTGCATACGCCAGTGACAAGGTGGTCGGCGACGGCACCCTGACGATCAAGTTCGGCGACGAGGCCGACGACACCCTCAATGTCACCATTGCCGAAGGCGCCAAGCTGTCCGATGTGGCGGCGGCGATCAACAAGGCTGCGGGCGGCGTTGGCGTCACCGCCAGCGTAGTCAGCGCCAACGACGGCCAGCACCTGGTGCTCACGGCCGCCGATACCGGTACCGCCGGTGCGATGACCATCAGCAGCAGTGGTGGCAACGGCGGCCTGGCCGGGCTGACCTATCCGGCCAGTGGCGGCCCCGGCCTGACCGAAAGCGTGGCGGCGAAGGATGCGCTGGTGCGTGTGGACGGCTTCGAGCGCACCTCCAGCAGCAACGCGGTCGCCGACCTGATCCCCGGCGTGGTGCTGAACCTCACCAAGGCCAACGAGGGCACCAAGTACAGCTTGTCGATCGGCAAGGACAACACCGCGATCAAGACCAACATCAGCGCCTTCATCAGCGCCTATAACGCGGTCAATACGGTGTTGAAGTCGTCCAGCTCCTACAACGCCGACACCCAGACCGCCTCGGCGCTGACTGGCGATGCCATGGTGCGCGGGCTGCAGCAGCAGATGCGCAGCCAGGTCAGCGGCAGCGTCACCGAGCTCAAGGCACTGGGCGTGACCATCGCCACCGATGGCAGCCTCAGCTTCGATGCGACCAAGTTCGAAACCAAGGTCGCCAGCGATCCGAACGCGGCAGCCAAGCTGTTCGGCAACGACGGCACGGTCTCCAAGGGGCTGTCCAGCATGCTCGACAGCAACCTCAACTCCACCAACGGCTCGATCACCCTGCGCAGCAACAGCCTCAACGCGCAGATCAAGGATCTGGAAGAGCAGCTGGACGACCTCGACAAGCGGATGGCCGAGGCGACCACGCGCTACACCGCCAAGTTCACCGCCATGGACACCCTGGTGGCGCAGATGCAGACCACCAGCAATTACCTGACCCAGCAGTTGGCCACCTCCAGCAGCAGTTGATCGCCCTCAAGTGCAGGCCCGCTCCGGCCGATAACGGAGTATCACCAACATCGCGGGCCCGCCCGCGCACGCCGGCGGCACAACCGGCGAGGCGCCGTCCCAGGCCCCGCCAGGAGCAATGCATGTACGGTTCCAGCCGCCAGTATGCCGAGCAGTACCGCAAGGTCGGCGTTTCCACCAGCGTCACCGATGCCGATCCGCACAAGCTCGTCGCCCTGCTCTTCGCCGGTGCCTGCCAGCGCATCCGCCTGGCCCAGGCCTGCCTGGCGCAAGGCGACCAGGCGCGCAAGGGCAAGGCGATCGGCGAGGCCTGCGCCATCGTCGGCCACCTCAATGGCTCGCTCGACCATGAGGCCGGCGGCGAAATCGCCAGCAACCTGTCGGCGCTGTACGAATACGTGATCCAGCGCCTGACCGAAGCCAACCTGCACAACGACGAGGCCGGCCTGGTGGAATCGCTGACCCTGCTCGGCGAGATCGATTCGGCCTGGAACGCCATCCCGCAGGAACAGCGCGGGCTTGCGGCGGCAGCGTCGTGAACGGCGCCGCGCAGGCACTGGAAGGACTGCAACAACAGCTGCAAGCGCTGCACGCGGCGCTGGCTGCCGACGACGATGCACGCGCGGCAGAACTGGTACTGGCCCACGACCACGACCTGCGCAATTACTTGAACCAGCACGGCACCGGCGACCGCCCTGCCCTGGCCGACCTGCTGCAACGCCAAGGCCAGGCCATGGCCGATCTGCGCGCACGTCGCGAGGCCGCGGCCCACGCCCTGCGTGAAGGCCGTCGCTCCCGCCAGGCGGCGCGCGCCTACTTGCGTGCCGGAGCCATCTGATGCCCGACATCCTCCACGCGGCCGAGAGCCAGCTGTTCGACGAAACCCTGAGCTGCGAACTCTCGCTGCCGGCGGAGTTTCGCGTTGGCAGCACGCGCGGCCGCCAAGCCGCCGCCGAAGCGCTGCTGCGCGGACTGGCACAGGTGGAGGAACTGCGCAGCGACGACGGCCACGAGGAACGTGGCGAGCTGCCGTTGCTGGTACAGCGCATGGACGCCAAGCTGGACCTGATGCTGGCCCTGCTCGGCCGCCTGGCCCGCCAGGCCCATGCCGAACTGCCGTTGCGGCCGGTGCGCTGGTCGCGCCGCGGCATGCGCCTGGAAACCGGCCAGCGCAGCGGCGCCGG
>DATCVI010000105.1:0-9566 GCA_036566925.1 Stenotrophomonas sp.
CCGCCGATGGCCGCCAACTGCTCCAGGTCGTCGCCGTACAACTTGATCGCCACCTCGGCGCGAACACCGGCGATCAGCTCGTTCATGCGCATCTGCACCGGCTGGGTGAACTCGTAGTTGTTGCCGGGAATGGCCCGGACCGCCTTCTCAAGTTCGGCGATGAGTTCGGCCTTCGGCTTGCGCGGGTTCGGCCAATCCTTGCGATCCTTCAACATTACGAACGTGTCGGCGACCGAAGGCGGCATCGGGTCGGTGGCGACCTCGGCGGTGCCGATCTTGGCCACCACCTCGTCCACTTCCGGGAACTGCTTGATGCGCGCTTCCAGTTGCCGCTGCATGCCGATGGCCTGGCTCAGGCTGGTACCGGGAATGCGCAGGGCATGCAACGCGATGTCGCCTTCATCCAGTTGCGGGATGAACTCGGTGCCCAGGCGACTGGCGAGCAGTCCGGCGAGGACCGTCAGGACCGCCGCGGCACCGACGACCAGCTTGCGCGCCCCCATCACCCTATCCAGCAGCGGTGCGTAGAAGCGACTGACCGAGCGCATGACCCGCGTCTCCTTCTCCGACACCTTGCCGGTCACGAACTGCGCCACCGCCGCCGGCACGAACGTCAACGACAACGCCATCGCGCCGGTCAACGCGATCACGACCGTCAACGCCATCGGGTGGAACATCTTTCCTTCCACGCCGGTCAGGGCGAAGATCGGGATGTACACCGCGGCGATGATGAACAGGCCGAACAAGCTCGGCTTGATCACTTCGGCGCTGGCACTGGCGGCCAGTTCGAAGCGCTCCTGCCGCGTCAGCAGGCGGCCCAGCGCGTGCTGCTGCTCGCCGAAGCGACGCAGGCAGTTCTCCACGATGATCACCGCGCCGTCGACGATCAAACCAAAGTCCAGCGCGCCCAGGCTCATCAGGTTGGCCGACACGCGGTTCTGCACCATGCCGCTGATGGTCAACAGCATGGTCAACGGAATGACCGCGGCGGTGATCAGCGCTGCACGCAGATTGCCGAGCAACAGGAACAGCACCACGATGACCAGCAGGGCGCCTTCAAGCAGGTTCTTGCGCACCGTCTGGATGGTGCGGTCGACCAGGTCGGTACGGTCATAGACCGGGTGCGCGCGTACGCCCTCGGGCAGCGTCTGGTTGATCTCCTCGAGCTTGGCCGCGGTGCGCTGGGCCACTTCGCGGCTGTTCTCGCCAATCAGCATGATGGCGGTGCCGAGCACGACTTCCTTGCCGTCCTTGGTGGCCGCACCGGTGCGCAGTTCGCTGCCCTCCAACACTTCCGCCACATCGCCGATGCGCAAGGGCAAGCCGTCACGCGTGGCGACGACTATCTTGCGCAATCCCTCCCTATCGGCCACCTGGCCGGGCACCCGAATCAGGTATTGCTCGCCCGCCCGCTCGATGTAGCCCGCGCCCACGTTGGCATTGCTGCGCGCCACCGCATCGAGCACATCCTGCAGCGTCAGCTGGTAGGCCTGCAGCTTGGCCGGGTCCGGCGTGATGTGGAATTGGCGCACGTAGCCGCCGACGGTGTTGACCTCGGTAACGCCCTTGAGGTGGCGCAGCTGTGGCCGCACCACCCAGTCCTGCAGCGTGCGCAAGGTGGTCGGCGTCCAGGTGTCCTCGGCGCCCGGCTCGGCTTCGACGGTGTACATGAAGATCTCGCCCAGGCCGGTGGCTACCGGCCCCAACGTCGGCTTCAGTCCATTGGGCAGGGCTGAAGCCGCTTGCTGCAGGCGCTCGGCCACCTGTTGGCGCGCGAAGTAGATGTCGGTGCCGTCCTCGAACACCACCGTGACCTGTGACAGGCCATAGCGAGAAATGGAGCGCGTGTATTCCAGCCTCGCCAGTCCGGCCAGCGCGGTTTCCACCGGGAAGGTGACGCGCTGTTCTGCTTCCAGCGGCGAATAGCCCGGCGCCTCGGTGTTGATCTGCACCTGGACGTTGGTGATATCCGGGACCGCGTCGATCGGCAGACGGCTGTAGTTCCAGATGCCGAGCCCGGACAGCGCGAGCACCAGCAGCAGGACCAGCCATCGGTGCGCGATGGACGCCCGAATGATTCTTTCAAGCATGGCGAGTCCTCAGTGGTCGTGGCTGGCGCCGGACTTTTCGATGTCCGCGCGGATGAGGTAGCTCTGATCGGCCACGTAGTTCGTGCCGGGCTTCAACCCGCCGAGCACTTCGACGTACTGGCCGTCGCGACGCCCGAGTTCCAGCATGCGCACCTCGTAGGTGTCGCCAACCTGCGCAAACACCACGGTGAAGTCGCGGAATCGCTGCAGGCCGGATTCCTTGACCGCCAGCGGCACTTGCTCCGAAGCCAGGGTGACTTCGGCCGAGACCGTCATGCCGGGGCGCCATCTGCCTTCCGGGTTGGGCAGGCTGACGCGCGCGACCACGCTCTGGCCGGTGCTGGCCAGCGGCAGCAATGTGCTGATTTTCGACTCGGCCTCGATGCCGCTGGTTGCCGAGCGCAGCGTGACCGACTGCCCGGGCGCCAGACGCTCTGCATCGGTGCCGATGGCGCGCAGGTCCACCCACACCTCGCCCAGGTTGGCCAGCTCCACCAGCGTGTTGTCGCCCGCGAAGTCGCCGACGTTGGTGTTGCGGGCCGTCACGATGCCCGCGAAGGGCGCGGTCACCGCATACGTGCGCATGCTTTCGTTGCCTTCGATGGTGGCCAGCGTGGCGCCCTTGGCCACTTGCTGGCCCACCTGCACCGGCACGCTGCGGACGATGCCGGGAAAGCGCGCCTTGATCGCCGCGAAGCGGTTGGCGTCCACCGCGATCGTGCCCATCAGCTGCACGGTGTCGCGGATCGTGGCCGGCCCCGCCGGCTCGATGACGACGCCGGCATCCTTGGCCGCCTGCGGTTCGATCGTGGTGCGTCCTTCGTAGGAGGCGTACGACCAGGCATGCGATTTGCCAGCCGACTCCGCCGTGACCTTGACGTCGAAAGAATGGGGCTCGACGACTTCGGCATTGGCGACCAGGTAGTCCTTTTCCGGCCTGAACGTGAATTGGTTGACCTCGCCGTCCAGGCGCTTGAGCTCGATCGTCGCCTTTACCTCGTTGGGCGGCAGCGGCTTGTCGTCGCGATAGGCATAGAGGCGGAAGTGGGGCGGCGTATTGGTTTCATACACCGTCACTTCCAGCGCGAAGTCGCCATCGCGCAGCATGCGGCCACGATGTGGGCCACGCTCATAATCGGTCGCGGCGGCTTCGCCGTGTTCGGCAGCATCGGCTCGTGCGTCGCCCGAGGATTCTTTGCTGCAAGCGCTGAGCAAGAAGGGGAGCAGGAGGAGAAGAAATAGTTGACGCTTCATGCGGCGGCATCCGGAGCGGGGGCGGTGAGGCGTTCAACCTCGACCAGCAGGGTGTGGTAGCGGGCAGCAGCTTCGACTTCGCGTTCGCGCAGGTCGAACAGCGTCTTCTCGGCCTGGGCCAGGCTCAGGAACGAGAACCGACCGGCCTCGAAGCCGCGACGGGTCAAGCGAGCGGCTTCCTCGGCCTTGGGCAACATGCGCTGGCGCAACGAGGCAACTTCGGACTGCGCCTGTTGCAGCGACTGGTAGAGGTCGAACAGGTGCTGGCGGCGCTCGATCTGCGCCGCCTCCGTGCGTGCTTGCAGGGACGCCAGGTCTGCGTCGGCCTCGGCAACCGAGAAGTCCGAGCGCCGGCGATTGCCCAGCGGCACCGAGACCGACATCACCAGCCCTTGGTCATCGGTGGCCTCAAGGCGGCGCACGCCCAGGCTCACGTTGAGGTCGGGCCGCGCACTGGCGACGGCGACACGGCGGCGTGCCTCGATCGTTCTCGCTTCGAACTCGCTCGAACGCTGCTGCGCCGTTGCCGGCAGTCGTGCGGCGAGCACGTCGAAATCGTCGAGCGCGGGCAGCGCACCGAGATCGGCCTGCACGCGTTCGAAGTCCGGCTTCAATGCGCCCCACGACGCCGCCAACCGCGCCTTGGAAGCGGCCAGGGCCTGGCCGGCCTGCTCGCGTTCCAGTTCGGCATCGGCCACGGCAATCTCGGCCGCACGCAGGTCCGAGTCCGGGTTGCGCGCCGCCTGCACCCAGCGCGCAACTTCGCGTCGCGTGCGTTCGGCTTGTTGCACGCGCTCGTCGGCATGCTCGATGTGCTCCTGGTCTGCGGCGACCTGGATGAAGCGCAACGCGGTGCTGCTGGCGATGTCCACCCGCGCTAGCGCTGCCGCATTGCTTTGCAGGTCGACCTCGGCGCCGCCCAGTGCCTGGCGTGCGGCGCGTTTTCCGCCCAGTTCGAGCACCCGGCCGATTCGTAGCGTGGTCTCGGCGGAACCTGTGCCGCTCAAGCCACCGCTGCCTGCGACGTTCTCGAGCTCGCCGCCGACGACGTAGGGGGCAGGTAGGGCCTCTCGGTTGGCCCGGTTGCGCACCGCCTGCAGGCGGGCGGCCTCGGCCTGCAGGGTGGGATTGGCCTGCAGGGCGCGGGCAACCGCTTCCTCCAGGCGCAGGGATTCGGCGGCGTGCCCATACGGGACGACGCCGCAGGTGCCGGCAAGGGCCAGCACCCACAGATAACGCAAAGTCACGGGAAGATCTCCGGAAAAATTGACGAAACGACACGGCGGCCGCGATATCGCAGCCAGCGCTATCAGGCCGCTAGGCGGCCGGGTTCGTCAGGAGATCGGAGGTCTGAAGGGAGAGGACGGCTGTTGCGATGGCCGCCAGACCACATTGAGCGTGGGTCCATCGCGACTCGGGGCTGGTTCGGCGCCCCAATGCAGTTCGTTCCACAGACTGGCCGCCGCGTGGGTGTCGGCCTGGTGGAACAGGATATGCAGGCCCTTGGCGTGGTCCGGATCAGCCGGCGCGCGCTCGTCATCGCCGTGGCGGTGATCGTGCTCGGCAGCGGTCACCGCGTGCTCGGTGGCGTGCAGATCACCCAACTGATTCAACATCGGCCGCACCAACGCACCCAGCAGCAACAGCGCGAACAGGCTGGCGCGAAAGAGGGTGGGGAGGTTTGCCGGAAAACGGACCATGGCCGCTAGCTTACGGGCAAACCCCGGAGGGTGCCAAGGCCAGCGCATTCATTGCAGTGATGGCTGGTGCGCAACTATGGCCCGCGCCCAAAATTCCGTCACCCATCTGGTACCGCGACGCTCTCCACAAACGCGGATCAAGTCATCTGCTCGTCATGCTGCTTTAAAAAACCCCCCTGACCATCGCTCGCTTCATGCACGCCGGCTTGTAGTCGCCGGATTCATCAGGGAACCCCGCAATGACCTTCCAGCCAAACGCGCATCGCCGCGCGATCAGCCGCACCCTAACGCTTGCCATCCTTGCCGCGCTGAGCACGCCCGTGTACGCGCAGGCCGCGCAAACGGCGCCCGCCCAGAGCAACCGCGAGGCGACGCAACTTGACGCGGTGATCGTCACCGGCCGTTCGGGTACGCAGGAGCGCAGCAAGGCGGAGACCAGCTATTCGGTCACGCGGATCGAAGAGGAGCGTTTGCGCCTGCAGGCGCCGACCTCGGTCACCGAGGCGATGAAGTCGGTGCCGGGTTTCTGGGTGGAAGCGTCGGGTGGTGAGGCCAGCGGCAACATCCGCGCGCGTGGCATTCCGGTAGATGGGTTTGGATCGGTCAACCTGCTCGAAGACGGCATTCCGGTGCAGCACGATCCGGCGTTGGGATATCTCAACGCCGACCAGGTATTTCGCCTGGACGAGACCATCGAACGCATCGAGGTGGTGCGCGGTGGGCCGTCTTCGGTGTTCTATTCGAACGCGCCGGCCGGTGCGATCAACTTCGTACCGCGCGTGGTCGGGGACACGCCCGAGGGCGTGGCCAAGTACACCTGGGGAGATTACGGCCTGGGGCGCGTCGACTTCTTCTATGGCACGCCGCTCGGCGCCGGTGGCTGGAAATTGGGGCTGGGCGGTTTCTACCGCCAGGATGACGGCATCCGTGAGCCTGGCTTCGATGCCAACAAGGGCGGCCAGTTTCGCGTCAACCTGAGCCGTGCCTTCGAGCGCGGTCACCTTGCCTTCGACTTCAAGCGCATCGACGACGATGTGGCACTGTACCTGGGCATTCCCATGCGCAGCTATGGCAGCGGAAATATCCGCGCGGTGCCCGGTTTCGACGGCAACTACGGCACCCTGGCCGGGCCTGAGACCGAGCGCATGCAACTGCTGCAGGGTGATGGCACGTACTACGATTTCGACAACTCGCTGGGCACCAGCATCGAGCGCGACCAATACACGCTCAAGTTCGACTACGACCTCGGCGCCGGCTTCCAGTTCGCGCAGGCACTGCGTTATAGCGACACAAAGACCCAGCGCAACGGCGTATTTCCGCTGACGCTGCAAAGCGGCGCCAAATTCATCAAGGACTCGCAAAGCCTGCTCGCCCGCGTGCCCGGGGCCAGCGCCCTGCAGTTGCGCTACACCGACAACCCCTCCCAGGTCTTCGACCTGGCAAACCAGAACGGCAACGGGCTCATGGTGGTGGGCGGCCTGCGCGGGGTGACGGCGCCGCTGAAGGAGCTGACCAGCGATTCGCGGATCATGCGCAGCTTCGCGCTTGGCGAGCAGAGCCACGACGTCAGTGTTGGCTATTACTATTCGAAGTTCGACCAGGACTTCCAGCGCTACTCGTCAAACGTGTTGCTCGACGTGCGCGACAACGCACGCCTGCTCGACCTGGTGGCGGTGGACGCGGCGGGCAATCGGCTGGCCACGCTCACCGAGGGCGGCATCTATCGCAACGGCTACGAGTGGGAGAACGCCAGCGGCAGTTCCGCCACCCACGCCTTCTACGTGTCGGACGAATGGCAGGTCACTGATGCGCTGCGCCTGGATGGCGGCCTGCGCTGGGAACAAGTGAACGTCGATGGCTGGACCGAGATCCGCAAGACCGTGAACCTCGGAACGTTCCCCAACTCCAACATGCTTACCGGTTCGGGGCGGGTGGTGAGCTACGACGAAACGTTCGACAAGCTGGGCTGGACGTTCGGTGCGAACTACCAGTTCTCCGACTACCAGGGGGTGTTCGCACGCTGGACTTCGGCGTTCCGGCTGCCGAACCTGTCCAGCTACATCACGCGCTGGTCGAACTGCAGCCTGGCCGACGTGGATGGCTGCGTGCAAGCCAACTCCTCCAAGCCGGTAACCCAGACGATGGACCTGGCCGAGGCCGGCTACAAGTTCACCCACCAGTCCGTCGAGCTGTTTGCCACCGCGTTCTACACCAAGTACGACAATGTCGGTTTCAGCAACTCGGTGTTCAACCTCAACGGCGCGGTGCAGCGCGTGGAGCAGGGCTACGCGAGTACGAAGACTTATGGCCTGGAGCTGGAAGCGGCTTGGTACCCGGTGGAGTGGTTTGACCTGCAAGTCACCGCGACCGTCCAGAACCCCGAGTACCAAGACCTGCGCTACACCGAAGTGGTCAACGGCGCGCCGGTATTGCGTGATTTCGTGGGCAACCAGTTGATCCGCGTCCCCAAACAGAGTCTGCGCGTGGTGCCGGGCGTTAACCTGATGAACCAGCGCCTGCGCCTGCAGTTGGCATACGAGTACGAGGGCGAGCGCTACGTCGACACCGCCAACACCGTACGGCTGCCTTCATACGATGTGCTCAGCGCCAGCGCACGTTTCGAAGTCAATTCGCAGTGGTCGGTCTATGGCTACGTTGACAACATCGACAATTCGCTGGGCCTGACCGAGGGCAACCCGCGCGCAGGCGAACTGCAGAGCGGGGATGCGGGTGCGAACACATTCATCGCGCGGCCGGTGCTGGGGCGCTCCTATCGTCTGGCGGTGATGTACCGGTTCTGATGAGAAACGCCACCCTGCTGCTGGCACTACTGAGCTCGGTCGCGGCGTCGAGCGCCGCCGCCTGCGATCTGGAGCGCCCGTCGGGCCTCGCGCCCTGCACGCGCGCGGCCGTGGACCGCCTGCCGCTGAGCGCCCTGCAGGTCATCGGTACCCACAACAGTTACAAGCTGGCGATGCCAGCCGAAGAACTCGCCGCGCATCGCGCCGAGGATCCAGCCGGTGCCGACGGCCTCGACTACGCGCATGCATCCCTCACCACGCAACTGGATCTGGGCCTGCGCGCACTGGAGCTGGACGTCTACTACGATCCGGCGGGCGGTCGTTACCAGGCGCCCCCAGGGGCGCTACGGCGCGGGTACGCGTCGCCGCCCTGGTCCGCCGGCGACCTGTTGCGGATGCGCGCACCGGGTTTCAAGGTCATGCATTTGCATGACATCGACTTCCGCAGCAACTGCGTGACGCTGGCCCTGTGCCTGCAACGCGTCAACGAATGGTCGCAGGCGCATCGGTGGCATGCACCCATCATGATTTCGGTGAACGCCAAGGACGGGGATGGTGGTCCCGGCGCGACGGCGGCGCTGCCTTTCGATGGCGCGGCATTCGATGCGCTGGACGCAGAAATTCGCGCCGCCATTCCCGCTACCCGCTTGTACGTGCCGGCGCATTTGCTTGGCAACGATATCAACCTGGGCGCCGCGATTGCTCGCCATGGCTGGCCGACCCTGGGCGAGATGCGTGGCAGGATCCTTTTGGTGCTGGATGAGGATGCGCGCAAGCGCGAGCTGTACCGGGCACGGGCGGCCACACCTGCGATGTTCGTGGCCTCGGACCTCGTCGAAGATGACACCGCGATCCTGGTGTTGAACGACCCGTTGATGCAGCGCGAACGCATCGCCGAGGCCATTGCAGCAGGCCGGCTGGTGCGCACGCGCGCAGATGCCGATACGCGCGAGGCGCGCACGCAGGATGGCAGGCGCCGTGAGGCCGCCTTCGCGAGCGGTGCGCAGTTCATCTCCAGCGACTATCCGCGCCCGGATCCGCGTTGGCCTGGCTACCGCGTGGCGTTCCCTGAAGGTGGCTTCGTGCGCTGCCGGCCGGATCTTTCCGTCTGTACTTCCTTGCTGGAGCCTGCGCATGCGCAGTAGTGCGTTTACCGCGATCTTCGTGATTCTCGCCGCGGGCTTGCCGCTGGCCGATGGCGCCGCCGAACCCTCATCGCCCCGCGCGCCCGACAGGATCCTGGAGGGCGTGCTCGATGGCCGGGATCACCAGGGATACCGAACTGTGCCTTTCGATGTCCCTGCCGGCACCGAGCGCATCACCGTGCAGTTCGAATACGACGGGCGTGAGCGCAAGACTACCGTCGACCTTGGGCTGCTGGGCCCCGGTGAATTCACCAGCGCGCAGGGCTTTCGCGGCTGGAGTGGCGGCAACAAGTCGATGTTCACCGTCTCCTCCACCGATGCCACGCCCTCCTACCTGCCCGGTCCGATCGAGCCGGGTCGCTGGTCGCTGCTGCTGGGCATTCCCAACATCCGCGCCGACGTTACCGCGCACTACCGCGCGCAGATCTGGTTCGGCCCTGCCGGCGAGTCGTGGTCGCAGGCGGAGATCCTGACCCCGCCGCTGCGCCGCGGGGCCGGCTGGTATCGCGGCGACCTGCACTTGCACGACGCGCATAGCGATGGCAGTTGTCGCAGCCAGTCGGGCGCCAAGGTGCC
>DATCVI010000106.1:0-23121 GCA_036566925.1 Stenotrophomonas sp.
AGGGTGATGGCCTGGCCGTTCTGGTTGAGCGTGAGCAGCCAGGCCATCGGCGCGCCCGGACCGGCGATGCCCAGGTCGATACCAAGGACCATGCTCGCCGGCAGGTGCGCGGCCTGTACTTCGCCGCTGAGCAGGCGGTCACGTACGGCCGCCCACGAGGCCTGGCGGCGCAGTTCCAACCGCAGGCCGTGCGCGCGATCCAGCCCGAGCCTGCTGGCGGCGACCAGCGGTGCGCAATCGATCAATGGCATGTAGGCGACCGCCAGCGGGGTCTGTCTTTGCGTCATCGGCTCATCCCCACAGTTCGGCCATGTCCACGATTCGCCGCGCCACCTCGCCCAGCTTCAGTCCTTGTTTCATCGCCTGCTGGCGCAGCGCCGCGTATGCATCGGCTTCGCTCAGGCCGCGACGGTTCATCAGCACGCCCTTGGCGCGCTCGACCAGCTTGCGGTCCTCCAGTGCCTGCTGCACCTCGCCCAGGCGTTTGCGCATGCCCGCTTCCTGTTCGAAGCGCGCCAGCGCGACCTGCACGATCGGCGCCAGGCGCGCCGGCGACAGGCCATCGACCACATAGGCGGTGACGCCGACGCCCACCGCGGCGCGGATCAGCGCGTCCTCGCCATTGCCGGAGAACATCACCACCGGGCGCGGGGCATGGCTGTGCAGCGTGGCGAGTTGTTCGAGCGTGTCGCGCGAGGGCGAGTCGACGTCGATGATGACAACGTCCGGCTGCCCGGTTTCCACCGCGCGCAGCAGCGCGGAGGTCCCCGCCACTTCCGCCAGCACCTCGTAGCCCGCCGACACCAACGCCTGGCGCAGTTCGCCGATGGGCTTGTCGGTATCGTTGACCAGGAGGACCCGCATGGCGAACCTGCACGTGGACAGAGCCCGATGTTGCCATGCAACATCGACCCTTGCGAGACCCCCGTGGCGAGACCCCTTGCAAACAGGAGCCGGCATGCCGCTGTTCCCGATGTTCGTCGACCTGCGCGGACGCGCCGTGCTGGTGGTGGGGGCCGGCGAGGTCGCCACGCGCAAGGTACAGGCACTGCTGCTGGCCGGCGCGCGCGTGCGCGTGTACGCGCATCAATGGTCACCGGCCTTGCTTGCGTTGCTGGCGCAAGGTCGGGTGGAACGCCTGGCGGGCAGCTTCGATCCGGCCTGGATGGACAACGCCTGGCTGGCGGTGGCCGCGACCGACGACGAAGCGCTGAACCAACGCGTGGCCGAAGCGGCGTCGGCGCGCCATCGCTGGGTCAACGTGGTCGACGATGCCGCACGTTCGACCTATCAGGTACCGGCGGTGATCGATCGCGCGCCGCTGCAGATCGCCATCTCCTCGGCCGGTGCGGCGCCAATGCTGGCGCGGCGCCTGCGCGAACGCCTGGAGACGCTGCTGGAGCCCTCACTCGGCCCGTTGGCCAAATTGTTCGAACAACATCGCGCGGCCATTCGCAGCGCGCTGCCCGAACCGGCCCTGCGGCGTCGCTGGTTCGACCGCATGCTCGACGGCCCGCTGTCCGCCCGGGTGCGGGCGGGTGACCTGGCTGCCGCAGAACGCCTGCTGCTGGCCAGCCTCGAAGGTCCGCAATCCGAAGCGTCCGGCCACGTGGCCCTGGTCGGCTGCCATGCCGAACAACCGGACCTGCTGACCCTGCGCGCCCTGCGCCTGTTGAACCAGGCCGACCATATCGTAGTCCTGGGCGCGGTGGCCGAGGCGGTGCTGGCGATGGCCCGGCGCGATGCGCCGCAGGAACAAGTGAGTGCGGAAGACGAGGTGCCCGCCCTGCTCGCGCGCCATGCACGAGCGGGCCAGCGGGTGGTGTGCCTGCGCGCGGGCGGCTTCGAGGATGCTGCCGGCGGCGCATTGGCCACGGCGCTGCAGGCGCTTGGCGTCACCTGCGAGCGCGTCCCCGCGGTGCGCGAATACGACTAGCGCTGGCCCGGCTCAACGCTTCTTGGCGTTGGCGAGCACGGCGGCACGAATCAACGCCTTGAACGCCGTGGCGTCCACCTGGTCGCCCTCGAAGATATCCAGGGCCCGACGCGCGTTGCCCTCCAGGCTCGAATTGAACAAGCCCTTCGGGTCCGGCAACGACGCACCCTTGGCGAAGGTCAACTTGATCTTGTCCTTGTAGCTCTCGCCGGTGCACAGGATGCCGCCGTGCGACCACACCGGCGTGCCGCGCCACTTCACTTCTTCGACCACTTCCGGATCGGCGGCATGGATCAGCGCGCGCATATGCGCCAGCGCCTCGCCGCGCCAATCGCCCAACCCGGCGATGCGCGCATCGATGTGGGCGCTGGCGTCTTCCTGCACGGCCGGCTTGGCGGCGGCTTTCTTGGCGACCGCCTTCTTGGTCGTTGTCTTCTTGGTCGTTGTCTTCTTGGCAGTGGTTGGGCTCATGGTCGGTCCTTTGAATAGCGAAGAATCACATGCGCGCGCCGGGCAAGCGGCTGGCCTGTGTCACCCAGGCCACGAGAGCGACATCGTCGATGGCCTCGTCCTGGTGGATATGCAGATAGCGCACTTCGGCCTGCTTCGACGCCTCCGGCGGCAGCGGCTGTAGCGAGGTGCCGCGGAAGAAGGCCACCTTCACGTAGCGATCGAAGCAGTGAAAGCTGAGGAACCAGCCGCCCCCCGCGGCGCCATAAAACGGCGAGTTCCACTTCACCGCCTTGCGGACGCCGGGCACGGTACGGACGATCAACGCGTCGAGATGGCGCGCAACGGCCTGCTTCCAATCGGGGATCGCCGCGATATAGGCCTGCACCGGCGCATCGCCGTCGCCCTTGGGGATCTGCGGGTTGCCGCCGGCCAGGAGTTTCGGCGGCTTCGAGGTCGCTTCGGTCATGCGCCATCTCCACGAAGCCCAAGGGCCGATCAGCGTTACGTGCAAGAGATGCTAGGCACTGGCCACCGGTTGGACAAGCGGCGACGCGGAAAGAGGCAGGGCCACCCCGAGGGCGGCCCCACCTGCCGTCGACTTATTTCCGCTGCGCTGCACTGGTGTCGCGGGTCGCGCGGAATTCTGAATCCGTACTCCAGTTCGGCCACTGCTGCGAATCGGCCAGCTGCATGCCCAGGGTGTAGAGGATCGACAGATCACGCGAGGCGCCAGCGAAGGTCCAGTCCGGCTGCCACTGGTCGCCCTGCTGGTGGTAGCGCTTGGCGGTGTAATCGTCCGAGGCGGCCTTGCCGGCGGTCACGCCGCCGACTTCCCAATCCTGCCCGGCCGAGTACGACAGCGCCGGCACGCCGCGCTTGGCGAAGGAGAAATGGTCCGAGCGGAAGAAGTAACCGGCTTCCGGCTTCGGGTCCGGGGTGTAGCGCAAGCCGCGCTTGCCGGCCACGGCCTTGAGGTCGTCCAGCAGTTCGAGCTTGGCGGTGCCGTAGATGCCGAAGTCGCGCGAAGGCACCGCCGGGCTCATGCCGTCCATATTGATGACCGCCACGGTCTTCTCAAGCGGGTACAGCGGCTTGGAGGCGTAGTACTCCGAGCCGAGCAGGCCCTTCTCTTCGGCGGTGACGGCCAGGAACACGACCGAGCGCTGCGGCCGCGGGCCGGAAGCGAAGCCACGCGCAAGCTCCAGCAGGGCAGCGGTGCCGCTGGCGTTGTCGAGCGCACCGTTGAAGATGGTGTCGCCGTTGGCGTCCGGCTTGCCGACGCCGATGTGGTCCCAGTGCGCGCTGTAGACCAGGGTCTGGTCCGGCTGCTTGCTGCCTTCCAGGCGCGCCACGGCATTGTGCGAGGTGATGACCTCGCTCTTGACCGCGTAGCGCGCGCTCAGGCCTTCGCCCTTCAGTTCGACCGGCTTGAAGCTGCGCGATTGCGCCTGCTTCTTCAGGGTCTCGAAGTCCAGGCCGGACTGCTTGAACAATTGCTCGGCGAGATCACGCTGGATCCAGCCTTCGATCTTCGGGTGTGCCGAAGCCGGCTGGTCGCGCACCACGTCGAACATGGTGTTGGTGTTGGAGCTGGCCACCGTCGCCCAGCCGTAGGAGGCCGGTGCGGTTTCGTGCACTACCAGCACGCCGAGCGCGCCCTGGCGCGCGCCCTCCTCGTACTTGTAGGTCCAGCGGCCGTAGTAGGTCATGCCCTTGCCGTCGAAATCGCCGTGGCCGCTCTCGAAGTCGGGATCATTGATCAGGACCACGGCGATCTTGCCCTTCAGGTCCACGCCCTTGAAGTCGTCCCACTTGCGCTCGGGTGCGTTGACGCCGTAACCGACAAACACCAGCGGCGCATTGGCCACGTCCACCTCGCTGGAGCCATCAAGTGCGGCGCGGATGGCGATTTCCTTGCCCTGGGTCAGCGGCTGGGTCTTGCCGCCGAGGTCCAGCGCCAGTGTCGGCGCACCGACGATATCGGCCTTGCGCAGCGGCACGGCCTGGGTCCACAGGCGCTTGCCGTCCTTGAGGTCGCCGCCCGGCTGCAGGCCGGCGGCCTGGAACTGCTGGCTCAGGTAGGCAATGGTCTTTTCTTCGCCGGCGGTCGCCGGGCCGCGGCCTTCATAGGTATCGGACGCCAGTTCCTTCACGTCCCGGGAAATGCGCTGGCCATCGAACTGCGGCGTGGCCGCGAACAGGGCGCTCGACACCGACAACGCCAGGATACCCACTGCAACTCGCTTCACCGTGCACCTCGAAGAATTGGAAACCTGCCGAGTGTAGGCAGGCTGGCGCGACGCTGGCATGTGACTTTTGGGCTGGGTGCAAGCTCAAAGGGCCGGTTCGAAGGCCTCCTCCGTGCCCACCCGTGCAAGCAGGCGGCGGCTGTGCGCATCCAGGCCGGAGACACGTACCTCCAGGCCGTGATGGCGCAGGCGTTGCACCGCCTGGCCGAGCGCGGCGGCGGCGGTGATGTCCCAGAAGTGCGCGCGGCTGACGTCGATGCGGACTTTCCCGGCTTCGACCTGGCGCGGATCGAAGGCGTCGAGGAAGGCGTCGGCCGAGGCGAAGAACACCTGGCCGGTCACCGTCCAGACGTGGACCTCGCCGGCCTGGGTGCTTTCCACCCGCAGCAGGCGCGCGACCTTGAAAGCGAAGAACACGCCGCTGAGCAGCACCCCGACCCCGACGCCGGCGGCCAGGTTGTGGGTCGCCAGCGTCACCGCCACGGTGGCCAGCATGACGGCCGAAGAGGTGCGCGGGTGGCGCACCAGCTGGCGCAGCGAGCGCCAGTCGAACGTCTCCACCGAGACCATCACCATCACCGCCACCAGGGCCACCACCGGCACCTTCGCCACCCAGGGCCGCAGCAGCACCATCAGGACCAGCAACAACACGCCGGCGAACAACGTGGACAAGCGCCCGCGGCCGCCGTACTTCACGTTGCCCACGGTCTGGCCGATCATGCCGCAGCCGGCGATGCCGCCGAACAGGCTGGCGGCGATATTGGCCAGGCCCAGGCCGGTGCATTCGCGGTTCTTGCTGCTCGGCGTATCGGTGAGTTCATCGACCACGCGCGCGGTCATCATCGACTCGAGCAGGCCGACCATCGCAATCGCCAGCGCCGGCCCGGCAATGATCCGCAACGTCTCCCAGGTCATCGGCACGCCAAGCCATTGCCACTGCGGCAACGCGTCGGGCAGGCGACCGAGGTCGGCGACGGTCTTCACCGGCAACTCGAATGCCACCGCCGCGGCCGTGAGCAGGCCCACGCACAACAGCGGCGAGGGAATCGCGGCCAGGCCGGGAATCCGCAAACGCGGCAGGCCATAGATCAGCGCCACGCCAAGCGCGAGCATCGCCCAGGTGGCGAGATTGGCGCCGAGCACATGCGGCAGCTGCGCCGAGAAGATCAACACCGCCAGCGCGTTGACGAAACCGGTGCGCACCGAGCTGCTGACAAAGCGCATCAACACGCCGAGCCGCAGCAGGCCGAAGACGATCTGCACCAGCCCTGCCAGGGCACCGGCGGCAAGCAGGTACGGCAGCCCGTGCGCGGCCACCAGGGGCGCGGCCACCAGCGCGACCGAACCGGCCGCGGCCGAGATCATGGCCGGCCGCCCGCCGCTGAAGGCGATGACGATCCCGATCACGAAGGAGGCGAACAGGCCGACCTGCGGATCGACCCCGGCCACCGCCGCGAAGGCGATGACCTCCGGGATCAGGGCGAAGGTCGCGACTGCGCCGGCCAGCAGTTCGCGCAACGGCGCGGCGCGCCACTGCAACAGTTCGTTACGCATGAAGGACATGGGAGACAACCTGGGGCTCGATCGGAAGCACCTAGCGGCCGGCGCAGCGTTACGCGGCGCGGCAGGCAGCCGTGTGACGTGCATTTTCCCATGTGGTCACAACTCGCACCATGGCCGTGGCTGGCGGCTGCAAATCCCTGCCATTGGTCACTTTCCGGCAGCGACGCGAACGTCTAGCCTCAAGGGTCGTCACGTCCAAGGAGGACTTCATGATCCGACCGCTCTCGCTATTGATTGCCGGCGCGCTCGCCGCCGGCGCCGGGCTCGCCGCGCCGAACGCCTTCGCCGCTCCCGATTCGCTGGCCAAGACCAGCACCGCCGAAGCCGGCATCCCGGACATCGCCTATACCCGCTTCACCCTGCCCAATGGCTTGACCGTGGTGGTCCATGAAGACCACAAGGCGCCGGTCGTGGCCGTCAGCATCTGGTACCACATCGGTTCGGGCGACGAACCCGAAGGCCGCACCGGCTTCGCCCATCTGTTCGAGCACCTGATGTTCTCCGGCTCTGAGAACCACAAGGGCACGTTCTTCCAGCCGTTCGAGAAGGTCGGCGCGACCGACCAGAACGGCACCACCTGGTTCGACCGCACCAACTACTTCGAGACCGTGCCGACCACCGCACTGGACACGGCGCTGTGGATGGAATCCGACCGCATGGGCCACCTGCTCGGCGCGATCGGCCAAGAGGAACTGGACACTCAGCGCGGCGTGGTGCAGAACGAGAAGCGCCAGGGCGAAAACCGCCCGTATGGCCGCGTTGACCAGAACATCCTGTCCAACGTGTTCCCGGCCAACCATCCGTACCAGCACGACACCATCGGCTCGATGGCCGACCTGGACGCGGCCTCGCTGGCCGACGTCAAGAAGTGGTTCACCGACAACTACGGCGCTGCCAACACCACCCTGGTGCTGGCCGGCGACATCACCGTGGCCGAAGCCAAGGCCAAGGCCGAGAAATTCTTCGGCGACATCCCGGCCGGCAAGCCGGTGCCGCGCCAGCAGCCATGGATCACCGCGCTGCCCAAGCAGACTCGCGGCATCCAGCACGACCACGTCTCGCAGCCGCGCATCTACCGCACCTGGGTGGCGCCGCAGCTGGGCACCGACGATGCAATCTCGCTCGACCTGGCCACCACCGTACTCGGCGGCGGCAAGACCTCACGCCTGTACCAGCGCCTTGTCTACCAGGACAAGCTGGTGGACGACGTCTCGGCGGCAATCCAGCCGTTCGCGCTGGCCAGCCAGGTGCAGATCCAGGCCGACGTAAAGGAGGGCGTGGACCCGGCCAAGGTCGAGGCAGCCATTGCCGATGAGTTGCAGAAGTTCCTGGCGCAAGGCCCGACCGCCGACGAACTGCAGCGCGCACAGGTGGCCTTCCGCGCCGGCTTCGTGCGCGGCCTGGAGAAGGTCGGCGGCTTCGGTGGCAAGGCGGTGATCCTGGCCGAAGGCCAGGTCTACCGCGGCGATCCGGGCGCCTACCGCAAGGACCTGGAGCGCGGCGCGGCCGCGACCCCGGCCAGCGTGCAGAAGGCCGCGCAGACCTGGTTCGGCAAGGGCGACTACCTGCTGACCGTGCTGCCCGCCAGCGAAGGCTTCGACCCCGAGGCTGAGGACAAGGCCGTCGTCGCCCTGCCCGCCGCCGAAGGCAAGCCGGCCGCCAAGTTGCCCGCCAGCGCCGGCAGCAAGTTCAAGGTTGCTAAGAGCGCGGTGGACCGCAGCACCGGCGTGCCGGAAACCACCCAGTTCCCGAGCCTGAGCTTTCCCGAGCTGCAGCGCGGCAAGCTGAAGAACGGCATCGAAGTCGTGCTGGCCGAGCGCCACACCATTCCGGTGACGCAGGTGCAGCTGATGTTCAACAGCGGCTACGCCGCCGACCAGGGCGCCAAGCTCGGTACCGCCAGCTTCACCAGCACGCTGATGGGTGAAAGCACCAAGTCGCTGGACTCGGTCGAAGTCGCCAAGCAGCGCCAGCGCCTCGGCGCGATCATCGAGAACGACTGCGACCTGGATGTGTGCAGTGCCTCGCTTGATGCGCTGAACGACCAGCTGCAGCCGTCGCTGTCGCTGTTCGCCGACACCGTGCGCAACCCGGCGTTCAAGGCCGAGGATATCGAGCGCATCCGCGCGCAGTGGCTGGCCGGCATCGCCCAGGAAAAGACTCAGCCCAATGGCCTGGCGCTACGCACGCTGCCGCCGCTGCTCTACGGCAACGGCCATGCCTACAGCATCCCGCTGACCGGTAGCGGCAGCGAAGCCTCGATCAAGAGCCTGACCGCCAACGACCTGCGCAGCTTCCAGCAGAAGTGGCTGCGCCCGGACAACGTGCGCATCCTGGTGGCGGGCGATACCACGCTGGAGAAGATCATCCCGCAGCTGGACGCGGCCTTCGGCGATTGGCAGGCCCCGGCCGGCGCGGTGCCGAAGAAGAACATCGGCCAGGTTTCGGCACAGCCCAAGCCGCGCGTGTTCCTGATCAACCGCGACGATGCACCGCAGTCGCTTATCCTCGCCGGCCTGCTGGCGCCCTCGACCAAGGCTCCGAACAACCTCGCCATCGGTGTGGCCAACGGCGCCTTCGGCGGCACCTTCACTTCGCGCCTGAACATGAACCTGCGTGAGAACAAGCGCTGGGCGTATGGCGCGCAGAGCTTCCTGATGGATGCGCAAGGCCAGCGGCCGTTCCTGTTCTTCGCCCCGGTGCAGACCGACAAGACCGCCGAGTCCGCGGCCGAGGTGCAGAAGGAGGCCATGGCGGTGATCGGCGACAAGCCGCTGACCGAAGCCGAGGTGACCAAGATCCGCAACCAGCGCATCCGCGCCCTGCCCGGCAGCTACGAGACCACCAGTGCGGTGCTCGGCGCGATGGGCGGCATCGTCAAGTTCAACCGTCCGGACGACTACGTGCAGACGTTGAAGTCGCGACTGGAAGCGGTAGACCAACCGAAGGCACAGGCGGCGATCAAGGAGATCGTGCAGCCCTTGGCGATGACCTGGGTGATCGTCGGCGACCTGGACAAGATCGAGGCCCCGGTACGCGCGCTCAACCTGGGCGAGGTGCAGGTACTCGATGCCAACGGCAAGCCGGTGACCGGCACGGCCAAGGCGGCGAAGAAGTAAGCTTCAGCAGGCAAACGCAAAGGCCGCGGGGTGCGAACCCGCGGCCTTTTTCATGGGCGCCGGCAATCGGCGCTTTTCTCGCCCGCGTACCAGAGCGCGCGCCGAGCCAGGTCGTAGGCGCTGTCGGCCTGGCGCGGCAGCAGTTGTTCCGCCATTACCGGGTCGGGCCCCTTGGCATAGGCACGCTCGACCTGTTCCAGATCGGCCAGGTGCCCGCGCACGGTCGCCAATAGCGACTGCATTCGTGCCGGTGCGCATCCGCTGGTCTGCGCCTGCAGTTCGGCCAATGCCGTGCGGATGCGGCGGCTGGCCTCGCCATCGTGGCCAGGCGCCTTCTCGAAGGCGATCGGTGCCGCCTTGTAGGCGTCGCCGGTGGCCTCGCTGCCAAGGTCCTTGCGGCCCTCGGCGAGCGCGGGATTGAAGCGCACGTCCGGTGGCGGCCGTGCCCTGGCCGGCTGGATCTCCGGGCCATAGATGATCTTGTTGATCTTCTTCATGCCGCGGCCGATGCCTTGCATCGCGACATCGCCCAGGGTGCCGTCGCTGGCCCAGTCCTTGTCGAACGCGGTGGGCTTGTAGTCGATGGGATTGGGGCGCTCCATCACTCGGCGCGCGCGCTCTAGCTCTGCCTGGTTGGTGGTGCCCGGCGGCGAGCCGGTTGGGGTTGCCAGGGGATCGATGGCGGTGCCTTCGGGCAATCGCGCCGCGCCTTCGCGCGAATAAAGGGTGGCGGCCATGCGATTGCCGGACGCAGCAGGCGGCTGGGCAGGCGCCGGCAGCGACGGGCGGGCCGCCACGGCGGCCGGTTGCGCTGCGGGCGTGCGCGCCTGCGCTACGCGCGGCGCATTGTCTGGCGACGCAGGTTGCGGCAGAGGGGGCGGCGCAGGCGCGCGGGCGAGGAAAGTGACCTGCAAGGCAGAATCGGCCGCAGGGGGCGCGGGCCGGGGCATATGCAGCAGGACGCGGAACATCAGCACCAGGACCAGCGCAGTGAACAGCGCAGCGCCCGCACGATGTGCGAGGGTCTCGTCCCAATTTGTGCGTTTGGATGCCGCCACCGGTTCCAGTACCTTTCAAGCCACGCCCGCGTTGCAGGCGCCGGCCTTCCTGTCGCTCCGTCCGTTGCCCTGGCTCCCGGTCGATCGCGACAAATTTATCGGGCCGCGCCGCGGCAGTGGTTCGGAATTCGTTGCTCGCCGGGAAAAGTGCAGCGCCCGTTCACCTTCACGGCGCCGGACGCTCCAACGGTTGGCCCATGGCCTGGCGATACCCGGCGTACAGCGTGAAGACCTTGGCCACGTACTCGCGGGTCTCCGCGTAGGGCGGTACGCCGCCATAGCGGGCCACCGCGCCGACGCCGGCGTTGTAGGCCGCCACCGCCAGCGTGCGGTCGCCATGGTAGCGCGCGAGCAGCCAGCGCATGTGTCGCGCGCCGCCATCGATGGACTGCTCGGCCGAGAACGGGTCGACCACGCCATATTCGTTGGCCACTTCCGGCAACAGTTGCATCACGCCTTGCGCGCCTTTGGCAGAGACCGCGCGCGCATCGAAATTGCTTTCCGCGTGCGCGATAGCCCGCAGCCACGCGTCCTCGACGCCGGTGCGGCGAGCGGCCGCGCGGAAGGCCTTGGGGTAGCGATCCAGCTGCGGCTTGCCGACCCGGCCCATGCCCGGATGGGCCGGCTCACCGGGCGGTGTGGCCACGGTGAAGCGCAGATAGGGCCGCGAGCCCGGCAGGTTGCGGGTGGAATAGACCAAGACGCCGTCTTGCTCGCGCTCGTAGAGCGTGCCGCTGAAAACGCCGAAGTTACCCCAGAGATTGGGCGTCTGGATGGCGTTGTCGTCCACGTTGTGGGCCTGGCAACGCGATCCCGGCTCGGGCGCGGTCGCCAGGCTGACGGTGCCTTCGCGCACGCAGCGATAAATCGTGCGCGCCTGCGCCTGGCCAGTCAGGACGCAGGCGGACAGGACCAGCAGTAACGGGCGGCAAAGGCGCGGCATGGAATGGCAGCGGGGGCGATTAACGGCCGGAGGTCATCGGCGCACGACGAGAACACGGCCGCTGTGCAGCCAGCGTGTTGGCCCGGAGTTCGGCCGCATGCCGTTTGCGCACATCCTGTGGAAACGTGTTGGTTTACGGTGGAGACGTCCCGTCTGGAGCTTCGCCATGCGATCCATCTGCCTGCCGCTGGCCTGCCGCGCCGCACTGGCTTTTCTCTTTCTGTTGGGTTCCCCCACGCTCTCGGCGCGCGAGCCTGGGCCCGATGATTCGGCCATCGCGCCGGCCGCGTCAGCCCCACTGCCGCCGGACCTGGCGATGCCGAAGCTGTTCGATGCGGTACAGCGTGCCGAAGTCTTTCCAGACCAGAAGACCTTCCCGGACTTGTTACCGCTGCAAGCGCCCTCGACCATCGAACAGGCGTACCAGCGCGAGCGCGGCCGGCCGGGTTTCGACTTGCGCGCATTCGTGACTGCGAATTTCCAGGCCACTCCCCCGCCGGCCACCCAAGGACTGCCGCAAGACGCGACACTCGCCGCACATATCGATGCGCTATGGCCACTGCTCAGCCGCGACAGCCGCGCCTTGCCGCCTTATAGCAGCCAGCTGCCGTTGCCACGCCCGTACGTCGTACCCGGTGGCCGCTTCGGCGAGATGTACTACTGGGATTCGTACTTCACCATGCTTGGCCTGCACGCCAGCGGGGAGCGGCAGCGCTCGCGGGATATGCTGGAGAACTTCGCGCATCTCATCGACCGCTACGGCCACATTCCCAACGGCACGCGCAGTTACTACCTGTCGCGCTCACAGCCGCCGTTCTTCTCGCACATGGTGGCACTGGAGGCTAGTGATGGCCGGCGCTCGGAAGTCTACACACGCTACCTGCCACAGCTGCGTCGCGAGTACAGCTACTGGATGCAGGGCGCAAAGGGACTGGCACCGGGCAAGGCGCAGCAACACGTGGTGAGGCTGGCCGATGGAAGTGTGCTCAACCGCTACTGGGACGCGCGTGACACGCCGCGCACCGAGTCGTATCTACAGGACCTGCGGACCGCTGCCGCCGCCGTTGGACGGCCACAAGCGGAGGTCTTCCGCGACCTGCGCGCCGGTGCCGAGAGCGGGTGGGACTATTCCTCTCGTTGGTTGGGCGACCGCAGGCAACTGCAGACCATCCGCACGACCGCAATCATCCCGATCGATCTCAACAGCCTGCTCTACCATCTGGAGACCACAATCGCCGTTGCATGCGAAGCGCAGGCGAATGCGCCGTGCGTGCGCGAATTCCGTCAACACGCTGCTGATCGGCAACAGGCGATGACCAAATACTTGTGGAACCAGAAGGGTTATTGGGCAGATTACGATTGGCAGCTGGGCCGAGTCAGCGACCAGGTCAGCGCGGCAATGTTGTTTCCACTTTACGTCGGGCTTGCGACGCCGGAACAGGCGCTTAGCACCTCTCGCGTGGCCCAGCAGCAACTGATGACCGCTGCAGGCCTGGCAACGACTCTCGAACGCACTGGTCAGCAGTGGGACGCACCCAATCTGTGGGCGCCGCTTCAGTGGGTGGCCGTGGAAGGCCTGCGGCGTTACGGGCAAGCGTCTTTGGCGCGCCAGGTTGCCGATCGATTCCTTGGCCGTGTCCAGCAGGTCTACGACCGCGATCAAAAGCTGGTAGAGAAATACACCAGCGATCCGCAAGGGGGCGGTGGCGGCGGAGAATATCCGCTGCAGGACGGCTTTGGATGGAGCAACGGGGTAACCCGCGCCCTGCAGGCGCAATACCCATCGCCCGTCCGCTAGCGTCGCCACAACCTTCGGCCCGCACGGGGCGGGCCGAAGACCGTATTGCTACTTTTCCACGGTAATTTCTACGCGGACGCGACGATTCGGCGCCAAACAAGCGATGAGCTCCGGGCGCGACTGCTGTTGGCAGGACACCAGCGACTCGGCTTTGCCGCTACCGACCGCCTCGACGGTTTCCGACGGTACGCCCCTGCTCACCAGATGCGCCTTGACGGCATCGGCACGGCGTTGCGAAAGCTGCAAATTGTAAGCGTCCGGTCCCAGCCGGTCGGTGTAACCGACAAGCCGGATGCGCTGCAGCTTGCGGGCATTGGTCAACGCCGAGACCACCCTTTCGTCCAGGGCCCCGACACCTTCTGTGCGCAAGCGGGGGCTGTCGAACTCGAACAGCAGATCGGTAGAAAGCTCAACCGTCGTGACCTCGCCTTCCTCCGCCGCGACGGGCGGCGCCGGCAGAGACGGATTCACCAGGTCGGCGCAAGGCTGCGGGTTCCAGTACAGCTGCTTGGCCAGCATCGCATCGTCGTAAAGGATCTTGAACTGGCAACGCGTCTGGCTGCCCCTGCCATCAGGCAATTGGAAGACGAAGTTCCATTCGTGTACGCCGGCCAGCCCCTCGCTGTACTGAGGATGGCCGATCAGCCCATACACCTCGGTCTTGCTCAGCCCGGGCTGCACTTTGCGCAGATTCTCGAGATTCGGACGCGTCGTTTCAGGGTCGATCGGTCGCGCGGCTTCCGCATCGGGCCAAACGGAAAGATCCGTCGTGCCATTTCTTACAGTGCCGTAGCTTCCGCAGCCTGCAAGCAAGGCAGCGGCGGGCAGCACCAGCCACCAGGCCGGTGCGGATTTCGGTATCAACATGAGGTTCACTCTCTTCGATGGCGGCGGCCCGGGGGCCGCCGCGAGTCAATGATCCGCTGGCAAGTGCAGCGCCAGCGGATCAGTCCTGGGGGCTACCTCAGAATACGAAGCCGACACCAACCCGGTAGATCGGCTCGTCATCCTTCGCCGCCGATATACCGGCATTGATGTTGACCCGACCGTTGTCGCTCCAACGCGATACCCCGACACCCAGGGCGGTTTCCCCACGATAGGACGCGACGCCAGCGTTGACCGCAGTGCGACCCGGCAGATACGGGGTAACGTTCACCAGCGCAGCCGACGCCGCGATGCCGCGATTGACCTGGCGGTTCATATCGTCCATGTCGCGACGTACGTTGCCCCATGCTTCGTCGATGCGCTTGTCGGTGTGATCGTTGGCCGACTTGGCCACCTGTTCCAGCTGGCGCCGATTGATGGCATCAGTGTCACGGGTACCGTCGGCGACATTGGTGATCGTGCGCTCGTGGCCCTGCGCACCTACCGAGACACTGTTGGCACGATCAGCCACCGAGCCACTTCCCAGCGCCACCGACTTGTCGGCTCCGTCACGCACTTGCGCAGCATTGCCGACGGCGACGCTGGCCGGGGCCATTGCTTGCGAGCCTGCACCCACAGCGACGCTGCCATTGCCCGCGGCCCGCTCCTCTGGCTGAGTGCCGGTGCTCGCGTCCGGGCCTGGGCCCTGGACGTTGACAAAGGGCCCGGATGCCGTCGTGCCACCCGCACTGCCTTCCAACTTGGTCACCCGTCCGTTCAGGCCCTTGATCTCACCCTTGATCGAGTCACGCAGGCTGGCGATCTGACCACCGTTGACAGCCTGGCGACTGCCGGTCGCGATCTGGCCGTCGGCGACATTGTTGAGCACGGTGCCTTGCGCACCCCCAAAGGTCACCGATGCCTTCTTGCTGCCGCTGTCGTACACGACCGCATCCAGCGCGCTGCCGTTGCCGTCAACCAAACCAGCCGACTTCAGCTGCTTGAGGTTGACTGCTTCGTTGTCAGCGACCGCGTCGGCAACATTCTTGATGCTGACCGGCTTGGTGCTGCCGGCACCGCCCAACGTGACGCTGGACTTGCTGGCGTCGTCGTAGGTCAATACCGGCACCGGGTTGCCGTTGCCGTCAATCAGGCCGGTCGACTTCAGCTGCGACACATTGACCGCATCGGTATCAGCGGTGCCCGCCTTGACGTTTGACAGCGTGGTGCCGCCGTCGCCCCTCAGGGTTGCCTTGGCCTTGCCGGCATCGTCGTAGCTGATGCCCAGCGGGCTGCCTGTAGCGGCAATTGAATCAACCGCCTGCAGGGCCTCGCCGACGCTTGCATAGGTCTTGCCGCCGACATTGAAGGACGGTGCCTTCACCGAACCATCGCTGGCCACGCTCGCACCGCCGCCGATGGCATTGGTCACCTGCTTGAACTGCGAGATGTTGACCGCGTCGTTGTCGCCCTGGCCGGCGGCCATGTTGACGATGCGACGAGTCTGCGCCGGGTTCTGGATGAGCATCGGCTGACGATTCCCATCCATCGCCTCGTAGGACGAAGTGCCATCGCTACCGACCGACACGGTGTTTGCCTGGTTGGCGACCGAGCCGGTACCCAGCGCTACACCGTTGCTGGCTGACTTGGCGACGTAGGACTGCATACCGATGCCAATACCGCGTTCCGCCTCGACAAGGCCATTGGAGCCCAACGCTATGCCGCCGGTGAGCCGGGCATTGCCGAGGATCACCGCCTGATCGCTCGGGTCCAGATCGTTTGTGCTATCGGCCCGTCCGTACGCGCGCAGGTACGAGTTCATGGCGGTGTAGGACTCCTTCGTGGCGGCATCCGCCTCACCGGCAACTCGTGTTCCCGCTCTGGTTGCAATACGCGGTTGCACCTCGACGCGCGCCCCCCGGTCGGTGTTTGTTCCCTTCACCGCATCAACCAGCTGGCGGGTATTCACCGCATCGGAGTCCGCCACGCCCTTGGCAACGTTTTGGATACGCGTGCCCTGCTTGCTATTGCCCTGCTCCAGCGCGATCACGGGAACACCCGCCTCGACACTGCCCGGCGCGTAACTCACGCCGCGCAGGATGCTGCCGTCGGGGTTCACCAGGCCGGTGGACTGCAGCTGGCCGAGGTTGACCGCGTCGGTCGCGGCGGTGGCTGCCGCCACGTTCACGATGCGCTGGCCGGCAGCATTGGCCTCGCCGTTGGGGCCGTTGAACAGCACCGCCTTCTGCGCATTGCCATTGGCATCGACGATGCCGCTGTCCTTCAGCTGCTTGACGTTGACCGCGTCCAGGTCGGCCTGGCCGGCCTTGACGTTGGTCAGCGTGGTGCCACCGGTACCGCCCAGGCTGATCTTCGCCTTGTCGGCGCCGTCGTAGGTCACGAAGGCATTGGTCACCTTGCCGCCGCCATCGACGGCAATACCCGCGTCCTTCAGCTGCTTGAGGTTGACCGCGTCGTTGTCATCCTTACCCGCAGCCATGTTGACGATACGCCGCGTATTGGCCTGCGGCGTTACCGTGATCGGATTTCGATTCTTGTCATTGGTCTGGAACGACTGGGTACCGTCGCTACCTACGGACACGACGTTGGCTTCCTTTGCCACCGAACCGGATCCCAACGCAACGGAATCGGTCGCGTCGCTAATCACGTAGGACTGCTGGCCCATGGCCAGGCTGGAATTCGCCATCGCGCGTGCATCTGCGCCGAAGGCACCAGCACCCAGCCCTGAGGCAAGCGCGACATCGGTCGGCGGGAGATCGCCGGCATGATCAGCACGGCCCGTGGCCTTGCTGTAGTAGTTCATTGCATCGTAGGACGACCGCTGCCCCTCCGCGTCGATACCAGATCCGGCGTTGGCCGTGATGTTCGCGACGCCGGCACGTTGCTCGGCAAGACCTTGCGTGCCGAATCTGGCTTGGTCGGCCGGCGTGGGAGCGGGTGCCACATCGGGCTGCTTCGTCGCCGTGCTGACCAACTCCTTGACCTGGCCCAGATTCGTCGCATCCGTGTCGGCAACACCCTCGGCAACATTGCTGAGCAGCGTGTTGGCCGCTAACCGCACGCGCGGCTGGCCAACTTCCTCGCCTTCCGGCATATAGGTGACGCTGCGATTCAACGAGCGGCCGTCGCGGGAGAACTGGAGACCAGAACTCTTCAACTGCGCCAGGCTCACAGCATCGGTTTCCTCGACCGCTGTGCCGACGTTGATGATGCGCTGGCCATTGGCGTTGACCTCGCCGTTCAGGCCATTGAACATGACCGCGCGCCCGACCTTACCGTCGTTGCCGATGATGCCGGCGCTCTTGAGCTGCTGCACGTTGACGGCGTCCAGATCGTCGACGCCGCCCTTCACGTTGGCCAGCGTGGTGCCACCTTGGCCCTTGAAGGTGATCTTGGTCTTGCTGGCATCGTCATACTTGACGTTGAGCGGGTCATCCACCCCAGGGCCCACCGCGGCCAGCGCGTCGCCGACGTTGTTGTAGGTCTTCCCGCCCACCTGGTAGGACGGCTTGACGACATTGCCATTGCCATCAATCGAGGCACCGCCCCCGAGTGCGCCGGCCACGCCCTTCAGCTGCGAAACGTTGACTGCGTCGGTGTCCTGGGTGCCCTGGGCGACATAGGTGATCTGGCGAAGCAAGCCTTCGCTGCCCACGGCCACGGACTTGTTTCTATCCGTTTCACTGTTGGCGCCCAGCGCAATGCTGCTCGCGTGGCTTGCTTTTGCATTCAAGCCGGCGGCGATCGCCGCGTACCCCGTCGAGGCGCTGCTCGGCCCGATGGAGACCGAGTCGCCGCCCTGGGCCTTGGCGTCCGGTGCAGTGGAGTTCGCGCGGAAGTACTTCAGTGTCATCTTGGCATTCGCGTCCAGCACCGGCTTGGGAGCGGGCGCAGGTGCGGGCTTGGGCGCGGGCTTGGGCGCGGGCTTGGGCGCCGGCTTGGGCGCGGGCTTTGCGCAGGAACCAGGCCTCAGGTTGCACTTGATCGGAATCTTGAAGAAAGCCTCGGCAGGCTGTGGCACCAGCGCGCCACCCGCCACCAACAACGTTGCGGCGAACATCATGGATGCGCCAGCGGGGGTGCGCTCGCCGGCACTCGCCTTCTTCTTTCGCCCCGTGGCTAATTCAGAGGTCACGACCCAGCGGCTGATCGTGGCGTTCCATACGATTCTGTATATGCGATTCATCGCGATGATTCCCTTTGCAAAAAATGTGACTCACGGCGTGGCGGCATGCCCGTCGCGTGGGTGCACATTCAACTCGGGTCATCGAACGCGAACTATTGGACGCGTCGCAGGTATCGCTGTTCTCGAATGAAAATCTGGATCGAGACTCTGGAGCTCCTACGCAGATAGTAGAAACTTCTCACGCGGATTGGCTTTGCTAACTGTTGCAAGCCAGTAGCGCGTGGGATGTCATTACACGCAAGCGATCACAAATGTGTGGCGCTACAACCAACCGCGGCGCCGGAACCATACCAACGGCACGACGATGCTCAACGCGATAGCACCTAGCGCGATTGCGTAGCCGTGGTGCAGATGCAGCTCTGGCATGGACGCGAAATTCATTCCCCAGACGCCTACCAGCACGGTGGGCGGAATGCCGACCACCGAAGCAATCGCCATGACCTTCATGACTTCGTTTTGGTCCATGTTGATCAGGCCGAGCACGCTGTCGAGCAGGAATTCGATGCGGTCGCCCAGTTGCTGCTCGAACTCGCTCAACGAAGTCAGGTCCTTGTGGATGAGCTTGATGCGCTTGCGCAGGTCGTCGGCGGAGAATGCCGCCGGCGTGGCCTCGTCCAGGAAGGTGATCATCCGCAGCAAGCCGTGCAGCGTGTTGTGCAAGGCGCCGATACGACGACCCATCTGGCCGACGTCATACAGCATGCGCTCGAGCTGGCGGGTGGCGCGACGACCCTTGCCGCGGTTGAAGGCGTCGCGCGAGGCGTCGCTCATCGTCGTCTCGAGGGATTCGAGCAAGTCCGCCAGGCGATCGACGATGCGCTCGACGATGCGCAGGAACAAATCGGCCGAGCCGCCCGCCGGCTGAGTGGCGAGCTCGGCGTGCAGGCTTTCCAGCGCTTCGACCGGATATTCGCGCTGCACCACCAGCGCATGCGGCGCGACCACGAACCCCAGCGGGGCTACCACATGCGCTTGCTCGTACTGGAAGCGCGGCAGGTTCAGCACCAGCGCCTCGCCCTCGTAGCGGATGCGGCTGCTGAACTCGATCTCGCCGATGCCGGCGCGATCAGGAATGGCGAAGCCCAGGCGGCGAGTGGCCTCGGCCAGGTCGGCGTCGGTCGGTTGGCACAGGTCGACAAACCAAAGGGGCGAAGCGTCGGGGCCGTTATAGGGAATGCACTGCAGCATGGGGAGTGAACCGGGGTCTGGAAGCCGCATGCTGGCGCCCCGGGCGCGCCATCGTCAATGCGCGCGTCCCGTCAGCGTCGGCGCTGCGAGTTCACCCGCGCTCGACTACGAAGGATCGAATAGTCCAGCGCAGATTTGGTCGCGACCATAGGGCTCCCATACTCAGGAAGAGAAGGTGAGGGATGAAGCCCTACTTCAAGCTCACGCGCTCGGGCAGCCAGTTTCATTTCGTTCTGTGCGCCGCCAACCACCGTACGATCCTGGTCGGCGAGCGCTATACGACGGTCGCAAGTGCGCTCAAAGGCATCGAGGCGGTGCGCGGCGTTGCCAGGCGCGGCGACGGCATCGTCCGCAAGAACGCGCTCAATGGCGAGCCGATGTTCAACCTGGTGGCCCGCAACGGCGAGATCGTCGGTACCAGCGAGACCTACCGGCGAACGGCCTCGCGCGAGAAAGGCCTGGCTTCGGTGTTGGCGAACGCGGCCACTGCGCCGATACACAACCTGGCGGGTAACCGGGACCAGCCGCCTCAACGACCGCGGGCCCCTGCCCTATGATGACCGGCCGTTCCCCTGCCGAAGGTGCTCCATGGCCGAACTCCCCGCCTTGCCCGCCTTGCCCGCTGGCCGCTATCGCCATTTCAAGGGCGGCCTGTATGAGGTGACCGGGGTGGCGCGCAGCAGCGAGACGCTGGCGCCGATGGTGGTCTATCGCGCGCTGTATGGCGAAGGCGGGCTGTGGGTCCGGCCGCTGGCCATGTTCGTCGAGGAAATCGATGTCGATGGCAAACGGCAACCGCGCTTCGAATTCATTGGCGGCTAGCCTCACGCAGCCGTGGCGACGATGAAACTAGGCTGCCGCTTCGCTCGCCACGCCACTCCGCATGCCGCGCCCGACCCTCCCGCCCCCGCTGGCCAAGCCCGTCACCGACGTTCCCACGGGCAGCTTGAGCGCGCTGCGTTTGCAGGCGCGCGATTGCCGGCGCTGCGACCTGTGGCGGCCGGCCACCCAGACGGTGTTCGGCGCCGGGCCGGCACGGGCGAAGCTGGTGATCGTCGGCGAGCAACCCGGCGATCAGGAGGACCTGGCCGGAAAGCCGTTCGTCGGGCCCGCCGGCACCTTGCTGCGCACGTTGATGGCCGAGGCGGGACTGGATCCCGCAGCCGCCTACCTGACCAACACCGTCAAGCATTTCAAGTTCGTCCAGCGCGGCAAGCGGCGCTTGCACCAGCGCGCGAACGCGGCCGAGCAAGCGGCGTGCCGGCCCTGGTTGGCGGCCGAACTGCTGCGCATTCGCCCCAACATCGTCCTGGCGCTCGGCGCGATGGCCGCACAGACCGTGTTCGGCAACAATTTTCGTCTGACCGCCGAGCGCGGCCAATGGCGTCCACTGGACCCGCGCACCGACGCGATGGCCAGTTGGCATCCGTCGGCGGTACTGCGTATGCGCGAACCCGAACGCAGCGCCACTCGCGCGCTTCTCCTGGGAGATTTGAGAGCGGTCGCGCGGCGACTGTCCCCTGACTGATCGCGCCACCGGCGTTCGTTGCGCAACGCCGGTGGCACGCTGATCTCAATGCGTTCCGGTTGGGCCGTCCTTGTGCGGCACCGGCGCGCCATCGTCGGCCTGTAGCTGCTTGGCCGCCGCCAGATGCGCGGCCACATGGGTACGGGTTTCCTGCAGGAACGCGCGCACCGCTGCATCCTTCGCCGCCGGGATCAGCTTCTTGTCCAGGGCGTCCAGCGCTTCGGTGTGGTCCTTCACCATGGCCTTGACGTAGGCATTGCGGAAGGCGTCGTCTTCCAACCCGCTCAGCTTGGCCAATTCCTGCTTGCCCTTGGCGGTCTGCGCCTTGGCCGCCGGTGCATTGCGGTCGGGCGACCAGGCCTGGGCCTTGCGATCATTGTCCGAGTGTTCCTTGACCATGCGCTCGGCGTAGTCGTGGACCGGGCCGCTGGCGACCTTCTTCTCCGCCAGCTGCCCGGCGGCGATCTCGGACTGGTTGATCGCGCTGAGCACGCCAAGCGCCTGCGACTGGCTGAGCGCTGCGGCAGGTGCGGTGGTCGCGGCGCTAGCCGGTCGCGGTGCAGGGTCGGGAGCGCGTGCGGGCGCGGCGGTCTGGGCGTGGGCAGTGGCGATGGCCAGTGCAAGCAGGGCGCCGCTGCTGGCGAGACGGATGATCATGTCGGTGGTCCCTGGGTGTGGAGGCCACAGCTTGGCGACCGGGATGTAACGCAGGGATGGAGCGCGGGTGAAGGACGCGGCAAAAAAAACGCCGCCGCGCCTGGGAGGGTCGCGGCGGCGTCGGGCACTGGCCCGTGCGGGCCAGGCCTGGAGCCGAACTCAGAACTTCAGGGCCAGGCTCAACTTGAAGGAACGGCCGTAGCGGTAGTAGCCCTGCGACAGCAACGGGTTGCCGTTGATGCTGTAGGTCTGTTCGTCGTCGAGCAGGTTGTCGCCTTCCAGGGTCACGCTGAAATGGTCGTTGACTGTGTAGGAGACATGCGCGGTCACCCAGGTGATGGCATCGGCCTGCTCGTTGTAGCCCTGGCCCAGCACGTTGGTGGCAGTGACGAAGCCGTCGGTATGGTCGGCCTGCGCGCCGATCGACCAGGCGCCCTTCTCGTACATTACGCCCAGCGAATAGACCGACGGCGCGATGCCCTCCAGCGGGCGCTCTTCGCCATCGACGAAGCTCTTGGACCAGTTGCGGGTGTACTGCCCACGCACGCCGAAGCCGTTGTCCCAGAAGTGCTGCGCGCCGGCCTCTATGCCGTGCACCTTGGCGTAGTCGCCGTTGATCGGACGCATGACGTTGAACAGGTAGCCCGGCACGCCGATATCCTGTTGCGGCTCCCAGCTGGTGGTGATCTGGTTGTCGATGCGCTTGTAGAAAGTGGCCAGGTTGAAGATCGACTTATCGGAGAAGTACCACTCCAGCGACAGGTCACCCTGTTTGGCCGAGTAAGGCTTCAGGTCGGTGTTGCCGCCGTAGATCTGGGTGAACTCGCCCCAGGCCACGCTGGCGGTGGTGTTGGTCGGCGCCAGTTGTTCCACCGACGGCCTTGCCATGGTCTTGGCCGCGCCGACGCGCAGCTGCAGCTCGTCGGTGAAGTGCCAGGTGAAGTTGGCCGAAGGCAGGTAGAAGCTGTAGCTGGCGTCCTGCAGGATCGGGGTCGGCTCGCCGTACTGCACGCTGTAGTTGAACGCGCCCAGTTCGGTGATGCTCTCGATCTTGGCATCCCACGCCTGGGACCGGGTCTTGGTGGTGCCGAAGCGGATGCCGAAGTTGCCATCCCAATGCTCGCCGGACATGTCCGCCTGCAAGAACACCGCGGTGGTCTTCTCGCGCACGCGGTAGCTTTCCAGCGGGTTCCATTCCGGCGCGGCGTTGGCGTAGTCGTAGACGCCACCGTCCGGGCTCGGCTGGCCGTCGTAGGCCTGCAGCGCACGGATGTAGCTGGGGACGTCGAAGCCGAGGAAGTTGCGCGGGAAGCTCGAGCTGACGCCACTCATGAAATTCGGCGGCGACAGCGTCTGGTCGATGATGTCCCCGTCGAGGTCGGCAACGTTGATCTTGTTGTCGTTGGAGTAGTAGTTCTCGCCGCCGTTGAAGGCATTGTTGACCAGGTCGCGGGTCTTGCGGCGGTCGGTCAGGCTGACGCCGAACTTGACGTGATCCACGTTCCACTTGCCCAGGAACAAGTCGCCGCTCAACGTACCGCCGTTGATCTCGTCCTGG
>DATCVI010000107.1:0-2086 GCA_036566925.1 Stenotrophomonas sp.
CTACCCTTGTCGCGCCACCGGCCAACGCGGACACTGCGTCCGGCCAGCGGCATAGTTCCGCCCACCCAGGAGCCCTCCGATGACCGACCTGATTCCCCTCGAGCGGGCCCATTGCCTGCCGCGCAAGGGCATCGAGCACAAGCTCGGCGAAGCCCGCCTGGCCGAGCTGCTGCCACAGGTCCCCGGCTGGGAGCTGGCCGAGGGCGGTACCGCGCTCACGCGCACCTTCCCTTTCAAGAACTACTACGAAACGATGGCCTTCGTGAACGCGTTGGCCTGGATCGCCCACGCCGAAGACCACCATCCCGACCTTGGGGTGCACTACAACCGCGCGGTGGTGCGCTTTTCCACCCATGACGTCGGGGGCTTGAGCGAGAACGACTTCATCTGCGCCGCCAAGGCATCCGCCCTTACCGACCCGGGAGTATGACGATGAACCCTTCGCGCCGAATCCTGTTGCCCGCGCTGGGCCTGCTCGCGCTGACGGCTTGTGGCAAGTCCGAGACGCCGAGTGCGCCGGCCGTCGCGCCGACCGAGCTGGCCGCCATCGAGACACCGCCCCCGGCCTACCCGGTGGAGCTGGCCTGTGCCGGCGCGGGCGGGCAGACCGTACTGAAGGTGACGGTGGGCATCGCGGGCAAGCCCACCGAGGTGACGCTGTTGCGCAGCAGCGGCCAGCCGCAGCTGGACGAATCGGCGCAGGCGCGCGTGCGCGACTGGAAATTCCGTGCCGCCACCCGCAACGGCCAGCCGGTGCCCACTACCATCCAGGTGCCGGTGGACTTCAAACCGCCGATGCCCAAGCCGGACGAGTGCTTCGCCATCGAGGAACGCGCGCGGCGCGGCGGCTGAGCACTGCCTTCCGCTTGTCTTGCCTAGCCCGGCCCAGCGCCGGGCTTTTTTATGCCGCGCGTCGCGCCAGGCGACGTCGCCACAGCGCCCGCGCGCCCCACGCCAATCCACCCAGCAGCAGCGCGCCCAACGCCGCCAACAGCGCCATCCGCACGCCGACGCCGTGCTGGAAAACCACTTCCTCGCCCTGCCCGTCGAGCGTGTAGGCGATGACGTAATCACCCATAGGCCCCAGCCCTTCGCGCCCGCCCGCTGCGATCACCACGTATTGGCGCCCATCGACCGCGTATACCGACGGCGTGGCCTGGCCACCGGCCGGCAACTTTGGCTCCCATAGGGTCTTGCCCGTGGCGGTATCGAGCGCGCGCAGGCGTGCGTCACCCGAGCCGCCGATAAAGGTCACCCCGCCGGCCGTGACCGTCGCGCCGCCGAGGATCGGCAGGCCGGCTTCCAGCGGCAGCCAAGGCAGCGTCTCCTCCAGCGTGCCAAGCGGCCGTTCCCAGGCCACGCGCCGGGTGCGCAAGTCGACGGCGACCAGCCGGCCCCACGGTGGCGCCACGCAAGGCGTGCCGCGCGACGACTTGAGCACGCCCCGGCGCATGCCGTAGGCGGTGCCCGCCATGTCGTTGAACTCCTGGCCCGGGTATTTCTCCCGATCGTCCCAATCGAATTGCTCGCTCGGAATCAGCGCCACCTGCATCGGCAAGTCGGTTACCGGCAGGATCGCCAGCTGGCGCTGCGGATCGACCGCGATGCCGCCCCAGTTGATGCCACCGGCCCAGCCGGGCAGCGCGATCGTGCCGCGCACGCTCGGCGGGGTGAACAAGCCGTCCGAACGCAGCGCGGCGATCTGTCGTTCGCAGTCGCGGCGCTCGCTGGACAGCGGTCCCCAGGCCTCGGCAGTGGTCACCGCCTGCATGCGCGCCAAGCGCAACGACGGCTCCGGCATCGGCTGGGTGGGCGAAGCGTGTTCGCCGGGCACGTCGGAGGCAGGCACCGGTACTTCGCTGATCGGAAATACCGCTTCGCCATCGCGGCGATCGAAGGCGAACAGGAAGCCGGTCTTGGTCGCCTGCAGGACCGCTTCACGCGGGCCCTGCGCCGTTTGCAACGTGGTCAGCACCGGTTGCGAAGCCAGGTCGTAGTCCCACAGGTCGTGATGCACCAGCTGCTGCGCCCAGACCCGGCGCCCACTGTGCAGGTCGAGCGCGACCAGGGAGTTGGCGTCGCGGTT
>DATCVI010000108.1:0-53924 GCA_036566925.1 Stenotrophomonas sp.
AAATCGCCGGTCGGGTGCACGACTTCATAGCTGCCAAGCACCGCCACAAAGTCGCGACCGGCCGCGCCCCAGGCCTGCAACAGGCGGTTGTCGGCCAGCTCTGGGTCGCCGCCGGCGCGCTGTTGCTGGGCGCGGCTCTGCAGGTCGCCCCAGTAGGTGCGGGTCGGGCTGGGCATGTAGAAGTGAAGGGTGCCCACGCGCGCCTGGGTCGCCAGCACGCGCAATACGTCCGGCGAGATGTTGAGCGTGGCGAAGGCGAACATGCGCGCCGGCAGGCCTTGCGGCAACGCCGAGGCCTCGCCGCCGAAGCGGGCCAGGTAGTCGTGGATGCGGCGCGCGCGATACGCCCTGCCCTCGGCCACGGCGCGCCAGAGGATGGCCTGTGGGTCCTCTGGATCGGCGCCGGCTTCCCAACGCAGCAACCAGTCGCGGCGCCAGGCCTGGTACTTCTCGAAGACGTCGCCGAGTTCACCGGCCAGCGTCCAGGCATTGAGGGGGTCGTCGCCGGCTACGTACTGGGCCAGCGCGCGCAGCGGTGGGCGCGCCATCAGACCCGGGTCGCGCAGGGCCGCATATAGGCGCCAGCGCAATGCCTCGGCATCGAGGTCGTCGGCACCGCCGCCGACATTGGCGGCCAATGCACGCGAAACGAATTCGCCCGGGGTCAGGAATTCCAGGTTGGCGGCAACGCCGTGCTGGGCCGCGAGTGCGGCCTGCAACCAGCGCCGCATCGCCACTTGCGGAATCAGGATGGCTTCGGGCGCCAACAGCGATTGCCCCGGCGCCGGCTGCCGCAGCTGTTCGGCGAGCAGTCCGGCCAGCACTTCCAGCGAATTGGAATGGTAAAGGCGGAAATCGGGAAGCGCGGCCGGCATCCGGCCATCTTGCCCGAGCCGCCCCGGCCGGACGAGTCCCGGTCGAACCGTGGGTGCGATTGGCCCGCTCCAGGGACAGGCTGTTTCGGCGCGACATGCGCTGAACCTGTGTGCAGGGTGGCGCCGGAATGCGACAATACTGCACGGTCCAGTTCGGTTAAGTTCAGCCGCCGCGACCAATTCTTCCGCGGATTCCCTGCCTAAGCGATGTCGGTGAACGATACCCCTGTCGTCCAGTTGTCTGGTGTGCGCATCGACCGTGGCGGGCGGGCGATCCTGCGCGACGTTTCGCTGGACGTGCCGCGCGGCAGCATCACCGCAGTGCTCGGTCCTTCGGGCAGCGGCAAGTCCACCTTGTTGGCAGCGCTCACTGGCGAATTGCATCCAGTCGCCGGCACGCTGCGCCTGTTTGGCGAGGAAGTGCCGCGGCGCTCGCGCGCGCTGTTGCAGATGCGCCGCAACCTCGGCGTGCTGTTGCAGGGCAACGGCCTGCTGACCGACCTGACCGTAGCCGAGAACGTCGCCCTGCCGTTGCGCACGCATACGCGCCTGCCGCCCCCGGTGCTGCGTCGCCTGGTGGAAATGAAGCTGCAGGCGGTGGGGCTGTTGGCCACCGCCGATGCCTGGCCGCGCGAGTTGTCCGGCGGCATGGCGCGGCGCGTGGCACTGGCGCGGGCGCTGGCGCTGGATCCGCCGTTGATGATCTACGACGAACCGCTCACCGGCCTGGACCCGATCGCCAGCGGCGTGATCATGAGCCTGATCAAGCGGCTCAACGACAGCCTCGGCCTGACCAGCATCATCGTCAGCCACCACGTGCACGAAACCTTGCCGATCTGCGACCAGGCGCTGGTGATCGCGAACGGCGGCATCGTGTTTTCCGGTACCCCCGCACAATTGCGGGACAGCACCGATCCGCTGGTGCGGCAGTTCCTGCATGGCGAGCCGGACGGCCCCATTCCTTTCGACGCGGTGCCGCGTGCGGCGCAGCGGAGTGCTGCCTGATGCCCCTGGTTTCCTCCATCCAGTCGCTGGGCCGGGCCGGTCTGTTCTCGGTGAGCGTGCTGCGGCGTTCGGTGCCCACGCGCGACTTCTTCGCCGAGCTCACCCGCGAGATCTACAAGGTTGGCGCGCGTTCGTTGCCGATCATCGCCGTGGGCGGGGCCTTCGTCGGCCTGGTGCTGACCTTGCAGGGCTACCGCACGCTGACCACCTACGGTGCGTCCGATGCCTTGTCCACCCTGCTCGGCCTGTCGCTCTACCGCGAGCTGGCGCCGGTGCTGACGGCGCTGCTGTTCATCGGCCGCGCCGGCAGCTCGATTGCCGCCGAACTCGGGTTGATGCGCGCCACCGACCAGATCAAGGCGCTGGAGCTGATGGCGATCGACCCGGTCGCCAAGGTCGTTGCGCCGCGCTTCTGGGCCGCGGTACTGACCGTGCCGCTGCTGACCGGGGTGTTCTGCTCGCTGGCGATCAGCGGCGGCTACTTCGAAGCGGTGCATGTGCTGGGCATCGACAACGGCACCTTCTGGTCGGGCCTGCGCGGCAGCGTCGACCTGTGGGACGACTTCGGCGTGGCAATGCTGAAGTCGGCGATCTTCGGCGGCACCGCCGCCCTGGTCGCCGCCTATGTCGGCTTCCACGCCGAACCGACCATCGAGGGTACTTCGGTGGCCACTACCCGCGCGGTGGTCAATGCCTCGCTGCTGGTACTGATGTTCAATTTCGTCCTTTCCGCGATGCTGTTCCAATGAGCATGCGGAAGGTTTCCCACCTGTCAGGACTGTAATGGCCATGCGTGGACCAAGACTCGAATTTTCCGTCGGCGCATTCTTGCTGCTGACCCTGGCCTCGCTGCTGGTACTGGCAGTGGCCTCGACCAACCAGCGCTTTGGCTTCGGCCACAGCGAATACACGCTGGTGGCGCGCTTTACCCAGATCGGCCAACTGCGGCCGCAGGCGCCGGTGCGCATCGGCGGCGTCAACATCGGCCGGGTGTCGGACATCTCGCTGGACCCGAAGACGTTCGAGTCGGTGGTGACCCTGGCCCTGGACGAGCGCTACAAGGATCTGTCTGCCGATACCTCGGCCGGCATCTTCACCAGCGGGCTGCTGGGCGAGAGCTACATCGGCCTGCAGCCGGGCGGCGACCCCGACACGCTCAAGCCGGGCGATGAGATTGCCTTCACCCAGCCGGCCGTGGATCTGCTGCAGTTGGTCGGCAAATACATGTTCAGCGGCGGCGGCACGGGCGGTGGCGATAAAGCCGCCGCGCCCGGCGACGCTACCGACACTCCCGCTCCCACGGAACCGCAACCATGAAGAATCGTTTCGCCCTGACCGTCCTGTCCATCGCCCTGGCCGCCACGCCGGCGCTTGCGCTGGCCCAGGCGACGCCGGTCGCCCCGGCCGCCGCCGCGACCAGCAATGGCACCGCCACGCGCACCGTGATCGGCACCAGCACCCGCATCCTGACCACGCTGGAGCAGCGCCGCGCCGAGTTCCGCAAGAACCCGGCGGCCCTGCGCCAGTACATCGACGGTGAGCTCACCAAATCCTTCGACCGCGACTACGCGGCCCGGCTGGTGCTGGGTATCCATGCCCGCGGCGCCTCCGATGCCGACGTCAAGCTGTTCGCCGATGCCATGGCCGACAACCTGATGCAGCGCTACGGCGATGCCCTGCTCGAATTCGAGGGTAAGCCGACCTTCCGCGGCAAGTCCGAAAGCGCGCTGCCGGGCGGCCGCGGCGTGGTCGTGGCTACCGAACTGCTGCGCGCCGGCAGCGACCCGACGCCGGTCGACTACCTGATGCGCAACGTCAACGGCCAGTGGATGATCTTCGACGTCCGCATCGAGGGCATCTCCTACGTGCAGACCTTCAAGACCCAGTTCGACGCACCGCTGCGCCAGAAGGGCATTGCCGAGGTCGCCAAGGAACTGCGCGACGGCTCGTTGCAGGCCGGCCCGCAAGGCAACGGCAAGGCCAGTGGCAAATAAAGCCGCCCTGCGTCGCGAGGGCGAGGCGCTGGTATTGACCGGCGCGCTCGACCGCACCGCAGTGACCGCGCTATGGCTGCAAGCCAGCGCGGCGTTGGCGGGCGTGCGCACGCTCGACCTGCGCGCCGTCGAGCGCGTGGACAGCGCCGGTGTGGCGTTGCTGGCCGAATTGGCCGCGCGCCTGCGCGCCGCCGGCGAGGGCCAACCGCAAGTACTCGGTGCACCGGCCGGCCTGGCCGAACTCACGGCGGCCTACCGCCTCACTCCATCATTGGATTTCCAGGTGTCCCCACCGCCTGCTGCGAGCTGACATGAACGTCTCCCGTCTTTCCCTGATCGCCGTGACCGTCTTGCTGGCCGCTTGTGCCGGCCAGGCGCCGAAGTCCGACCCCGTGCAGCAAACGGGCACCGTGGTGCCGGCTGCGGAGACGACGGCCAGCGTGCCACCGCAGACGGCTGCACCGAGCGTCGCCGAGCCCGCGGCGGCGCAAGCCGATACCGCCACGCCGAGCGCGCCCGTCACCGAAGCGGCTGCCACCGGCGCTGCGCCCACTGCGGCCGAAGACGACTTCGCCGCGCTCTACGGCGGCCCGGCTCCCAGCGCACAGGGTGCGTCCGGTGCCGAGACCGGTACCACCGCCTCTAGCACTTACGATCCGTGGGAGCGCTACAACCGTGCGATGCACCGCTTCAACATGGCGGTCGATCGCGGCGTGGCGCGGCCGCTGGCCAACGCCTATGTCACGGTGACGCCAGAGCCGGTGCGCCTGGGCGTCAGCAATTTCTTCGAGAACCTGCGTTCGCCGGTGACCATGGTCAACCAGGTGTTGCAGGGCCACCCGGTGCAGGCGCTGCAGACCTTGGGCCGCTTCGTGCTCAATTCGACCCTGGGCATCGGTGGCCTGCTGGATCCTGCCAGCGCCGCGCGCGTGCCGCGCCGTACCGAGGACTTTGGCCAGACCTTGGGGGTATGGGGTTGGAGCAACTCGCGCTATGTCGAGTTGCCGCTGTTCGGCCCGCGCACCGTTCGCGATACCTTTGGCCTGGCCGGCGACATGCCGCTGTCGCCGCTGCGCCAGGTGGAAAGCGACAAGTGGCGAATCGGCCTGCAGGGCCTGCAGTTGGTCAACACCCGTGCGCAGTTGCTGGCGGTGGACGCCTTGCGTGATGCGGCGGTTGACGAGTACGCGCTCACCCGCGATGCCTGGCTGCAACGGCGCAACTACCAGATCCAGCGCGACCGCCGTGGCGACCGCAGTACGGACGAAGAGCGCGATACCACCGTGCCGGTGGATGCGATGCCGATGCCCGACTTCGGCAATTGAGGCGCGATACGTAGTGATAAAAAAGCCCGGGTCTCCCCGGGCTTTTTTCATGCCGAAACCTGCACGGCCAATTCGGTTACGCGCCCAGCGCGCGCTCGATCGCGGCCAACAGGCCGGCATCGTCCGGCGTAATGCTCGGGGCGAAGCGGGCGATGACCTCGCCGTCGCGGCCCACCAGGAACTTCTCGAAGTTCCACAGGACGCCCGGCGCCGGGTTCGGTTCGATACCGAAGCCAACCAGCTGCTGACGCATGGCCGCATCGCCGACCGACTCGGGCTGCGCGGCCACCAGCGCACGGTATAGCGGGTGGGTCTCGGGCCCGGTCACCGCGATCTTGGAGAACATGGGGAAGCTGACGTCGTAGGTCAGCTCGCAGAACTGCTGGATTTCCGCATCAGTCCCCGGCTCCTGGCCCTTGAAGTCGTTGGCCGGAAAGCCGAGCACGGCCAGGCCGGCGTCGCGCTTGGCGCGGTAGAGCTGCTCAAGGCCCGCGTATTGCGTGGTCAGGCCACACTTGGATGCCACGTTCACCACCAGCAGCACCTTGCCGCGGTAGTCGCCCAACGAGGCCGGCTGGCCAGCGATGGTTTTCAAGGGGATATCGTGAAGCGTTGTTGCCATGGGGGAGTAGTCCTTCGTGGGTCGGGGTCAGTCTGACTCGGGTGAATCTTCGCCGGTGTCTTCGTCGGGCGCGCCAAGGGTATCGAGTGCGGCGTCCTCAGGCAGGGCGCGCGAATCGCCAATGGACAGGCTCTCCACCCCACGCAGTTTGCGCTCGATGGTGCGCGTCTTGCGATGGGCGTCTCCCAGGCTCTTGCCGACCGTAAGGATCTGCTTCTCGGCCTTTGCCAGGATGCCGCCGAACTTGCCGAACTCGCTCTTTACCGCGCCGAGCAGGCCCCAGACCTCGCTGGAGCGCTTCTCGATGGCCAGCGTGCGGAAGCCCATCTGCAAGCTGTTGAGCAGGGCGGTGAAGGTGGTCGGGCCGGCGATGACCACGCGGTGCTCGCGTTGCAGCAGATCCACCAGGCCCGGCCGGCGAATGGTCTCGGCGTACAGGCCCTCGGTGGGCAGGAACATCACCGCAAAGTCGGTGGTGTGCGGCGGCACGATGTATTTGTCGCCGATCGACTTGGCCTGGATCCGGATTGCCTTTTCCAGCTGCGCGCCGCTGCTCAGCACCAGCTCCGCATCGCCTTGTTCGTGGGCATCGAGCAGGCGCTCGTAGTCTTCGCGCGGGAATTTGCAGTCGATCGGCAACCATACCGGCGTGTCGACGTCCTGGCCGCGACCGGGCAGGCGCACGGCGAAATCGACCACCTCGCCACTATCCGGGCGCACGCGCACGCTGCGGCTGTACTGGTCCTGGGTAAGGGTCTGTTCGAGGATGTTGTCCAGCTGCACTTCACCCCAGCCGCCACGCGTCTTGACGTTGGTCAGCACGCGCTTGAGGTCGCCCACCCCGGTGGCCAGCTGCTGCATCTCGCCCAGGCCGCGCTGCACCTGTTCCAGGCGTTCGGACACCAGCTTGAACGAGGCATCGAGGCGGGTGTTCAAGGTGGTCTGCAGCTTTTCATCGACCGTGGCGCGCATCTGCTCGAGCTTGCCGGCGTTGTCGGCCTGTAGCGCCTGCAACTGCTGTTCAAGCGTGGCGCGCATCTCGCCGATGCGCTGCTCGTTGCGCTGGGTGAGATCAGTCAGGCGCTGGCCGAGCTGTTCGGCAAAGCGCTGCTGGGCCAGGCTGGCTTCCTCGCGGGCGCGCCGGGCGTCTTCGCTGAGTGCTTCGCGCAGCAGGTCCAGGCGTTGATCGGTGCGGGTGGACAGGTCGCCGAGCTGGCGGGCGAAGATTTCCAGCCGCGCGTCCTGCTGGCGCGCGGCGCCTTCCAGTTGTTCCCGCAGCTCGCCGCGACCCTGGCGTTGCTCCTCGCGCAGGACCTGGGCGAGGGCGTCGTGGCGAGGGCGGCGGAACAGTGCGGCCAGCTGGAGCACGATGACTGCGCACAGCAGGCCGGCGATAAAGAGAGATTCGGCAGACATACGCACAGTGTATCCGGCTGCGTCTCACCGGCTGCGTCCCGGGCTTATGCTTCCGGTCCCTCCCCTCGCTGCCCCTTCCCATGCTGGAACTGATCGGCAAGGCCACCTCGATCAATGTGCGCAAGGTGCTGTGGACCCTGGACGAGCTGGGGCTTGAGTACCGGCGCCGGGACGTTGGCGAAGGCGTCGAGGAGATCGATGCGGGCCAGTGGCGCGCGCTCAATCCCAACGGACTGGTACCGGTGTTGCGCGAGGGCGATTTCGTGCTGTGGGAATCCAACACGATCTGCCGCTACCTGGCCGGCCGCGCGGCGCGCATGGACCTCCTGCCTGCCGAGCCACGCACGCGGGCGCGGGTCGAGCAATGGATGGACTGGCAGGCCACCGGGCTCAACGATGCCTGGCGCTATGTATTCATGGCGCGGGTGCGGCAGAGCCCCCTGCACACGGATGCGCGCGCGATCGAACGCAGCATCGCCAGTTGGAACCAATACATGGCGGTGCTCGACCAACAGCTGGCGACCACAGGCGCCTACGTTGCCGGCGACACCTTCACCCTCGCCGACGTGGTCATTGGCCTGTCGGTGCAGCGCTGGCGGCAATCGCCGGTCGAACGGCCGGACCTGGCGGCAGTGGCAGATTATTTTGCCCGCCTGCAGCAACGCCCGGCCTTCCTTCGCCATGGCGACAACGGCGTGCCCTGAGCGCAAGTTCTGGCGAAGGCGATGCATCCTCGCCTCGATTGGCGCAGTGCCCGACAATAGCGGCCCCTTTTCTGAGGTTCGGCGCACATGCCGTGGATGGGCATCCAGGATCTAGGCGCCTTCGTGGCCACGGTGTTGGTGTTCCTGGCCCTGCCGGGTCCGGGCACCTTTACCTTGTTGATGGCCAGTGGCCGCAGCGGCATCCGCGGCGGCTACACGGCGCTGGCCGGCTTGCTGCTCGGCGACCAGGTGCTGATGTGGCTGGCGGTGGCCGGCGTGGCCGCCCTGTTGCAGGCCAATCCGCTGTTGTTTCGCGCGGTGCAGTACGTCGGCGCGGCCTACCTGGTGTGGGTCGGCATCGGATTGCTGCGCAGTCCGCGGCTTGGCGGCGGCAGCCCGATTGCGCTGCGCCCCGGGCACTATTTTCGTCAGGCGATCCTGATCAGCCTGCTCAACCCCAAGGCCGTGATCTTCTACATGGCCTTCTTCCCGCTCTTCATCGATCCGGCACGTCACCACGGCGTGGCGACCTTCGCCACGATGGCGTTGCTGGTCCTGTTGCTGAGCATCGCCTATTGCACGCTGTTGATCCTGATCGGCCATGGCCTGGCGCGTCGCCTCGCACAGCATCCGCGGGTGGGTAGGGGTTTGCGGTGGCTGGCAGGACTGGGCCTGATCGGGTTCGGGGTACGCCTGGGCGTCGGCTGAGCGCCGCCCAAAAGAATGGGGGGCCGTCCCCCACGAACGGCCCCCCGGTAGGACCGGCTTGCGCCGGGCCCGTACAACCTGTCTGCACTAAGCAGGGAACCAATGTAGGCGTCGCCCTTTTGCCCGGATATACGACAAATCTAACGAGCTGATCGATAATCCGGCCATGGATATTCGCCCCGGCACCCTGGAACACCCCGCGGTCATCGCCTTGCTCGAGGCGCATTTGCGCGATATGCAGGCGATCACCCCGGCCGAGAGCGTCCACGCGCTCGACTTGTCTGGCTTGCGCATTCCCGAAGTCAGTTTCTGGTCCATCTGGTCGGACGACGAGGCGGTCGGTTGCGGGGCCTTGCGCGACCTTGGCCAAGGAAACGGGGAGTTGAAGTCGATGCGCACGGCACCGAGCCATCGCGGCCGCGGTGTGGGCGCGGCGATGCTGGCCCACCTCGTGGCGCACGCGCGCAGCCATGGGTTCGAACAACTGTGGCTCGAGACCGGGGCAACGGCCCCCTTCTTTCCCGCCCACCGGCTATATGCACGCGCCGGCTTCACCGCCTGCGGCCCCTTCGCCGACTACGGCGACGACCCGCATAGCGTCTTCATGACCCTGCGCCTGTAGCCAACCAGGCCTTTCGGCCGTGGCTTTGCTGCACCGCGTTCGGCGACACTCGCGCTTTCCTTACGCACCCACGAGGTCCGCATGCAGTCCTGGCTCCGGCGCAAGCCCCTGGATATGGTCACCGTCCACGAAGAAGGGCGGCGCCTGGTGCCTTCCCTGAGCTGGCCGCACCTGGTCGCCCTGGGCATCGGCGCGATCGTGGGGACCGGCATCTATACGTTGATCGGCGTCGGTGCCGACAAGGCCGGCCCGGCCGTGCTGCTGTCCTTCGTCGCCGCCGGCCTGGTCTGCGCCTGCGCGGCGCTGGCCTATGCCGAGATGGCCACCATGATGCCGGCCGCCGGCAGCGCCTACACCTACAGCTACGCCGCGCTCGGCGAGACCATCGCCTGGGTGGTGGGCTGGAGCCTGATCCTCGAGTACTCGCTGGTGGTGAGTACGGTGGCGGTTGGCTGGTCGGGCTATTTCGTCGGCTTCCTGCAATGGGTGCAGCAACAGACCGGATGGGCGGTGACCCTGCCCGCGGCGCTGGCCGCCGGCCCGCACGCTGGCGGCGTGATCAACCTGCCGGCGATCCTGATCACCTTCCTGGTCGCCGGCGCGCTGATTGCCGGTACCCGCGAAAGCGCAACGATCAATGCGGTACTGGTGGTGTTGAAGCTGATCGCCCTGGGCATCTTCGTCGCCGTCGCGCTGCCGGCATTCAACGCCGAGAACCTGCATCCGTTCATGCCCTATGGCTTCTCCAAGTCGGTGGACGCGCAAGGCATGGAGCGCGGGGTGATGGCCGCGGCGGCGATCATCTTCTTCGCCTTCTACGGGTTCGATGCGATCTCCACCGCGGCCGAGGAAACCAAGAACCCCGGCCGCGACCTGTCGATCGGCATCGTCGGTTCGATGATCGGCTGCACCTTGATCTACGTGTTGGTGGCGCTGGCCGCGGTCGGTGCGCTGAGCTACACCGTCTTCAGCAAGAGCGCCGAACCGCTGGCGCTGATCATGCGCGAGCTCGGCCACGGCACCGCGGCGCTGGTGATCGGCATTGTCGCCATCATTGCGCTGCCCACCGTGCTGCTGGCGTTCTTCTATGGCCAGAGCCGCATCTTCTTCGTGATGTCGCGCGATGGCCTGTTGCCGCGCGGCCTGTCGAAGGTGAGCAAACGCGGGACACCGGTGACGATCACGCTATTCACGGCGGTGCTGGTGGCGGCGCTGGCCGGCGTGGCGCGGCTGGACGAGATCGCCGCGCTGGCCAATGCCGGCACCCTGGCGGCCTTCACCGCGGTGGCGGTGTGCCTGCTGGTGTTGCGCAAACGCGAGCCGGGACGCGAGCGCAAGTTCCGCACGCCGCTGGCCTGGGTGGTCGGCCCGCTGGCAATCGTCGGTTGCCTGTACCTGTTCTGGAGCCTGCCGACCCGCACCCAGCTGTGGTTTGCAGCCTGGAACGTGTTCGGCCTGCTGGTGTACGTGGCCTATAGCCGCAGCCGCGCGGTGCTGGGCAAGCGGGGCTGATGGCCGCCGCCCGATCTCCTCGACGAAGAGATCGGGCGATGGATCAATGCGCTGCCTGGCCTTGCCCGGCAGCGTAGGCCTCGGCCTGGCGCAACACACGCATGACATTGCCGCCCCAGATGCCGGCGATCTGCTTCTCCGAGTAGCCCTGGCGCAGCAGCCAGGCGGTGATCTTCGGCAGCTGGCTTACGTCTTCCATGCCTTGCACGCCGCCGCCGCCGTCCCAGTCCATGCCGATGCCGGTGTGCTCTGGGCCAGCGACCTTGAGGATGTGGTCGAGGTGGGCGAAGAAGTCGTCGAGCGTCCCTTGCTTGAGCGGCAACCGCGCGTCGAGTTGCTTCATCGCTTCGCCGTAGGCCTGCGCCTGGGCCATGCTCATGGCGTCGTACTCACCGAAGCGCGCTTCCAGCGCCTTTTCCGCATCGATGCGTTCGGGTGACTTGGTCACCTGTGTGAGATAGCCGCCATACGCGTTGACCTGGATCACGCCACCCTTGGCCGCGAGCTTGCGCAGGCGCGCGTCGTCGAGGTTGCGCGGATGATCGAACTTCGCGCGCGAGGCGCTGTGCGAGAGCACGAACGGCACCTTGGAAGCTTCGAGCAAGTCGTCGAACACGGCATCGGAGGCGTGCGATTGGTCGACCACGATGCCCAGGCGGTTGGCCTCGGCAACCAGCTGCCGGCCTGCGGGGCTCAAGCCGTGCCACTCGGGGCCCTTGGGGTCGGTGGCCGAGTCGGCGAATTCGTTGTTGAGGAAGTGCGCCAGGCTGAGCATGCGCAGGCCGGCGTGCTGGTAGAAGCTCAACAGGCTGGGATCGGCCGCCAATGGGCTGGCGTTCTCCATGCTGATAAAGACTACGCGGCGGCCGCTGGCCTTGATCCGCTGCGCTTCGTCGGCGCTGTGCGCCAGGCCGAAGCGATCCGGATGGGCGGCGACCATTTCGCGAATTTCCAGCAGGCGTTCCAGCCCGGCGTCGCGATCACGTCGGTGGGCGGCGTCGCTGCGGTCGCCCTGCTCGGTATAGATGGCCCAGAAACCGCCATCCAATGCGCCTTCGAGCATGCGCGGGTAGTCCACTTCGGACACCGCGCTGCCGCCGTGACGCTGCAGGATGTCGAAACCCTCGCGGGCCAGGTTGGCCGGCGTGTCGAGGTGGGTGTCGAGGGTGAGCAGGCGCTGCTGCAACGCCTTGGCGCGCGCGAGTTCTTCGGCGCTGAAATCGGTGGCGGCCGCCGACAGCGGCCAGGCCAGCGTGAGGGCGATCAACAACGGCAGGGTGCGGCGACGTTTCATCGGGTCTCGCCAGAGTGCGGAAACCGCACCCTAGCGAAGACGCTGCCCGCCGAACAGTGACTTCAGTCCAGCACGCGGCAGAACACGGCCTTGAGGTAGCGCGATTCCTGCACGTGGGCCATGAACGGGTGGTCCGGGCCGGCGCCGGAAACCTTGAGGATCTGCAGCGTGCGCCCGGAGTAGAACGAGGCGCGGCGCAGCATGTCGAGGAATTCCTGCTCCGATACCAGCCCGGTGCAGGAGAAGGTGGCGAACAACCCGCCCGGCTTGACCACGCCCAGCGCCAGCTTGTTCATGTCCAGGTACTTCTTCAGCGCCGGGATCACCTGGTCGCGGTCGCGGGTCATCTTGGCCGGATCCAGGATCACCACGTCGTATTGCTCACCGCGATTGGCGGCATCGCGCAGCCACGGGAAGATGTCTGCCTGCACGAACTTCGGCCGCACGTTGTTGAGCTTGGCGTTGCCCTTGGCAATGGCGATGACGTCTTCGTCGATATCCACGCCGAGCACTTCGCTGGCACCGCGCGCGGCCGCATATACCGCGAAGCCGCCGGTGTTGCAGCACAGGTCGAGCACGGTCTTGTCCTGCACCTGCTGGCTCAGCCACTGCCGGTTCTCGCGCTGGTCGGCGAAAAACCCGGTCTTGTGCGCGCCCGCCGGGTCGGCGCGGAAGCGCACCCCGTGCTCGGTGATCACTGCCGCCTCGGTACCCGAGGTGTTGTGGAAGTCGAAGCTCTCCTGCTTTTGCACGTGCTCGTCGGCGAAGCTGTGGAAGCGGCAGCCGGGGAACTGCTCGCGCAGGGCTTCGTAGATCCACTCGCGGTGGCGGAACATGCCGGCGGCGAAGAACTCCACCACCACCAGGTCGCCGTAGCGGTCCACCACCAAGCCGGAGAGGCCGTCGCCTTCGCTGTGGACCACGCGCCAGGCGTCGGAGACCGCGTCGAGCTTGAGCACGTCGCGACGCAGCGAGACGGCCTCGGCGATCTTGCGCGAGAACCAGCCGGCGTCCACCGGCACTTCCTGGCGGGTCTCCAGGATGCGTACGGCAATGCGCGAGTGGCCGTTGTAGAACCCCCGGCCGATCCACTCCCCATCGACCCCGACCACTTCGACCACGGTACCGGGCTTGGGCCGGACGGCCGGCTTCTCCACCAGCTTCTGGAAAATCCACGGATGGCTGGAGCGCCAGGCGTTCTTGAGGCGTACGACGGGGTTGGGGGTATTCATATGCCTATTGTACCGACGGTTTGACGGCCTCTCCGGCTGCCGGCAGAATGGCCGCCAAGAAGGGGAGTAGCTCCCGACGTTGTCGCCGTCAATTCGAGTCCAGGCCTGCAAGGCGGACTCCGGTGCAACGGCAGCCGGAAACGGCTGTGAGCGAGACCTTCGCCGCATGGCGAAGGTCTGTATTCCCGGAAAGTTTTCCGTGTGCAGCGCCTCGGCCGTCCGGTTCGAGGCGTTTTCACTTTTCTACGGGACTTTCCACATGCAAACCATCGGCAATATCTGGCTCTGGGGCGGCTTCGCGGTCGTCGTGGTAGTCGCGCTCCTGGTCGACCTGGTGCTGATGCGCCACGGCGGGCCGCACAAGGTCACCTTCAAGGAGGCGCTGTGGTGGAGCCTGGGCTGGATCGCCCTGGCCCTGCTCTTCAATGCCGGCCTGTGGTGGTACCTGCACGAAACCGCCGGCAGCGTGCTGGCCAACCGCATTGGCCTTGAGTTCCTCACCGGCTACCTGGTGGAAAAGTCGCTGGCGGTGGACAACATCTTCGTCTTCCTGATGGTGATGAACTACTTCGCCGTGCCCGAAGAACAGCGCCAGCGCGTGCTGGTGATCGGCGTGCTCGGCGCGATCGTGTTGCGCGCGGTGATGATCTTCGCCGGCGCCGTGCTGCTGACCAAGTTCCATTGGCTGCTGTATGTGTTCGGCGCGTTCCTGCTGCTGACCGGCGTGAAGATGTGGTTCTCCGCCGGCAAGGAGCCGGACCTGGAAGCGAACCCGGTGCTGCGCTGGATGCGCAGCCATTTGCGCATCAGCCCGCAATACAACGGCAACCGCCTGATGCTGGAGAAGGACGGCGTGCGCTGGTTCACCCCGTTGTTCGTCGTGTTGATCCTGATCGCGGTGACCGACGTGATCTTCGCGGTCGACAGCATCCCGGCGATTTTCGCCATCACCACCGACCCGTTCATCGTGCTCACCTCGAACGTGTTCGCCGTGCTTGGCCTGCGCGCGATGTTCTTCCTGCTCGCCGGCATGGCCGACCGCTTCCACCTGCTGCCCTACGGGCTGGCCGTGGTGTTGGTCTTCATTGGCTTGAAGATGCTCGCGATCGACCTGGTGAAGCTGCCGATCTGGGTCTCGCTCGGCGCGGTGTTCGTGATCATCGCGACGACCGTGGTGCTGAGCCTGCGCTCGCCGCCGCGGCCGCACGGGTCCTGAGCGCGGTTCCGGTACGGTCCCGGCGGATTGTCCCGCCGGGGCCGCCCATTCTCCCGGCCGCGCGGGCCTTGCAATCGCCGCGCCTGCCGCCATCCGCAAAGCATGGACACTCCTAATTCCGCTTTCGACCCGGCCGACGACGCCCGCAGCCAGCGCGGCCGGGTGCTGCGTGCCTTCAACCTCAGCTTCGGCGCCGTGCTGGTGATGGTGGCGGTCTTCGCCAGCCAGGCCGGCTTCGACTGGCGGCCGCTGGCCGTGCGCCCGCATGAGTGGGCGGGGCTGTGGGGCGTGCTGACTGCCCCGCTGCTGCATGGCTCGCTGGAACACATCGGCGCCAACGCGTTCGCCATGTTGATCCTCGGCACCTTGGCCGGCAGCGTCTATCCGCGCGCCACACTGTGGTCGTTGCCGCTGATGTGGATCGGTTCGGGGCTGGGCGCCTGGTGGCTGGGCGATGTCGGCACGTACCACCTCGGCGCCAGCGGCGTGACCCATGGTCTGATGTTCCTGTTGTTCGTGCTCGGCCTGATTCGCCGCGACCGCGCCGCGATCGCCACCAGCATGATTGCCTTCCTGTTCTACGGCGGCATGTTGCTGGCGATCCTGCCGCGCGAGCCGGGGATCTCCTGGCAGTCGCACATGGGCGGCGCGCTCGCCGGCGTGCTCGGCGCGCTGCTTTTTCGTCACCTCGACCCGCTGCCGCCGCGCAAGCGCTACAGCTGGGAGGATGAAGAGGACGACCTTGATGCGCCCGATACCGCCGAAGCCGACGCCGAGGGTCTGGAGCCCGCGCGGCCGGCCGAGGTGCCGGTGCTGTGGCAACGCGAGCAGCCGCAGGGTGCGGTCGTGGTGCGCTTGCGACCGCGTCGCGGCGAGGAATGATCCAGGCACGAGTTCGCTTTGCATCGCGGCGGCCGAGGAGTTAGAACAGCGGCACTGCCCATCGAGGAGCCTGCGCATGCATCCCCAATTCAGTGTGTTTGCCCATATCGGCCGGCCGGTGGAACAGGTCTACGAAGCCGTGGCCGACCCGGCGCAGCTGTCTCGCTACTTCACCACCGGCGGTGCACGCGGGCGGCTTGAGACCGGGGCGACGGTGCATTGGGATTTCGCCGATTTCCCCGGCGAATTTCCGGTCGAGGTGGTCGAGGCCACGCCGCCACAACGCATCGTGCTGCGCTGGGATTCCAACGAGCCGGTCAAGGAAGGCGAGTCGGCACGGCGCACGACGGTGACCTTCGATTTCACCGCGACCGACGATGGCCGCACGCGCGTGGAGATCGGAGAGATCGGCTGGGGCGACGGCGATGAGGGATTGCGCGCGTCCTACGGCAACTGCATGGGCTGGTCGCAGATGCTGTGCGCGTTGAAGGCGTGGCTGGAGCACGACATCAATCTGCGCGAGGGGATGTACGTTTGAGCGTGGCGGCTATTTGCCGATGCAGAAGCTCGAAAAAATCCGCCCCAGCAGATCATCGGCCGTCATGCGCCCGGTGATCTCACCCAATGCATCATGCGCCAGGCGCAGTTCTTCGGCGGCAAGCTCAAGTTGCTCGTGATCCAGCTGCGCCACGGCGGCGTGCAGGTGTTCGCCCGCGCGTAGCAGCGCTTCAACATGCCGGGTGCGTGCTGAGAACTCGCCGTCCTGGGCTTCGCCGTTGCCGGCGAGTTCAACCAGGCGTGCATGCAGTTGCGCCAAGCCCAACCCGGTGGCGGCGGATACGGCGATGGCGTCGGCCGGCAACTCCGGCGGTGCTGGCAGCAGGTCGCTCTTGTTGTGAATCCACAGGCTGAGCGGCACCTGCGCCACATCGGCGGCGACGGCGGCGTGGCCGGCTTGCGGGTCGCGCGCATCGATGACAACCAGCGCCAGATCGGCGCGCTGCAGCTCGGCACGGGCGCGGCGCATGCCTTCGCGCTCGATCGCATCGCCGCTGTCGCGCAGGCCGGCGGTGTCGACGAGGGTGAGTTCGAGGCCGTCGATGCGGATGGTTTCGTGCAGGGTGTCGCGGGTGGTGCCGGCCAGATCGGTGACGATGGCGCGGTCGCTGCCGGCCAAGGCGTTGAGCAAGGAGCTCTTGCCGGCATTCGGTGGGCCGATCAGCACCGCGTGCAAGCCATCGCGAAGCTTGCGGCCGCGCTCGGCATCGCGCAGCAACACCGCGAGGGCTTCCTGTGTGGCCGCCAAGCCGGCGCGTACCTGCGCGCCGCCGAGGGTGTCGATCGGCTCGTCGGCGAAGTCGATCGCCGCTTCGACGTGGATGCGCAATACGGTGAGCTGTTCGGCCACGGCCTCGACGCGACGCGAGAAGACACCATCGAGCGAGCGGCGGGCAGCGCGGGCAGCGCGCTCGTCGCCTGCTGCGATCAGATCGGCGATCGCCTCGGCTTGCGCGAGGTCGAGCTTGCCGTTGAGGAACGCGCGCTCGCTGAACTCGCCCGCGCGCGCCTGGCGTGCGCCCAGTGCGACGCAACGGGCCAGCAATTGCCGCAGCACGACCGGGCTGCCATGGCCCTGCAACTCCAGCACGTCTTCGCCGGTGAAGCTGTGCGGCCCCGGGAACCACAGCGCCAGGCCATCGTCGATGACAGCGCCAGCGACATCGCGAAAGCGCGCGTAGTGCGCATGGCGCGGACGCAGGTTGCCGATGCCCAGGCCGCTCGCAATCTCGGTGCAGCGGCGGCCCGACACGCGCAGCACGCCGACGCCACCGGCACCCGTGGCAGTTGCGATGGCTACGATGGTGTCGCTGTGGCTCATGGCGGTGTTCGCGGGCGGTGGCCAAAGTGTAAGGCCCCGGATACGACAAGGCCCGCGGGTGGCGGGCCTTGTCGGAGTTACCTGCGGATCAGGTGTCCTGCACGTTCTTCTGGATGATCTTGCTCGGCGACTCGCCATGCTGCTTGATCATCCACCACTGGATCAGCAGGCCCAGCCCGCCGTTGACCACCCAGTACAGCACCAGGCCGGCCGGCATGAAGGCCATCATGACGCCGAACACCAGCGGCATGAACTGCATCATCTTGGCCTGCATCGGGTCCATGCCCGGGGTCGGCGTCAGCTTCTGCGTGAACCACATGATGACCATGTTGATGATCGGCAGCACGAAGTACGGGTCGCGTGCGGTGAGGTCGCCGATCCAGCCCAGCCACGGCGCCTGGCGCAGTTCCACCGATTCCACCAGCACCCAGTACAGCGCGAAGAAGATCGGCATCTGGATGAGCAGCGGCAGGCAGCCGCCCATCGGGTTGATCTTCTCCTTCTTGTACAGCTCCATCATCGCCTGCTGGTACTTCTGGCGATCGTCGCCGTAGCGCTCCTTCAACTGCGCCAGGCGCGGCTGGAACTTGCGCATCTTGGCGCCGGACTTGTACTGCGCCGCCGACAGCGGATACAGCGCCAGGCGCAGCAGCACGACCAGGCCCACAATCGCCCAGCCCCAGTTGTGCAGCAGGGTGTAGAGGTGGCTGAGCACCCAGAACAAGCCCTGGCCGATGATCGCCATCAGCGAGAAGCGGCTGTAGTCGACGACGCGATCCAGACCCGGCACCTGTTCCTTGGCGATCAGGCCGACCAGCTTCGGGCCCACCCACAGGCGCGCCTCAGTGTTGGCCTGCTGGCCCGGGGCCACGGTGAAGCCGGGGCCGCGCAGTTCGAGCACGTCGGCGCCATTGGCCTGGGAGAGCTTGAGCAGGGAGCTGTTGTCGGCCTGCGGAATCCAGCCGGTGAAGAACTGGTGCTGCAGCATCGCGATCCAGCCGCCCTGGATGACGCGATCGACGCTGCCGTCCTTGAGGTAGTCGGCGAAGGCGCGACGTTCGTAGCCGTTCTCGTTGGTGAACCAGGTAGCGCCGTTGAAGCTCAGGCTGTCCGGATTCATCATGCTGCGGCTGAGGATCGTCGGCACGCGGTTGAGCTTGCGATAGATATAGGCATTCCACGTGGTGGTGCCCGCATTGACGACCTCGTCGCGCACCTGGATCGCGTAACGACCGCGCTCCAGGGTGAAGGTGCGGCGGATACTGACGCCATCGGGACCATTCCACACGAACGGCACCACCAGCTTGTCCTGGCCCTTGGCCAGGGCGAACTCGGTGCCGCCATCAACGGGGCGGAAACCGCCAACGCCCGGCACCGGCGAACCCTTGTCGCTGGCCCAGCCACTGGTGGCGTTGTACGGATGCGCCGGGTCTTCGGTCAGCAGGCTCACCGGCGCGGCGCCGGGTTGCTTGGTCTGCGGGAATTGCAGCAGCTCGGCATCGAGCACGCTGCGGCCGTCGAGCTTGAGGCGCAATACATCCGTGGTGATGGTGACCACCTGGGCCGGCGTGGCTGCCGCTGCGGCGGGCTGGGTCGCGGCATTGCCCGGAGCACCCGGCACATTGGCCTGCGGCACGCCATTGGCATCGGGAACAGCGCCGGTACCCGCGGTCGGCGGGACGGCTTGCGCGGCGGCAACGTCAGCGGCCGGCGCGGCCTTGTCGCGGCCCCACTCCATCCACAACAGGGCGGCCACCATCAGCCAGGCAAACAACAGGAATACGCGGGTCTGATTCATCAGGCAGCAACTCGGCTCAGTCGGAACGGCGTTCCGGCTCGGTCAAAGGAGGGGACGAAGCGTGGGCTTCCGAACGCGGCGGCATTGTGAAGCCGCCGGATGACACCGGCAATGCGCCCGCTCGGCGCAGGATACGCTCGAAAGCGATGCGCAGTTCTTCGTTGCTTGCGGTCGCAGCCGCCGAACGGGCGACCACGACGCAGTCACCGCCGGCCAGCTGGGGCAGGAGGTGGCGAAAGCTGTCACGCAGGACGCGCTTGATGCGGTTGCGCCCGACGGCCCGCTTGTCGACCTTGCGGGATACCGCCATGCCGAGCCGGGCCGGGCCTTCTTGCGGGCGCCAGTGCAGACTCATGAGGGGGTCGGAGCAGCGACGGCTGTCATTGAAGACGACAGCGTATTCCGCGCGCGAACGAACCCGCGCAGAGCGAGGAAATCGCCTGCGCGGGTCGGAATCGGTCACGATCGGGATTGCCTGGGCCGCACGGAGCGGCGCGGCAATCAAGCGCTCAGGCGCTTGCGGCCCTTGGCGCGGCGACGGGCCAGCACCTTGCGGCCGTCGGCCGTCTTCATGCGGGCACGGAAACCGTGGTCGCGCTTGCGCTTGAGGTTGCTGGGCTGGTAGGTGCGCTTGGTGGCCATGTGGGCCTCTAGGAAAGGGTTACGAAAGAACCGGAAATTCTAGGCGCGAGGTGGGGGCCAGGTCAAGCGCTGTGACCTTTGGGCGCACGCCTGCCTGTGGACGTCCCTGTGAATAAATATGGGAAAACCCGCCCCCCGATGGTAGGCTGGCCCATCCGCTTTCTACCTCCCGTGCCGATGCATGGCGACCTTTTGCGCCCCCGGCCGGCTACTGATGAAAACACTTTGATGGATGCTTGGCCCCGTTGCCTGGAACGTCTCGAGGCGGAATTCCCGCCCGAAGATGTCCATACCTGGTTGAAACCGCTGCAGGCCGAAGAGCGCGCCGACAGCATGGTGCTGTACGCGCCGAACGCCTTCATTGTCGAACAGGTGCGCGAGCGCTACCTGGACCGTATCCGCGAGCTGCTGAGCCACTATGCCGGCAACGGCGAGGTGGCGCTGGCGGTCGGCTCGCGGCCCAAGGCGCCCGAACCGGCCGCGCCGGTCTTCGCCACGCAGATGGCGCCGCCGCCAGTGGCCTCGGTGCCGTTCGCCGGTAACCTGGACACGCACTACACCTTCGACAACTTCGTCGAGGGCCGCAGCAACCAGCTCGGCCGCGCCGCCGCGCTGCAGGCGGCACAGAAGCCCGGTGACCGTGCCCACAACCCGCTGCTGCTGTACGGCAGCACCGGCCTGGGCAAGACCCACCTGATGTTTGCCGCCGGCAATGCGATGCGCCAGGCCAACCCGAACGCCAAGGTCATGTACCTGCGCTCGGAGCAGTTCTTCAGCGCGATGATCCGCGCGCTGCAGGACAAGGCGATGGACCAGTTCAAGCGCCAGTTCCAGCAAATCGATGCGCTGCTGATCGACGACATCCAGTTCTTCGCCGGCAAGGACCGCACGCAGGAGGAGTTCTTCCACACCTTCAATGCGCTGTTCGACGGCCGCCAGCAGATCATTCTCACCTGCGACCGCTACCCGCGCGAAGTCGAGGGCCTGGAGCCGCGGCTGAAATCGCGCCTGGCCTGGGGCCTTTCGGTGGCGATCGACCCGCCGGATTTCGAGACCCGCGCGGCGATCGTGCTGGCCAAGGCGCGCGAGCGTGGGGCCGATATCCCGGATGACGTGGCGTTCCTGATCGCCAAGAAGATGCGCTCGAACGTGCGCGATCTTGAAGGTGCGCTCAACACGCTGGCTGCCCGCGCCAACTTCACCGGCCGAGCGATCACCGTGGAGTTTGCCCAGGAGACGCTGCGCGACCTGTTGCGCGCGCAGCAGCAGGCCATCGGCATCCCGAACATCCAGAAGACCGTGGCCGATTACTACGGCCTGCAGATGAAGGATCTGCTGTCCAAGCGCCGTACCCGCTCGCTGGCGCGTCCGCGCCAGGTGGCAATGGCATTGGCCAAGGAACTCACCGAGCACAGCCTGCCGGAGATCGGCGATGCCTTCGCCGGCCGCGACCACACCACCGTGCTGCATGCCTGCCGGCAGATCCGCACCTTGATGGAAGCCGACGGCAAGTTGCGCGAGGACTGGGACAAGCTGATCCGCAAGCTGAGCGAGTAAGTTCCGGCCCGCGCGCACAGGCGGGAAAAATCAGTGCATGATTTGCGCGCAAGGCCGGTAGAAACTGTGGATAAATCGGGCGGCGGTTTCGACCTGAATTTTATCCACAGGTTTTACCACGGGATCAGGGGCGGTAATCCCATGGGTTTCGGGGCCAATAAGTCTTTTTAAATCAATTGGTTAAGGTAGTTTTCCGTCAAAAACGGCCCTACCATCACCACCAAGCTTTTGATTTATTCCACATCTTTAAAGCATAGGGGCACGGAACCACATGCGTTTCACACTGCAGCGCGAAGCCTTCCTCAAGCCGTTGGCCCAGGTGGTCAATGTGGTTGAACGTCGCCAGACTCTGCCGGTCCTGGCCAATTTCCTGGTGCAGGTGCAAAGCGGCCAGCTGTCGCTGACCGGCACCGACCTGGAAGTGGAGATGATTTCGCGCATCGCGGTGGAGGATGCGCAAGACGGCGAAACCACGATCCCGGCACGCAAGCTGTTCGAGATCGTGCGCGCCCTGCCCGATGGCAGCCGGGTCACGGTGTCGCAGACCGGCGATAAGGTCACGGTCCAGGCCGGGCGCAGCCGGTTCACGCTGGCGACATTGCCGGCCAACGACTTCCCTTCGGTGGACGAAGTGGAAGCCACCGAGCGGGTCGTGGTGCCGGAAGCCAACCTCAAGGAATTGATCGAGCGCACCGCTTTCGCCATGGCGCAGCAGGATGTTCGCTACTACCTCAACGGTTTGCTGTTCGACCTGCGCGATTCGACCTTGCGCTGCGTGGCCACCGATGGCCACCGCCTGGCGCTGTGCGAGACGCAGCTGGATAGCACCTCGGGCACCAAGCGCCAGATCATCGTGCCGCGCAAGGGCGTGACCGAACTGCAGCGTTTGCTGGAAGGCGGCGATCGCTCGTTGGAGCTGGAAGTGGGTCGCAGCCACGTCCGAGTGAAGCGCGACGATGTCACCTTCACTTCGAAGCTGATCGATGGGCGCTTCCCGGACTACGAGGCCGTGGTGCCAATTGGTGCTGACCGCGAGGTCAAGGTTGATCGCGAAGCCCTGCGTGCTTCGCTGCAGCGCGCCGCGATCCTCTCGAACGAGAAGTACCGCGGCGTGCGCGTGGAAGTTTCTCCGGGCCAGCTGAAGATCAGCGCGCATAACCCGGAGCAGGAAGAGGCGCAGGAAGAAGTCGAGGCCGATACCAAGGTCTCCGACTTGGCGATCGGCTTCAACGTCAACTATTTGCTCGATGCGCTTTCGGCGTTGCGCGATGAGCACATCGTGATCCAGTTGCGGGATGCGAACTCGTCCGCGTTGGTGCGTGAGGCGAGCAGCGAGAAGTCCCGTCACGTCGTAATGCCGCTTCGACTCTGATTGTGTTCCACGTGGAACTGGACGCCCGGGGAGACCCGGGCGTTCTTGTTTCTGCGGGCCTATTTACCGCTTTTATGAAGATATAAATCAAAGGCTAGGTGGTGCTTGGTAGGGCAGATTTTACGGTATAACTCGTTATCTTCTTGTTTTTAAAGAAGAAACGGGGCTCGAAACCCCTGTAAAAGACGCCCTGTGTTCGGTGGATTGCCTGTGTACAACTCCGAACCCAGGTTACAGCCGTTGCTTTATCCACAGTGTGTCCCCACTGATGTCTAGCTGCCGGTACCCCGTTATGCTGGCCGATTCCCTGCCCCCACTGCCGGCCGAATGCTGATCAATCGATTGACCCTGCATCGCTTCCGCCGCTTCGACAGCGTGGAGTGGCATCCGAGACCGGGGATCAACCTGGTCGTGGGAGACAACGGAGCGGGAAAGACCAGTTTGTTGGAAGCGCTACATCTGATGGCCTACGGGCGCAGCTTTCGAGGGCGCGTGCGCGATGGCCTGGTGCGACAGGGCGCAGACGATTTGGAAGTGTTCGTCGAATGGCAGGAAAGCGCCGGTGGGCCAGGCCGTTATCGACGGGCCGGGCTCAGGCATAGCGGGCAGGCCTGGAAGGGCCGGCTGGACGGCGAAGACGTGCAGCAGTTGGGCAACCTATGCGCCGCTCTTGCGGTGGTGACGTTCGAGCCGGGAAGCCATGCCCTGATCAGCGGGGGCGGCGAGACGCGCCGGCGTTTCATGGATTGGGCCCTGTTCCACGTGGAACCAGACTTCCTTCCACTGTGGCGGCGCTACTCGCGGGCTTTAAAGCAGCGAAACGCCCTGCTCAAGCAAGGCGGACCTCCGGCCTCGCTCGACGCCTGGGACCGCGAGCTCGGCGACGCAGGGGAGCTGTTGACGTCCCGCCGCCGTAGTTACATCGAGCGCTTGCAGGACAAGGCCAACCCCCTCGCCCGTGCGATCGCGCCCTCGCTGGGCCTGGATGGGTTGTTGTTCCAGCCAGGGTGGCGCCGGCATGAAATGTCGTTGCCAGATGCCCTCTTGTTGGCCCGGGAACGAGATCGACAGTACGGCTACACCTCGATCGGGCCGCATCGCGCGGACTGGCAGCCGGAATTTTCACGGCTGCCGGGTCCTCAGGCGTTGTCACGCGGGCAGGCCAAGCTGACTGCGCTTGCCTGCTTGTTGGCCCAGGCGGAGGACTTCGCCGAACAGCGTGGCGAATGGCCGGTGATCGCGCTGGATGACCTGGCCTCCGAGCTTGATCGTCAGCACCAGCAGCGAGTCTTGGCGCGGCTCCATGAAGGCCCTGCCCAGGTGCTGATTACAGCCACCGAGGCGCCCGCGCTCCTTGATGCCTGGAAACCCGCCCGGTTCCACGTGGAACACGGCGCAATCGCCGCTCTAGACTGAATGGGCGACCCACCGTTCACCAAACCGGGGCTGACAGGGCCCGGCTGCTATAATTCATCAGCTATCCCCCTATCTCCGGAGCGGCACGGTTCCCCGTCGCCGCCCGCGCAGTGGAGCACACGGCAAAGCGCATGACCGAAGAACTCAACCCGACGCCGGCGAACGGCAACACCTACGACTCCAGCAAGATCACCGTCCTGCGTGGCCTGGAGGCGGTTCGCAAGCGCCCTGGCATGTACATCGGCGACGTCCACGACGGCACCGGCCTGCACCACATGGTCTTCGAGGTCGTCGATAACTCGGTCGACGAAGCGCTGGCCGGCCACGCCGACGACATCGTGGTAAAGATCCACGTCGATGGCTCGGTGTCCGTGCACGACAACGGGCGCGGCATCCCGGTCGACATCCACAAGGAAGAAGGCATTTCGGCGGCCGAGGTGATCCTCACCGTGCTGCACGCCGGCGGCAAGTTCGACGACAACAGCTACAAGGTTTCCGGCGGCCTGCATGGCGTCGGTGTCTCGGTGGTCAATGCCTTGTCCGAACACCTCTGGCTGGACATCTGGCGCGATGGCCACCACTACCAGCAGGAATACTCGCTCGGCGAGTCGCTGTACCCGCTCAAGCAGCTGGAGGAATCGCAGAAGCGCGGCACCACCCTGCGCTTCAAGCCGGCGGTAGAAATCTTCAGCGACGTTGAATTCCACTACGAAATCCTGGCCCGGCGCCTGCGCGAGCTGTCGTTCCTCAACTCGGGCGTGCGCATCACGCTGATCGATGAGCGCGGCGAAGGCCGTCGCGATGATTTCCACTACGAAGGCGGCATCCGCAGCTTCGTCGAGCACCTGGCGCAGCTGAAGAACCCGTTGCACCCCAACGTCATTTCCGTCACCGGCGAGTACAACAACATCGTCGTCGACGTCGCCCTGCAATGGACCGACGCCTACCAGGAAACGATGTACTGCTTCACCAACAACATCCCGCAGAAGGACGGCGGCACTCACCTAGCCGGCTTCCGCGCCGCGCTTACGCGCGTGCTCGGCAACTACATCGAGCAGAACGGCATCGCCAAGCAGGCCAAGATCACCCTCACCGGCGATGACATGCGCGAAGGCATGATCGCGGTGCTGTCGGTGAAGGTGCCGGACCCGAGCTTCTCCTCGCAGACCAAGGAAAAGCTGGTCAGCTCCGACGTGCGTCCGGCGGTGGAAAACGCCTTCGGTGCGCGCCTGGAAGAGTTCCTGCAGGAAAATCCCAGCGAAGCGCGCGCCATCACCGGCAAGATCGTCGACGCCGCGCGCGCCCGCGAAGCGGCGCGCAAGGCCCGCGATCTCACCCGCCGCAAGGGCGCGCTCGATATCGCCGGCCTGCCCGGCAAGCTTGCCGACTGCCAGGAAAAAGACCCGGCGCTGTCCGAACTTTTCATCGTCGAGGGTGATTCGGCAGGCGGCTCGGCCAAGCAAGGCCGCAACCGCAAGAACCAGGCAGTGCTGCCGCTGCGCGGCAAGATCCTCAACGTGGAACGCGCGCGTTTCGATCGCATGCTGGCCAGCGCCGAAGTCGGCACGCTGATCACCGCGCTCGGCACCGGCATCGGCAAGGACGAGTACAACCCGGACAAGCTGCGCTACCACCGCATCATCATCATGACCGACGCCGACGTCGACGGTTCGCACATCCGCACGCTGCTGCTGACGTTCTTCTACCGCCAGATGCCGGAGCTAATCGAGCGCGGCCACATCTACATCGGCCTGCCGCCGCTGTATAAGCTCAAGCAGGGCAAGAGCGAGCTGTATCTCAAGGACGACGCGGCGCTCAACGTCTACCTGGCCAACAGTGCGGTCGAAGGGGCCTCGCTGGTGCCGGCCGCCGGCGAGCCGGCGATCGAAGGCGTGGCGCTGGAAAAATTGCTGCTGGCCTATGCCAACGCCAAGGACGCCATCGCCCGCAACGCGCACCGCTACGACACCCGCCTGCTCGATGCGTTGATCGACTTCGTGCCGCTGGATCTGCAGCACCTGCGCGATGCCAAGGCCGGCCACGGCCTGGACCTGCTCGCCAGCCAGCTCAACCAGGGCAGCCTGGGCACGCCGCGCTACACCATCGGCCTGCAGGAACCGAACGACCAGCGCCCGGCGGCGTTGGAAGTCGTGCGGCGCCACATGGGCGAGGAAGCGCGCATGTTCATTCCGCTCTCGGCCTTCGAGACCGGCGAACTGCGTCCGCTCAACGAAGCGGCCAAGCTGTTCCATGGCCTGGTCCGCGAAGGCGCGCAGATCGTACGCGGCAACAAGACCCAGAATGTCGAGTCGTTCGCCCAGGCGCAGGCCTGGCTGCTGGAAGAAGCCAAGAAGGGCCGGCAGATCCAGCGCTTCAAGGGCCTGGGTGAAATGAACCCGGAGCAGCTGTGGGAAACCACGGTCAACCCCGATACGCGCCGGATGTTGCAGGTGCGGATCGAAGACGCGGTGGCCGCCGACCAGATCTTCAGCACCCTGATGGGCGATGTGGTCGAACCGCGTCGCGACTTCATCGAAGACAACGCGTTGAAGGTCGCCAACCTCGATATCTGACATCATCGAGCCGTCTGCCGCATCGGGGAGCGATGCGGCGGCGATTGTCTTCCGAGCCGCAGGAACGCGATGAACGATTTGCCAGGGTCCCCGGCCGCCGCCGTGGAAGCGATGTCCCCGACCGCCACGCCGGTTATGCCCTCGGTTGCAGCGGGCGATCGCGCGCCCCTGCTCAACTTCTTCCTCGATGCGCTGATCGCCCTGGTCGTATTGCTGGTTGCCAGCGTCGGCACCGGCATTGCCTGGGGGATCTTCCGCGGCATCGCGCTGGTGGCCGAAGCGCGCCAGCAAGGCATCGAACTGGCACCGACCGACGTCAGCCAGCAACTCGGTCAACCGGGCGCGCTGGCGCAATTGTTGATGGCGCTGGTGAGTACAGCGTCCGCTGCGCTGGTGGTGTACTTCTGGCGCCGCCGTGCTTCTGCCGCCGAGAAAAGCCAATCCTGGTCCGCGTTGCAGCGGCCGGCCACCTGGGGCCTGGCCACGCTCGTGGCCGTGGGCGTGTTCTGCTTCAGCACCGCCACCGGCATGCTCGCCGACCGACTGCAGATCAAGCCGGTGCCGACCAACCTGTCGCTGATGAACGACCTGCTCTCGCAGTGGCCGCTCTCGGCGGTGTTGTTCGCCGTCGTGCTGGCGCCCGCTTACGAAGAATTGCTGTTCCGGCGCGTGCTGTTCGGGCGCCTGCTGGCCGCGGGCAAGCCATGGCTGGGCATGCTGCTCAGCAGCCTGGCCTTCGCCTTGCTGCATGAAATCCCCGGCTTAAGCGGCAACGGCGCCCTCGCCATTGGCCAGCTGTGGCTGGTCTACGGTGCCATGGGCGCCGCGTTTGCCTGGTTGTACTGGCGCACCGGCTCGCTGTGGGCAGCCATCCTGGCCCACGGTTTGAACAACGCGATCGCACTGGGAGCGTTGTATTGGTTCGGGTTGGAGTAGTTCGCTTGACGAAAAGTTAAGCCGCTCCTGCCAGAATTCCCCAAACCCTGGGGGATCCCGATGAAACACGCAGTAACCTTCGGAGTCGTAGCCGCGCTGGCGCTAGCCGGCTGCGCCACCACTACCTCACCGACCGGGCGCAAGCAGATGGTCGGCGGCGTCTCGCAGCAACAGCTCGACCAGCTGGGCGCGCAGGCGTTCGCCGAGACCAAGTCGAAGGAAAAGATCAGCGCCGACGGCAAGCAGAACGCCTACGTCACCTGCGTCGTCAACGCCCTGGTGGCGCAGCTGCCCGCGCAATGGCGTGGCGTGGCCTGGGAAACGGCGGTATTCGTCGACGACGAGCCCAACGCGTTCGCGTTGCCGGGCGGCAAGGTCGGCGTCAATACCGGAATCTTCAAGGTCGCCAAGAACCAGGACCAGCTCGCCGCGGTTGTCGGCCACGAGATCGGCCACGTCATTTCCCGCCACCACGAAGAGCGCATCACCCGGCAAATGGGCGCGCAGACGGGGTTGTCCGTGCTTGGTGCACTGGCTGGCGCCGCCTATGGCGGCAACGCCGCCAATGCGGTCAACCAGATCGGCGGGATGACGGCGCAAACCGCTTTCCTGCTGCCCGGTTCGCGCACGCAGGAAAGTGAAGCGGACATCGTGGGCGAGCGGCTGATGGCCGAAGCCGGCTTCGACCCCTCACAGGCGGTCGACCTGTGGCGGAACATGATGCAGGCGGGTGGAGACCGGCCGCCGCAATGGCTGTCCACCCATCCGGACCCCGCCAACCGGATACGCGAACTGGAGCGCGACGCACCCGCGCTGATGCCGGTTTTCGAACAGGCCAGGAACGCCGGGCGAAAACCGCGTTGTGGCTAAACGGCACCGTATTGATGCACCCCAGCATGGAAAGCGTTTTCTGTGCGCGAAAGATTCTGATAAGTTTGCCGGCTCGATTTTTCGTACGGCAAGCGTTTCCTTCCAGTGCCGCTCAGGCGGCACCCGACCGAGGTGATCATGAAACTGCCCAATCGCAACAAAGCCCTGCTGTCCTTGCTCGTCGCTGCCGCTCTAGGCGGCGCGGTCGTCACGGACGCGATCGCGCAGTCGGATTCGGGTCGGGGCCGCAGTTCGCGTTCGGCCAAGGCCGAGGTGCTGTTCCCCAACGCCACCCGCCAGGAACCGAAGGAAAAGACCTCGGCCAAGCTCAGCTCGAAGCTGCAGAAGCTGATCGAAGTGTTCAACAAGGGCGAAGACTTCGCCGCCGTGCGCACGCAGGCCGATGAGATCCTCGCCAACCCGGCGGCCAACAACGCCGACAAGGCGCTGGCTTCGCAGCTCGCCGCGCAGGCCGCCTTCAACCTCGATGACACCGCTGGCGCCAAGAAGTACCTCCAGCAGGCGATTGAATTGAATGGCCTGGACAACAACGGCCACTTCCAGTCGATGCTGATGCTGGCCCAGCTGCAATTGCAGGACAACCAGTACACCGAGGGCCTGGCCACGCTGGACAAGTACCTGGCCGAGAGCAAGTCGCAGAAGCCCGAGGACCTGATCCTCAAGGGCCAGGCGCTGTACCAGGCCGAGCGCTACCAGGAGGCCATCCCGGTGCTGAAGCAGGCCATCGCCGCTTCGCCCGAGCCCAAGGACAGCTGGAACCAGCTGCTGATGGCGTCCTACGCCGAAGCCGGCCAGAGCGGCGAAGCCGTCGCCGCCGCCGAGGCGCTGGCCGCCAAGACCCCGAACGACAAGAAGGCCCAGCTCAACCTGGCCAGCATGTACATGCAGGCCGACCAGATGGACAAGGCCGCCGCGGTGATGGACAAGCTGCGCGCAAGCGGCCAGCTCACCGACGAGCGCGAGTACAAGCAGCTGTACTCGATCTACGCGAACACGGACAACAAGGAAAAGGACGTCATCGCAGTCATCAATGAGGGCATGTCCAAGGGCATCCTCAAGCCGGACTACCAGACCTACCTGGCGTTGGCCCAGTCGTACTACTACTCGGACAACATTCCCCAGGCGATCGACAACTGGAAGAAGGCCGCTCCGCTCTCCAAGGACGGCGAGACTTACCTGAACCTGGCCAAGGTCCTCAAGAACGAGGGTCGTGCGGCCGAGGCCAAGGAAGCGGCTCAGCAGGCGCTGGCCAAGGGCGTCAAGAAGCCCGAGGATGCCAAGAAGATCATCAACGGCAAATAAGCCGTAAAAAAACGCCCGCAACCCCTGTGCATAAGTGGCTACAGGGGCCGGGATTGGTATAAGCTTGGAGGTTCCTGCGGTGTCAATGCCGCCCGATCCGGGGATCACGCCAGTGATCCAGGCCCCCACAGAAAGAGCCATTGGCGCATGACGGAACAATATGTTGTCCACAGGTATGACCAGGATACCGGGAACCAGGGATTGAACTGGCCCCGCATCGTCGGTATTGCCTTTGTAATCGCTTTGCATCTGGCTGCTCTGATGCTGTTGCTGATTCCCGCCATTGCGCCGAAGGCCGTGGCTGAGAAGGAGCGCAACGTCATGGTGACGATCGTCGACGCTCCGCCGCCGCCGCCCCCCCCGCCGCCGCCGCCGCCGCCGCAGGACAAGCCGCCGCCGCCGGTGAAGAACCTGGCTCCGCCGCGTCCCTCGCCGGTACCGCCGCCGCCGGAAGCGCCGATCGTCGACGTGCCGGAGCCGCGCGCCAACGACATCGTGACGCCGCCGTCGCCGCCGTCGCCGCCGCAGCCGCCGTCGGACATCGGCGCCAGCGTGGACATTTCGTCCAAGAACATGAATCCGCCGAAGTACCCGCCGGCTGCGTTCCGTGCCGGCGTGCAAGGCGAAGTGATCCTGATCGTGGACGTCGATGCGAGCGGCAACGTGACTAACGTGTCGGTCGAGAAGTCCAGCCGTAACCGCGATCTGGACCGAGCGGCCATGGATGCCGCACGCAAGTGGCGCTTCAACCCGTCCGTCGTGAACGGACAAAAGTCGGCAGGCCGCGTTCGCGTCCCGGTCAACTTTGCGCTCAACTGATTGTCAGGGCCGGGCTTCTCGCCCGGTCAACCCTGTCTTTCTTAGCATTACCCTTCATCACCACACACAACAAAGGTAAGCGTCATGCTGCAGCATCTCTTCATCGCCGCCGCTGCCGGGGGTTCCAACCCGTCGGCTGCCCTCTCGCAGATGGGCTTCGAGCACCTGATCGGGGAAATGACCTCGCATCCGGGCGACTTCGCCGTCTCCTGGGTCGTCCTCGTGACCCTGATCGCCATGTCCGCCATGTCGTGGTACTGGACCGTGATCAACATCTTCCGTTCGGTTCGCCTGAAGAGCGCCGCCGATCGCGTGACCAGCCTGTTCTGGGAAGCCCCGAACGCGCAGGAAGCCATTCGCGCCATGGAAGAGCAGCCGGCTTCCGAGCCGTTCTCGAAGATCGCCCTGGACGCCGCCCAGGCCGCCGCCCACCACCAGCGCGCCGAAGGCAGCAACACCGGCCTGGGTGAGAACCTGAGCCGCTCGGAGTTCGTCGACCGCGCCCTGCGCCAGGCCGTGACCCGCGAAAGCACCAAGCTGCAGTCGGGCATGACCCTGCTGGCCACCGTCGGTGCGACCGCGCCGTTCGTCGGTCTGCTCGGCACCGTGTGGGGCATCTACGGCGCCCTGATCAAGATCGGTGCGACTGGTTCGGCTTCGATCGACGCCGTTGCCGGCCCGGTGGGTGAAGCGCTGATCATGACCGCCATCGGTCTGTTCGTCGCCATCCCGGCCGTGTTCGCCTTCAACTTCTTCTCGAAGGTCAACAGCTCGGTCATCGCGAAGTTCGATACCTTCGCTCACGACCTGCACGACTTCTTCGCCACCGGTTCGCGCGTCAAGTAAGACGCGCCTCCGGGCAAAGAACACGTCATCGCAACCGATTTAGACGGAGCCTGTTATGGCCTTCAGTAGTGGAAACAGCGGCGGCCCGATGGCCGACATCAACGTCACGCCGCTCGTGGACGTGATGCTGGTGCTGCTGATCATCTTCATCATCACGGCCCCGCTGATGTCCCACAAGGTCAAGGTGGAGCTGCCCGAGGCCAACTTGAACCAGAAGCCGGACGACGCCACCGACCGCAAGGGGCCCATTACCCTTTCGGTCAAGGAAGATGGCTCGCTGTACTGGAACGATGAGCCGGTCTCCAAGGAATCCCTGGAGTCGCGCTTGTCCACCGCTGCGCAGCAGACCCCCCAGCCGCCGCTCAACCTGCGTGGTGACAAGACCACCAAGATGAGCACGATCAACGAGGTCACCAAGATCGCGCAGGGTCAGGGCATGTTGGACATCGGCTTCGTCGCGACCAAAGAGAAGGAGCGGTAAGCCATGGCTTTTTCAAGTGGTAGTGGCCGCGGCCCGATGGCCGACATCAACGTCACGCCCCTCGTGGACGTGATGTTGGTTCTGCTGATCATCTTCATCGTCACCGCGCCGATCATGACGTACCCGATCGCCGTGGATCTCCCGCAGCGCGTGATCAACCCGCCGCCGGAGACCGTGGAGCCGCCGCCGCCGATCGAGCTGCGTATCGATGCCAGCAACCAGGTCTATTGGAACAACAGCCCGGTTGCCGTCACCGAACTGCAGCAGCGGATGGAGGAAGAGGTCCAGCGCGACCCGACCAACCAGCCGCAGCTGAAGATCGATGCCAATCCGGATTCTGAGTACGAAGTGATGGCCAGGGTCCTGGCTGCCGCCAAGAACGCGCAGATGAAGAAGATCGGTTTCGTCCAGCCGTAATTGCAATACCGCAACACCCAGTCATGACGCGACTGCAAACGCCACCCCGAAAGGGTGGCGTTTTTTTTGCGCCCCATCAGGCGTACTGGTGAAGGATGTCCAGGTAGCTACGCACGGTCGCGTCCAGGCCGTCGTACAAGGCCTCGCCGATCAACGCATGGCCGATCGATACCTCAAGCACCTGTGGCACGCCCGCCAGGAAGTCGCCCAGGTTGGCCTGGGAAAGGTCATGCCCTGCATTGACGCCCAGGCCGGCCGCCTGTGCCCGTCGTGCGGTCTCGGCGAACAGGCGTAGTGCCGCCCGCGGCTGGCCGCCGGCATGCGCTTCGGCATACGGCCCGGTGTACAACTCGACCCGGTCTGCGCCGATCTCCGCCGCCTGCTCCAGCCCTGGCGCACCAGCATCCACGAACAAGCTCACCCGGCAGCCCAGCGCACGCAACTCGGCCACCAGCGGGCGCAGCTTCTCGCTGTCGCGTGCGAAGTCGAAGCCATGATCGGAAGTCAGCTGGCCGTCGCCATCGGGCACCAGGGTGGCCTGGGCCGGCCGGGCCTGGCGGCACAGCTCGATCAGGCCCGGATACCCCTCGCGCGGCGGCGCGAACGGATTGCCCTCGATATTGAATTCCACGCTCCGCCGGCGGGTGAGCGCCGATAGCGCAAGCACATCCTCGGCGCGAATATGCCGGCGGTCGGGCCGCGGATGCACCGTGATGCCATGCGCGCCGGCGACCAGGCAGGCCTCCGCGGCGCGCACCACGTCCGGATCATGGCCGCCGCGCGAATTGCGCAGCACCGCGATCTTGTTCACGTTGACCGACAGCTGGGTCGCCACTCGATCCTCAGGACTCGCTTGGCGATTGTTCGGACGCGGCCTTGCGTGCCGCCGCCAGGGTACGCAGCCGGTGCAGTTCCACCGGGTCGACGATATTGCCGGCCTCCTCGACCTCGCCCATGCGCGCCAGGTACCAGCCGCGGGCCCAGGCGGCCATCAATGCCAACGCCGCCAGCAGGCAGGCCACCAGAAGCCACATGTGTGGCGTGCTGAAGGCCAGGACGAGCGCGCCGAGCGCCAGGAGCAGGAACAGCCAGTGCATAGAACAGTCTCCCCAAGAGTCGGCGCAGTGTAGCGCCGGGCTGGGGCCTGGTTCCACGTGCCGGAGGCGCTACAGCAGCGGCGAGGTGAGCCGCGCGACCGCCTCGGGCAGGCGCGAGCGCCAGAGCGGGCGGTGGCGGTTGAACTGTACCTCGCGCGCGGCGGCCATCTCCCTGGACAGGAACCCCGCCAGCTCGCCGGTGAGCTGGCGGTCGCGGAACATCATCGAAAGCTCGAAGTTCAGGCGAAAACTGCGATTGTCGAAGTTGGCGCTGCCCACGATGCAGACGTCCTCGTCGGCCACGAAAGCCTTGGTATGCAGCATGCGTGGGCCGTACTCGAAGATCCTCACGCCCGCTTCCAGCAGCTCGTCGAAGTACGAGCGCGCCGCCCACGTCACCAGTCGCGAGTCGCTCATCGTCGGCACCAGCAAGCGCGTGTCCAGGCCGCCGAGGGCGGCCGAGGTCAACGCCATGCGCGCCGCCTCGCCGGGCACGAAGTAAGGCGTCACCAGCCACACCCGCTGCCGGGCCTCATGGATCGCCGCCACCTGCAGGCGGTGGATGGTTTCCCAGGAAGAGTCCGGCCCGGACAGCAGCACCTGCGCATCGATCCGTCCCTGCGCCCGCGTCGGCATGTTCTTCGGCCACAAGTCCTGGCCCTCGAACGCCGGCCGCTCCTGCCCGGTGGCATAGATCCAATCCTCGATGAAGACCAACTGCAGGTTGCGCACCACATAGCCCTCGATGCGCATGTGCAGGTCGCGATAGGCATTCGTATCGAGCCGTTCGTCCTCTTCGTCGGTGATGTTGATGCCGCCGGTGAAGGCGACGCGGCCATCCACTACCACCAGCTTGCGGTGGGTGCGCATGTTTACCCACGGCCGCTTGAACGGCTTGAGCAATTGCGTCGGGTGGAACCAAACGGCCTCGCCGCCCGCCTCCAGCAACGGCCGCAGGAAGCTGCGGCGGACGCGCGACGAACCCACCGCATCGAGCAGCAGTCGCACCTTCACTCCGGCCTTGGCGCGCTCGACCAGGGCATCACGTAGCTGGGTTCCGATGCGATCGGGATTGAAGATGTAGTACTGCAGATGCACGTGGTCGCGCGCCTGTGCGACGGCGGCCAGGATGGCATCGTAGGTCGCCCCGCCATCGATCAGCCACTCCACCTCGGTCGCCGAGGCCGGCGGCATCCCGCACGTGGCCTGCGCGATCCTTGCCAACTCGTCGCAGTCGCTATCCGGTGGGCAGACGCTGGTGTAGTGCTCCATCCCCGAGCGCGAGCGACCGCGACGCAAGCGTTGCCGCTTCACCTTCTGCGGCCCGAGCAAGTAGTAGATCAGCAGGCCCAGGTAAGGCAACGCCGCCAGCGACAACACCCAGCTCAGCGTCGCGGCCGGCTCGCGCTTTTGCAGCACGATCCAGGCCACGATCCACAGCAAATACGCGAAATAGCCGGCCGTCACATAGGCCGAGAGGTGGGGGATGGCGGCGAACCATTCCCAGGTCGCAATCAAAGTGGCCAGCATGGCGCCGATTCTAAACGCAGTCCAAGGCTGGTTCGCTGCCACGCGACGGGATGCCTAAATTCGCACGACAACCCGGCAAGACCCGCCCTAGGCTTGCCGCTGTCCCAATCCGCAACACTGGAGCCTCCGGATGACCGAAATACTATTGGTCGAAGTCGACGATTGCCTCTCCAACGCGATGGCCCGGTACTTGAGGGACAACGGCTACGACCCTTCCATCGAAAAGGATCTGTCGCGCGCCCCCGATACGATCCTGGCCACGCAACCGGCCGCGGTGCTCATCGACCTGACGCCTCCTTCGCGCAATGGTTTCGACGTCTGCCGCGCTGTGCGGCCTCACTATTCGGGGTTGATCTGCATGATCAGCGGCCATTGCGAGGACGTTGACCAGATCCTTGCGCTGGAACTGGGCGCGGACGACTACATTGCCAAGCCGATCTCACCGCGTGTGCTGCTAGCACGCCTGCGCGCACTGCTGCGCCGCCGCGATGAAGCGGCTAACTGTCCGATGTGCTTCGGCGAGCTGTTGATCGATGTCAGCGCCAGGGAGGTGACGGTGGGTGGCAAGCGCGTTGAGTTGACCACCGCCGAGTTCGACCTGTTGGTGGTACTTGCCAGCCACGCCGGCCAGGTCCTTGAGCGCGAGGCACTATTGCGCGCTCTGCGCGGTATCGACTTCGACGGCACTGATCGCTCCATCGACGCGCGCGTGTCGCGCCTTCGTCGCAAGCTTGGCGATGGCCCGGAACCGCACCACATCAAGACGGTCCGCAACCGCGGCTATCTCTTCAGCCGCAGTGGATGGAACTGACCACCGCGCCATCACATACCGCTACAAGCAGGGAAATTCAGCCAAGAAAAAGCCACTTTTGCGTGGTGACGCAGCAGGTGCCAAATCCCAGGATGGACCGACGTCACAGCCGGTAGCCCCAGTGCCCGCCTTTCCAGACCTGTCTAATCCTGCCGCAACCCCCGCGGTGCACGCCCAGCCAGACACCGCATGACCGCGATCGCTGGCATCTGCCCCGGCAGCCATGCCGCCGGCTTTGGGCAACAGCCGTTTCAGATTGATCTCATGCTGCAAGCGCTGAGCCACCGTGGCGGCCGCGGCGTCAAATGGGTGGATTCACAGAGCGGCGTCGCCTTGGGCCGTTGTGCGACCGATCTCGGGTACGCACCGAGCATCGGTGGCACCCAGCACATCCGCTTTGCCTTGGCCTTCGACGGCAGCCTGAGCAATCGCCAGCGTCTGGCGCGCGATCTGCGCGACGCTGGCTGCGATGTCCATGCCGATGTCGAGGACGGACATCTCGTGCTGCTCGGCATCGCGCGTTGGGGCTTGCAACGTACGCTCACTCGCTGCGAAGGGCCGTTTGCTCTCGCTCTGTGGGATCGCCATGCCGGCCGCTTGACCTTGGCGGTCGATCGCTTCGGACAGCGGCCGCTGTACTACGGCTGGTGCGGCGAGGACTTCGTCTTCGCGACCGAGATGAAAGCCGTGCGGACGCATCCCCGCTTCGAGAGCCGGATCAATATCGGCGCGCTTTCGCAACTGCTGCGCCTGGACTACATCCCCGCGCCACAGACCATTCACCAGGGCATTGCAAAACTGGCTCCCGGCCATTGGCTGACGTTGGAGCAGCCAGGCGCCGGCAACGCGGTTCACGGCGCCGCGTCGCTTCCGGACGCCGTGCCGTATTGGCGAGCCGATAGCCTGATGGCACAAGCGGTCGCCCTGCGAGAAGAGCACCCCCCGCTGGAGCAAGCGCTCGATGCGGTAGAAGCCGCGCTCGGCAAGGCGATCGAAAGTGCCGGGATGGGAAGCCATCCGACCCTGCTGCTTTCCGGCGGCGTCGACTCCTCGCTCCTGGCCGCCTTGATGCAGGCCCGACACAGCCAGCCGCTGGATGGCGTGACCATCACCTTCGCCCATCCTGACCACGATGAGAGCTACTGGGCCACCGCAGTGGCACGCCACCTGCGCCTGCGCCACCACAGCGTGCGCATAGACGGCCGCATGGCGGCCGAGATGGTGCCGGCCCTGCCGCAGATCTGGTGCGAGCCCTTTGCCGATCCTTCCCAGTTGCCGACATTGCTGGCGTGCCGGTCGGCAGCCGCCTGGACCCAGTGCATCCATACCGGCGATGGCGCCGACGAATTGTTCTTCGGCCACGGCGCCTATGTGCGTGCGATGCGCAACCATCGCCTCGCCGAACGTACCCCGGCCGCGCTGCGCTGGTTGATCGGCCGCCAGCCGGACAGCGCGCCCGAAGCGGCGCGACTGGGCGGTTGGGCGGCGGTGCGCGAGGCCGTGGCCGGCGGTGGATTGGAAGCCAGCTACTTGCGCCGGATCTCGCGCTGGCGCGACCCCGGGCGAGTCCTGGGCGGGATCGAAGAACCTGCCCTGGCACCGCTGCTCGCCGAATATCCCAGTGCCGCGCAGCTCCACGATGCCGACCGGATCCAGCTGTTCGACCTGCAAATGGACCTGCCGTTCGGCGTGCTGACCAAACTCGATCGCGCCGCCGGGTCTCAGGGCCTGGCCGTCTGCTGCCCTTTCCTAGACATGGACGTGGCGCGATTGGGCTGGTCGCTGCCGCTGGCGATGAAACTGCGTCACGGCCAGCAGAAGTATTTGCTTCGCCAGTTACTGGCGCGGCACCTGCCGGCCGAATTGGTCTGGCGATCCAAGCGGGGTTTCGGGCCGCCCATCGCCGACTGGCTGGCGGGCCCTTTGCACGACTGGGCGCACGCGCTGCTGGCACCCGAACGCCTGCGCTCGCAAGGCCTGTTCGAAGCTTCCACCCTCGAACACGTGTGGCGTGAATTCCGCGGCGGCCGCAGGAAATGGCACACGCACCTATGGAACGTGTTGATGTTCCAGGCCTGGCATGCGCACTGGATGGAAGACCGCCCGCCGCCCCCTGGCATCGCCAAGCCTGCCGATTTATCCAGCTGAATCCTCGTCGCCAACGCTGAGACGCTACCGCGCTAGCCTTTGCGCATGAGCAGCGTGATCAAAGGCCGGGGTTCGCGGACCCATCTCGCCGGCCGTTTCGAAGTCACCACCCCCGAAGCGGTGGATGACGGCTGGTGCCAGGAACCCGGCGAGGAATTCGCCGACCCAGCCTTGCGCACCACGGTGACCGAGGAGACCGCGCGCAGCATCATCACTCGCAACCAGTCACCGGACATCGGCTTTTCGCAATCGGCCAATCCCTATCGCGGTTGTGAGCATGGCTGCAGCTATTGCTTTGCTCGCCCCAGCCACGCCTATCTCAATCTCTCGCCCGGGTTGGACTTCGAAACGCGGCTGTTCGCCAAGGTCAACGCGCCCGAGCTGCTGCGGCGCGAACTGGCGCGGCCCGGCTACGTTCCCAGCGCCATTGCCCTGGGCATCAACACCGACGCCTACCAGCCGATCGAGCGCAAGCTGCAGATCACCCGGCGCATGATCGAGGTGCTGTGGGAGACGCGCCATCCTTTCACCCTGATCACCAAGAACGCGCTGGTGACACGCGACCTCGACCTGCTGCAGCCGCTGGCGCAGGAGAACCTGGTGAGCGTCTACTTCTCGGTGACTACGCTGGACCCCCACCTGTCGGCCAAGCTTGAACCGCGTGCCGCCGCACCACATGCGCGTCTGCGCGCCATGGCCAAACTGCACGAGGCCGGGGTGCCGGTGGGGGTGATGGCGGCGCCGGTGATCCCGTGGATCAACGACCACGAACTGGAAGCGATCCTGCAGGCAGCCGCCGATGCCGGCGCGCGTTCGGCGGGCTACACGTTGCTGCGCTTGCCGCACGAAGTAGCGCCGTTGTTCCGCGACTGGTTGCAAGCGCACTACCCCGATCGGGCCGCGCACGTCATGAGTACGATCCAGCAGCTACGCGGCGGCAAGGACTACGACAGCCGCTTCGGCCAGCGCTTCAGTGGCCAGGGCGTATATGCGGACCTGCTGGCGCGGCGTTTCCAGTTGGCCGCGCGCCGGGTCGGGTTCAATCCGCGTGGAGAGGATGCCGCGCTGGATACCACCCGCTTCCGTAGGCCGGAACCGCCACCCGCCCCGCGACCGCCCTCCCCGCAAGGCGAGCTGTTCTGACCTCAGGCGCCGTAGAGCGCCTGTGCCGACTGGAACAGGATCCAGCTGGTGGCGATGAACTTGTCGCCGCCCTGCGGCCGGTTACCGCGATGGGTATGAGTGAACGCAGTCGGAGCGATCAGCAGGCTGCCGGTACGTGGGCGCACCTTGCGCTGCTGGAACAGGAACTCGGTTTCGCCCTGCTCGAACTCGTCGTTGAGGTACAGCGTCCACAGCACATGCCGGTGTAGCGTCTCGGCGCTGGCGTCGCGGGGATACAGCTCGCAATGCCAGTAGGGATAACCGCCCTCGCCGGCCGCATACCATTGCAGGTTGATCGCGCCTGGCCGCAGGCAGGTACGAGCCAGTTCGGTCAGCGCGCTGTCGCTCATGCCGTGGAGGTCTTCGGCCGCCAGGCGCTGTGGCTGCCCATCGGCGCCTTCGACTTGCAGCATCAAAGGCGCGACCAGTGCCTGCGGATATTGGCGCAGATAGCGAAGCAGGCCGCCCAGCACCACCTGTTGGATGCGCGCCTCGACGTCGGCCCACCCGGCCAGCCCACTGATGCGTAAATCCTGGCTGCGCTTGAGCTCGGGAAACACCCCGCCGCCCACCCGCCCGGCGCTCAGGCCTTCGCTGGCCCGCAACCGCGCGACGATGGCGGCGCACTCGGCCGCCGGCAGCGCGTCTTCATAGACCTCGATGAAATCCACGGCAGGGTTCGATGCTGGCATCGGCAAACGATAGCACTGCCGCTCGCCGCCGAATCGCCGGGGAATGCATAAAAAAAGCCCCGCCGAAGCGGGGCTTTCTCTGCTGCGATCCAACTTCGATCAGAACTTGAAGTTGGCCGAAGCGGCCAGCACATCGCCGGTGACTTCGTACGAGCCGGTGATCACGCTGTTGGTCTGCGAGGTCGAACGGATGTTCGGGTCGCTGGTGAACAGGTGGGTGTAGCCGAAGCTGTACTCGGCATTCTGCGACGGGGTCCAGGTCAGGCCCAGCGACAGCCACTTGCGGGTGGTATCCGGCACGCGAACGTCGCGGTGGGCGTCGGTGGTCGGGGTCTGGTCATAGGCCAGGCCGCCGCGCAGGGTCAGCGTATCGCTCATGCGGTAGTCGGCACCGATCGAGGCGAACGTGGTGTCGCGGTAGTGGAACGGCAGCACGCTGTCGGCCTGGTTGGAGGCGTAGTCGACCGTGATCTGGTCGAACTTGCTCCACGCCGTGCGGGTGACGTCGGCCATCAGCGACCACTGGTCGTTGAACTTGTGGGTGAAGCTGGCGGTGGCGCTGGCCGGCAGGGTGATCGTGGCGCGGCCACCGGTGTCGACGTACTGGCCCGGCGCGGCCACGGCCAGCACGGCAGCAGCGTTGCCCGGCACGGTGAAGTCGGCGGTGCCGTTGGTGATCTTGTGCTCGACCTCGGAGCGGTAGCTGAAGCCGATGTGGGTGTTCTCATCAATCGAGAACAGGCCACCCAGGGTGTAGCCGATCGCGGTGTTGTCGCCTTCGATGCGCAGGCGGCCATCGGCAGTGCCCGGGGCAAAGCCCGGAACACGCTGCGCGTACAGCGCGGTGCCGAAGTCGATGGCGTTGCTCAGGTCCACGTCCAGGCGCTCGCCGAACACCGACGCGCCGAACGACACGTACGGATTGACGTCGTAGGAGAAGGCCAGGTTGAGGTCGATCGCCTGCAGCTCGGTCTTCAGGCCGTTGTAGCGGCCCACCCAGTCGTTGTTGTATTCGGTCTTGAAGCCGAACGGCACCGTGACCGAGGCACCGAAGTGCATGTTGTCGTTCTCGCCGAACGGCAGGTGGTAGTACATCGCCGGAACCGGGGCGATCATGCCGGCGTCGCCGCCGTTGCCACCGGAGACCGGGGTGCCGGTGCCCGGGCCGGTCGGACCGACGTAGCGGGCGCTGCCGGTGAACTCGGCAGAGAAGCTGATGGCGCTGACGTCGGCCTGGAACTGCTGGCCGTCGAGCTGGCGCATGCCGGCCGGGTTGACGGCGATGATCGAAGCGTCGCCCTCGGCGCTGCCGGAACCGGCGAACGCGCGGCCGAGGCCCTTGGCGCTGTTTTCCTTCAACTGGAAGGCGGCAGCGTGCACCTGACCGAAAGCGAGCACGCCGGCGATGCCGACGGCCAGCGCGGTCACGCGGCTGATATTGGAAACATTGGACATACTGGTATCTCTCCGGAAAGACTTGTAATTGTCTGTAAAGCGTCTGCATCTGCGTAGCGCGAATTCTTCGATTCGGGCCCGCCGGATGCGCCGGAGACCCCTCCCGGACATACGACGCCGTATGCAGTATACCCATCCGGGTTAACCTAACAATAACGTCTTTGGCTGAACAGCCGGACTCTTGAAGGTGGGTTCATGCCGGTGAAAGCGCTATCTTGCGGGCAGGTCGACTAAATGTTCATTTCGATCCCTTCCCGCAAGAAGCCGTCCCACCGCTGGGCCATCCCGCTGCTGTTCGCAGTGATCTGGGCCGCCTTCCTCTGGTCGATCAGCCGGCCGGACGAGGCCCGCTCGGGCCTTTGGCTGGACTGGGGCGCGTTGTCCACCGGCATGCCGGCGATCGCCGACTGGTGGGCCGCGCTCAAGGACGGCAGCGTGCTGCGGCTGTTCACCGCCCTGTTCCTGCATGCCGACTGGTCGCACCTGCTCGGCAACCTGGTGTTCCTGTTGATCTTCGGCCTGCCGGCCGAGCGCATCCTCGGGCCGTGGCGGCTGTTGCTGCTGTTCCTGCTCGGCGGGGCGGCCTCCAACCTGGCGGCGATCTATACGCTGGGCACCCCGGACCAGGTCATCATCGGCGCCTCCGGCGCGGTGTCGGCGCTGATCGGCAGTTACCTGGCGCTGTTCCCCGGCGCCAAGCTGGGCGTGGTGCTGCCGCTGGGACTGTTCCTGGAGTTCATCCGCGTGCCGGCGCCGCTTCTTATCGGCGTATGGGCGCTGCTGCAGGTGGTCTTCGCCCACATTGGCCCGGCCTTCGGCATGGTGGCCTGGTCGGCGCATATCGCCGGCTTCCTGTTCGGCATCTGCTATGGCCTGTACGTGCGCGCGGCCATCGCCCGGCGGCTGCGCAAGCGCCAGGGCTTTTGACCGGCCGCTAACCGGCTGTGCTCGCGGTTCTATAATCGCTGCATGGCCAAACCGCTCTATAAAGTCAGCTTCCTCAATCACGGCAAGGTGTACGAGCTGTACGCCCGACACGTAGCCGGCAGCCACCTGTGGGGCTTCAACGAGATCGGCGAGCTGGTTTTCGATGTACACGACGGCCTGGTGATCGACCCCACCGAAGAGCGCCTGCGCGAAGAATTCGGCAATACCCGCAAGCTGCACCTGCCGATGCAGAGCATCATCCGCATCGAAGAAGTGGAGAAGAAAGGCCAGTCGGCGATCCGCGATGCCACTTCCGGCGAAGCGGTGGTCACGCCGTTCCCCCTTCCCGGCAAGCCGCGCTAACCGCGCATGCGGATCGTCGTTCCCGAGGACTACCAGCGTGCGGTCGGCGGTCTGGACTGCCTGGCCCGCCTGCGCGATCACGACGTGGTGCTGCTCGACCAGCCCCTGGCCGACAACGATGCCGCCGCCGCGGCGTTCGCCGGGGCCGAGGTGCTGGTGCTGATCCGCGAGCGCACCCGCATCGATGCCGACTTGCTGGCGCGCCTGCCGAATTTGCGGCTGATCAGCCAGATCGGCCGCCGCTCGGCCAATGTCGATCTCGACGCCTGCACCCGCCATGGCGTGGCCCTGGCCGAGGGCAGCGGCTCGCCGATCGCGCCGGCCGAACTGGCCTGGGCCCTGGTAATGGCGGCCAGCCGTCGCCTGCAGTCTTACGGCGATGCGTTGCGCGGCGGTCATTGGCAGGCCGTGGGTGATCCGCTCCTGGGCCGCGCGTTGCACGGCCGCACCCTGGGCATCTGGAGCTACGGCAAGATCGGCCGGCTGATGGCAGGCTATGGCCGTGCCTTCGGCATGCAGGTACGGGTGTGGGGCAGCGAAGCTTCGCGGGCGCAAGCGCGCGCCGAGGGCTTCGAGTCGTTCGCCACGCGCGAGGCGTTGTTCGAAGACAGCGACGTGCTGTCGCTGCATCGCCGCCTCAGCGAGGAAAGCCGCCATGAAGTCACCGCGGCCGACCTGGCGCGGATGCGGCCGGACGCCTTGCTGGTCAACACCAGCCGCGCCGAACTGCTTGCCCCGGGCGCGCTGCTGGCGGCGCTCGATGCCGGCCGCCCCGGCATGGCCGCGATCGACGTCTTCGAATCCGAGCCGCTATTGGATACGGCCGACCGGTTGCTGCGCCATCCCCGCGTACTGGCCACGCCGCACCTGGGCTATGTCGAACGCGATAGCTACGAGCAGTACTTCGGCGCGGCGTTCGACAACGTGTTGGCTTTCGCTGCCGGCCGGCCGATCAATATCGCGAATCCAGAGGTCTTGTCGGGAAAAGCGATCGCGGCTGAAGCCGCTCCTGCAGTGCAGCCATCGGAAAGGTTGTAGGAACGGAGTCGCAATCCGGCTGCACTATTTCGCCGGCTTGTCCTCGCTCACCGGCGGCGTCGGCACATCGGCCGGCAGGTCCGGCTTCGCATCAGCCGGCTTCACCGGCGCCTCCGGCTTGGCCGGCGCGGTGGCCGGCGGCGTCATCACCGGCTTGGTCGACTTCACCGGCGCCTTCGCAGCCGCTTTCGCCTGGGCTTTCGCCTGCGCCTTGGCAATCGCGCCGGGTTGCTTGAGCTCGGCCAGGGCCGAGGCGATCGGCTCATCGCCCGGCAACACATCGCCGGCGCTATAGCCTTCGGCGCCTTCGTCGTCGCCACGCAGGTGGCCCGGTAGCGTGGCCTCGCTGTAATCGGACAGGCTGGCCGGCACGTCCGGTTCGCGCTCGGGCTGCAATGCCACGTCCGGCACGATGCCGCTGGCCTGGATAGAGCGCCCGCTCGGCGTGTAGTAGCGCGCCGTGGTCAGCTTGACCGAATCGCCGTTGTCCAACGGCAGCACGGTCTGCACCGAGCCCTTGCCGAAGGTGCGGCTGCCGACCACGCGCGCGCGCTGGTTGTCGCGCAGCGCACCGGCCAGCACCTCGGAGGCACTCGCCGAACCGGCATCGACCAGCACCACCACCGGCGCGCCGGCGAGCAGGTCGCCCGGCGTGGCCTCGAACTTGGCATCGCTGATCGAGATGCGGCCGCGCGTACTGACGATCACGCCCTTCTCGATCAAATCGTCGGCCACCTGCACCGCCGAGGTCAGCAGCCCGCCGGGGTTGCTGCGCAGGTCCAGCACCAGGCCGCGCAGCTTGCCGCCGGACTTGGCCTTCAGGGCTTCCACCTGCTTGTGGAAGTCGGTGCCGGTGTCGGCCTGGAACGTACTGAGGCGAACATAGGCGTAACCCGGCTCAAGCATGCGCGAGCGCACGCTGGCGACGCGGATGGTCTCGCGGGTGACGGTGACATCGAACGGCTTGTCGCGGCCCTCGCGAATCACCGTCAGGGTCACCTTGGTGCCGGGCTTGCCGCGCAGCGGTTCCATCGCCTCGATGGTGGCGATCGGCTTGCCGTCGATGGCGATGATGGTGTCGCCGGCGCGAATGCCGGCACGCGCGGCCGGCGTCTCGTCGATCGGCGAAATGACCTTGAGGGTGTTGTCCTTCTGCTGCAGCAGCTCCACGCCGATGCCGTCGTAGGCCCCGGTGGCCTGCTCGTCGAACGCCTCGGCATCTTCCTTGTCGAAGTACGTGCTGTGCGGGTCCAGGTCCAGCAGCAGGCCGCGGATCGCCGACTGCATCAGCTGCTTGTCGTCGACCGGATCGACATAGGCCTGCTTGACCGCGTTGTAGACCGCCACGTAGCGCCGGATTTCATCCAGCGGCACCTTCGAACTGGCCGCCTCGCTGTCGTCGAGGCTTTCGCTCTCGGCCGTCTCGGCGGTGGCGGGGGGCTGGGCCTGCGACCACGCGGTGGTCGGGGCGAGCGCCAGAAGCAAGGCAGCGGACAGGACTACGCGCATGAGCTCTCCGAAACAGGGCGTGGCGCCGATAGCGGCGGCTGCGTTCGATTATGCGCGAAGCGCAATGCATTTCCCGTGCGCGCCACCCGGTACGGCCGGCCCTGCAGCCACAACCGATTCAGCGTCGCTGCAGCCACGAACCCGGATCGACCGGCTGGCCATTGCGGCGCAGTTCGAAATAAAGCGAGGGCGTGCCCTGGCCGCCCGAGTTGCCGACCCGGGCGATCGCATCGCCGCGCTTGACCGCCGCACCGGCGTCGCGCAGCAGCGTGTCGTTGTGCGCGTACAGGCTCATGTAGCCGTTGCCGTGGTCGATGATCAGGATCATCCCGTAGCCGGTCATCCAGTCGGAGAACACCACCGTGCCGTCGGCCACCGCGGTGACCGTGGTGCCGTTCGGCGCGCCGATCAACACACCGCTGCTGGTGCGTCCGTCCGGCAGGCGCCCGCCATAGCGGGCAAGCAAGTTGCCCGACACCGGCCAGCCGAGCCCGCCCACTTTCGGCGCCGGTGCATTGGCCACCACCTTGGGCGGCGTTTTGCTGCCGCGGTTGCCGGCCTTGGCCTGGGCGCTGGCCGCTGCGGCCGCCTGGCGCGCTGCGGCCTGGCGTTCCTTCTCGGCGCGAGCGGCGGCCGCGCGCAGGTTCTTGAGCAGTTGTTCCAGCGCCTTGGTGTCCTCGCCCAGCGCCTTCTCGCGCTCGGCCCGTTCCTGGTAGCGGCCGTCGAGGTCGGCCACGGTGGCGGCACGCTTGCGGCGTTCATCGCTCAGGGCCTTGGACTGCTGTCGCTGCTGCTGGCGCGCCTGGTCCAGGGCCAGGCGCCGCTGTTCGATTTGCTGTTCAACCTGCGCCAGGCTGTCGAGGTCCTGGGTCAGCGCCTGGATCTGCCGCGCGCGTTCGCGCTGCACGTAGCGGTGATAGGCCAGCAGCCGGTTGGCATCGGCCACGGTGTCCTGCGACAGCATCAGCTTGAGCGGGGCGTTGTCGCCGATCCGGTAAGCCGCGCGCAGCAGGCCGGCCAGCGCCTCGCGCTGCTTGTGCAGGCGGGCGCCCAGGTCGTCGCGGCGCGCCTGCAGTTCGGCCAGCGCACGCTGTTGCGCCTGCAGTTCCGTTTCGGTCTGGCTCAGCACGCGCGCGGTGCGGGCCACCTTCTCGTCGGCCTCACGGAGCTGGCGCGAGGCTTCGCCGCGCTGGTTCTCCAGCTTGCGCCGTTCCTGGCCGATGCCGCGCAGCTCCTGGCGCATCTGCTGCAGCTTGCGCTCGGCTTCGCGCTGGCTCTGCGCGCCGGCCGGCAGCACGCAGGTCGCCAGGGCCAGTCCCAACGCCAGTACCAGCCACCCTTGCGGGCGGTGGAGGCTCAGGCGGGAGGGGCGCGGCGGCAGGTTGGCCAAGCAGGAAGATCCAGTGACTTCAGACAGATGCGGATTGTAGCCAAGCGTGGTCCTATCGATACGACACTGGGGCACTGCCCATCCTGGAGGTTCGCATGAAGCACCATTCGTTGTCGGCATTGCTCGCCCTGGCCCTGGTCAGCGGCGCGGCCTGGGCGAACGAGGACATCAGCAAGGTCAACGGTCGCATCACCGCCGAGGCCGGCAAGCAGTATGGCGGCCTGTCCACGGTCAACGGCGGTGTCTCCATCGAAGACAACGCCACCACCGGTGACGCCGAAACCGTCAATGGCGGCATTACCGTGGGCGCCAACGCTCGCACCGGCGGGCTGTCGACGGTCAATGGCCAGATCAGCGTCGGCCCGAAAGTGACGATCAGCGGCGGGATCGAGACCGTCAACGGCAGCGTCTTCGTCGACCGCGGCAGCCAGGTCCGCGACGGCGTTGAAACCGTCAACGGCAGCATCGGCCTGGTCGGCGCCAGCCTCGGCAAGGGCATCGAGACCGTGAATGGCGATGTCACTGTGGGTGTGGGCTCGCACGTGGTCGGCGGGGTCGAGGTCAAGAAGCCGAACTTCAGCCTCTCGTTCAAGCCTTCGCGCAAGCCGCGGATCATCATCGGCCCGAACGCGGTGGTGGAAGGCGCGCTGGAATTCGAGCGCGAGGTCAGCCTGTATGTGCACCGCAGCGCCAAGATCGGCACCGTGACCGGCGCCACCGCGCAGATCTACGACACCGACGTCGCGCCGGAGCAGTAAGCGCGGCCGTGGCGGCCGGGCCGACGCGGGCCTGGCTTCCGCACTAGAATCGGGCTCCGGCTTCAACCGAGGATGCCCGATGTCACGCAAGACCCTGTTGTTGTGCCTGGTCGCGGCGTCCGCGCTGGCGGCCTGCAAGCGCACGCCCGAACCGGCGGCCGCCCCGGCGCCCGCCCCGACCGAAACACCGGCCGCCGCCACGCCGGCCGCCAAGCCCAGTGACCACGCGTTCGCGCCGGGCATCAACGCCGGCGATTTCGGCGAACTGGTCAAGCAGCTCTCGTCCGACGCCTTCGAAGGCCGCGGCCCCGGCACCCCGGGCGAGCAGAAGACCGTGGAGTACATCCGCGACCAGATGCAGCGCATCGGCCTGCAGCCGGGCAACGGCGACAGCTGGTTCCAGGACGTGCCGATGGTGGAAACCACCGCCGACGAGCACACCGTGCCGCGCTTGGAATCCGCTGGCGCCGCGCGCGACTTGAAGTTCGGCACCGACATCGTGGTTGGCACCCGCAGCGGCCAGCCGGAAGTGAAGATCGACAACAGCGAACTGGTGTTCGTCGGCTATGGCGTCGATGCGCCCGAGCAGAAGTGGAACGACTACGCCGACCAGGACTGGAAGGGCAAGACGGTGGTGATGTTCGTCAACGACCCCGGCTTCCACACTGGCGACAGCAAGTTGTTCGAAGGCAAGCGCATGACCTACTACGGGCGCTGGACCTACAAGTTCGAGGAGGCCGCGCGCAAGGGTGCGGCCGCCGCGTTGATCGTGCATGACGACGCCGGTGCAAGCTATGGCTGGGACGTAGTGCGCAACTCCTGGGCCGGCCCGCAATACGACCTGCCGGCCAAGGATGACCCGGACCCGCGCCTGCCGGTGCAGGGCTGGATCTCCGCCGCTACCGCCAAGCAGCTGTTCGCCGATGCCGGGATCGATCTGGCCCAGGCCTACAAGGACGCCAGCAAGCGCGGCTTCAAGCCGGTGCCGCTGAAGGCCAAGTGGTCGGTGGACCTCAAGAGCCAGATTGCCGAGAAGCAGTCGCGCAATGTCGTCGGTGTGTTGCCGGGAAGCACCCGTCCGGAAGAAGCCGTGCTGTACATGGCGCACTGGGACCACCTGGGCAAGCACGATGGTGAGCCGGGCGACAACATCTACAACGGTGCGGTGGACAACGCCACCGGTGTGGCCGGCATCCTCGAAATCGCCGACGCGTTCGCCCACCAGTCGCCGCCGCCGCAGCGCTCGGTGGTGTTCGTGGCGGTGACGCTGGAAGAGTCGGGCCTGCTCGGCTCCAAGTACTACGTCGCCCACCCGACCTTCCCGCTGGACAAGATCGCCGGGGTGGTCAACATCGACGCGATGTCGGTGTCCGGCCGCGCCAAGGACATGACGGTGGTGGGCTACGGCAGCTCGCAGCTGGAAGACATCCTCAAGCCGATCGTGGCAATGCAGGGCCGCGTACTGCACTCGGAAGCCTCGCCGCAGAACGGCTCGTATTTCCGCTCCGACCACTTCAACTTCGCCAAGGCCGGCGTGCCGGCCTTGTACACCGATGGCGGCGAAGACCTGCGCGAAGGCGGCATGGAGGCAGGCCGCAAGGCGGCCGAAGACTACGGCAAGAACCGCTATCACGGGCCGAAGGACGAATACGACGCGGCCACCTGGAAGCTCGATGGCACCGTGGAAGACCTCGAGGCGGTGTACGGCGTTGGCAAGGAACTGGCCGGCGGCGAGCAATGGCCGAACTGGTACGAAGGCAACGCCTTCAAGGCCGCACGCGACCGCATGATGAAGGTTGCGGGGAAGGCCCCGGCAGCCGAGCCCAAGGCCGAAGCGGCCAAGCGCTAAGCGCTTCTTCGCGCGACAACAGAAGGCCTCCCGCTTGGGAGGCCTTCTGCGTTGTGACCGTGGTGATTAGTCGCGCTCGGCCGCAACCACCTTGCCGTTCTTCGGATCGACCTGCACCTTCATATCCTTGCCGGCGGCATTCTCCGCATGGCCTTTCCACAGGCCATCGTCGAAATCGAGATCACGCACATCCGAATAACCGGCGGCGGACAACGCGGCACGCACGTCGTCCTCGCTCATCGGTGAAGCCACCTCATCCGGGTACACGCGGCCGGTGGCTGGATCGATCTTCAGGTCTACATGCTTGCCGTCGCCGCTCTTGGCATCGGCCTTCCACACGCCGTCTTCGAATTCGACGTCGTGTACATCGCGATAGCCCTGAGCCGTCAACATCGAGGTGATCTCGCCGGACGTCAGCGCCTTCGGCGAACCTTGCTCGGCCGGCGGCTTGGCTGCGGCTCCTGCCGCAAATCCCAGGCTGGCCAGGCCCATGGCCAGGAGCAGCGGGGTGCGGGTGATGGATGTTGCGCGCATGGCGTTCTCCTGTGATGAAGTGACGCCATCGTGGTCCGCGCCGGATCGCCGCCGAGTGAAAACAGCGGGATTGGCGCGGCCAGGGTTCAGGGCCGGCTCGGACCCGATTCAGGCAGGTCGCGCTGCCTTCACAACATCCAGATTTCCACTCGCTCGTTGCGCTCGCGTGCCCGCGCATCTCCCTCGCCAACCAACGGACGCAAGGCGCCCAGCCCGCGCGCGCGCTGGACCACAATGCCGTGCTGGGCGAGGTAGCCGGCGATGATGTCGGCGCGGTCATTGCTGGCGATGGTGGGGAACAACTTGTTGGCCGGATCGCCGTTGGCAAAGCCGACCACCGCCAGTGCGCGGCCCTTGTTCTGCGGCAGTTGCATGTAGGCCACCAGGCGCTCCAGGTCCTGTGCCGAGCCGCCTTCGAACATCGTGCTCAGCGAGCGCAAGTTGAAACGCACGCTCAGCGGCAGCCGGGTAGCGCCGGCCACCGCCTCGCGATAGGGCACCGGGCTGGTGGTCGGCACCGCTTCGGTGGTTTGCCTGGGCAGAGACATCGCCATCAACCCTTGCGCGGCGACCACGCGCTGCGCCGGCGGCGAGATCAGGTACAACGCCAGGCTGCGGCCGAGCGCGGACATCATCTGGCCGCCATAGACGCTATAGCGTTGCACCAGCGGATAGTCCTCGCTGCGCAGGTTGACCGGCGTCGGTGCCACGGCGATTCCACCTTCGGCCAGCGCCAGCGCGCGCGCGTTCACCGGCAGCGGCGTCACCAGCTCGACCAGCGCTACCGCCTGCGGATCAAGCCCCGCCGCACGCGCCGCCTCGGCCAGTGTCGGCAAACGCCGCGTGCAACCCTTGATCGCCGCGCCCTGCATCACGCGGCTGGCCAGGAAGTCGTCCAGGCCCGAGCCGGCCGGCCCACACAGCAGATGCACCTCGCCCGCACGGCCGCCAAGCTGGGCCCAATCGCGCGCCTCGCCGGACAGCAAGGCACGCAGCTGCGACACGCTGAGCGTCTTCACCGGGTTGGCGGTTGCCACCGCCACTTGCGCGCCATTGAGCGCGAGCACGAATTGCTGGTCTGGCGAACTCAATTCGCCGAGCTGCCAGCCTGCCGAATGCTCGGCCGCAGTCGGCGCGCGCGCCAGCATCGCCAGCTCGGCATCGCCACGGATCAGCGCCTGCATGCCCGCCGCCGACCCGCGCCGGCTGATCTCCACGATCAACGGTTCCTCGTCGCGTACGCCGTGGATCTCGGTCAGGCTGCCGCTGATTTCGACTTTGCGCACCTGCTCGTAACCCATGGCATCGAGCCAGGATTCGACCAGCGCCGGCATCAAGCGCGCACCGACCGTGTTTGAACCATGCACCCGCAGCCGCTCGGGCTCCTGGGCGTGCAGCGATGAGGTGAAGCACAGGCCGGTGGCCAGTGCCAGGCAAAACAGCGAACGCAACATGGATCCCCCCGAGGGATAACAAAGCGCGGGGAGTGTTGCGGTTGCCGATGACAGGCCGGTGACCGGCCGCGGCCGTCAGTGCCGGCGCAGGCCCTGTGCGCGACGTGCCGCCGCTTCGGCCCAGCGCCGGGCGACCACCGGCGTGGTGATGCAGACCGCATGGTCGGTGACGGTAGTGACCGCCCGCTCCAGCAGCTGGATGTCGGCCTCGTGCTGGCGCGCCACGTGCGGGTCTTCGAAGAAGATCGCGCGCTGGCAGCGCTGTTGCAGCACCAGGTCGGCAATCTGGGCGTCGCCGCCCATCGGGCCGCTCTGGTAACGATGCACCCAGGCCTGGTCCTGCGGCCAGCCGCGGCTCCAGGCCAGTTCGTTGAGGCGCTGGCCGGTCGTGCCGGTGCCCACGCGGTGGGCAAAGCGCGAGAGCAGCTCGAAATGCTCGGCGGCGAACGCCAGCATCTGCGGCTTCATGGCGTCGTGGGCAATCAGCGCAAGCGTGTGCTGGTCGAAGGCATGCAGGTCGTCGGCGCCGGCATCGGCCGGCAGACTGGCGTGGATGCGCTCGATCTCGACCCAGTCGCGCGCCGAGGCCACGGTGGAGATGAAGGGCTTGCCGTGGATGACGCACTGGCGCTTCAGGGCGATGGCTTCGGGGAAGATCGACGAGGGATCGACCGGATCAATCAGGTAGATCGCGCCGTCGAGCGTACGCGCCCCGCCTTCCAGGCCTACCACCTCGGCCACCAGCTTCATCAGGCCACCTTCGCGGCCATTGGGATAACGCCGCAAGCCGGCGAAATCCCGCAGCAGGCCGGCGCGCTCGATCGCGTCATAAGTGCGGCCCACGGCGTGCAGGCCGAGCTGCAGTTCGCGGATCCCGTCTTCGCAGGCGCGCAACCATCGAAACAGCGCTGCCTCGTCGCCCTCGTGATGCAGCCGATTGGCCGCCAGTCCCAGCCGCATGTGTGATTCCCGCAAGTGCCCCTGGCCGCCAGTCTATGTCGGCCGGGGGCGGTTGGCACGGCCTTGGCTGGCGATTACTTGGTGGCCTCGGCCGCATGCTTGGCGAGCACTGCCATCTGCGCCTTGTTGCTGCCGTCCTTGCCGGGCTGCACGGTGAAAGGATAGGTCGGCGGCCACCAGCTGCCGGCGGCCCAGTAGGTCCAGCCCAGCCACACATCCGCGTTCTGCTCCATGAAGCCGAGCATGCCATCCAGCGCCTGCAGGCAAGTCTCGCTCGTGCCGCCGGCAAACTCGCCGAGGAACCCGCGTTTGCCTTGCTGGCGCAGCCACGCGGTGAAGCCGCGCAGCTTGTCCACGCCAATGGTGGCGCTGACGCATTCGCCACTGGTGCCGCTGTAGTCCTTGTCCAGGTACTGGTGGACTTCGACCGCGAGGTTGTTGGCGGGGTCGTTGATCGACGCCAGCGCCGTCGCGTTCGGCGTGCCATAGCTGCTGCTGGCCCAGCTGTGCGCACCGGTGTAGGCGGTGCCCGGCACCAGGACCAGGTTGCGCGCGCCGGTGGCGCGGATCGCGTCGATCGAGGCTTGAGCGATCGGTGCCCACACCGAGGCATCGATCGCGTTGGGCTCGTTCATCAGGCCGAAGATGACCGCATCGTCGTCCTTGAATACCGTGGCCAGGCGCTTCCACAGATCCGCCAGCAAGCTGCCTGGCGCGCCTTCATTGCCCAGGCGCACGCCCTGGTACTTGGCGTAGTTGTGCACGTCGAGAATGATGTGCTGGTTCTGCGCCTTGGCCTGGGCGACGGCCTTCTGGATCAGCTGCAGCTGGACGGCATCGAGCTCGCCGTTGGGTGTGGGTTGCAGGCGTTCCCACAGGAAGGGAAGGCGCACGATGTTCATGTGCTGGCCGGCGAAATAGGCGTAGTCGGTTCCCGCCGGGTAGGTGTAGTCCTTGTACAACGTGCCCGGGCGTTTGGCGGAATTGAACTCGGCGCCGGCAAGGTTTACCCCGGCGTAGCGCAGTACGCGCTCCTGGCTGTGGCCGGGCAGCGCAGTAAGGATGAGGGCCGTGCCTAACAGCCACGGGAGGCTACGCGACATCAAGGACATGGCATTGCTCCGGTTGGGGGGACGCCGGGTGCGCGGTGCGGGCCCGCGCTGACCGCTACGGTATAGGCCAAAGTGTTAGCGATGCATACAGATCGGGCGCCGATGTGCGGAGATGTGCAGGAGATCGCATTTAGCCGGCCCAACTGCGACCCTATCCGCCCACGCCCCACCGCATTCGGAGATGGCCATGCCTCTTGCTGACGCTACTGACGCCGTGATCTGGCACAACCCGCGCTGCGGCACTTCGCGCAACGTGTTGGCGCTGCTGCGCCACGCCGGGCTGGCGCCGACGGTAATCGAATACCTGCGCGACACCCCGGACCGCGCCACCTTGCGCGCCACCATTGCCGCCGCGGGCCTGAGCGTGCGCGAAGCGATCCGTGCCAAGGAACCGGCCTATCGCGAACGCGGCCTGGACGATCTATCGCTGGACGATGAAGCCCTGCTCGACGCCATGCTGGCCGAGCCGGTGCTGATCAACCGGCCCTTCGTGCGTACCGCGCTGGGCACGCGCCTGTGCCGGCCCTCGGAGGTTGCGCTGCAGATCCTGCCGCCGCTGGCGACGCCGTTCTTCAAAGAGGACGGCGAACGCATCGGTTGATTCACTGTAGGACGGGCTTTACCAGCAAAGCATCGGGGCTGAAGCGCCTCCTACAATTACGCCGCCACGCTATTGCGCGGCAGCGCTTCGACCCCCAGCCACTGCACGATGCTCGCAGCCGCATCGCGGCCTTCGGCCACCGCCGTCACCACCAGGTCGGCACCGCGCACCACATCGCCGCCGGCGTAGACCTTGG